>NZ_CAXTHR010000061.1:0-23516 GCF_964244095.1 uncultured Methylobacterium sp. | reverse complement strand
CGCTCGGCCGCGATCTCGATGTCGAGGCGCTCCTCGACGATGTCGACGATCTCGTCGACGACGAGGCCCATCGCGCGCTCGCCGTCGGAGAACACCACGAGCGCCTGCGTGCCCTCGCTCCGGATCGCGATGCCGTCGTCGGCCGGCACCAGCGGCATCAGCCGGCCGCGGTACTGGATCAGCGGGCGCCCGCCGAGCCATTCGACCTTGCTCGCGTCGATCTCCTCCAGCCGCGTCACGAGCGACAGCGGCACCGCCTTGAAGGTGCCGGCCCCGCCCTTGAACACCAGCAGCGTGGTCTTCGCGGCGTCGGCGTCGGCGGCTTCCGCCTCCGCCTCGACGGGACCGCCCCCTTGCGCGCCCTGGCTGACCTGCCGGGCGACGCCGTTGGGATCGACGATCAGCACCACGGCACCGTCGCCGAGGATCGTGTTGCCGGCAAACAGCGGGATGTGGCGGAGCTTGGACGACATCGGCTTCACGACGATCTCCTCCGTGTGGAAGACCTCGTCGACGAGGATGCCGAAGCGTTGGCGCCCGACCTGCGCCACGACCACGAAGCCGGTCTCGGCCTCCGTCGCGTCGGCGGTGCCCTGGCCGAGCAGCCCGGTCAGCGTTACGATCGGCAGGAGCCGCTCGCGCAGGCGCAGCACCGGCGCGCCGTTGATGCGCTCGATGCGCTGCGGCGCGGTCGCGTCCACCCGCACCAGTTCCAGCACCGCGAGCTGCGGCACCGCGAAACGGCTCGTCCCCGCCCGGACGATGAGCGCCGCGACGATCGCCAGCGTCAGCGGGATCTTGATGGTGAAGGTGGTGCCCACCCCCTTCTGCGTGGCGATGTCGATCACCCCGCCGATGGTCTCGATGTTGGTCTTGACCACGTCCATGCCGACGCCGCGGCCCGAGACCGAGGTGATGGCGGCGGCCGTCGAGAAGCCGGCGTCGAAGATGAACTTCGCCACCTGCGCGTCGGTCATCCGCTCGACCTCGGCCTGCGCGGCGATCCCGCGCTCGACGGCCTTCTTCCGGATCGCGGCCAGATCCAGGCCCTTGCCGTCGTCGGCGATCTCGATCGTGATCGTGCCGCCCTCGTGATAGGCCGAGAGCCGGATCGAGCCGCGCGCCGGCTTGCCCGCCGCGATCCGCTCCTTCGTCGATTCCAAGCCGTGGTCGGCGGAGTTCCGGACCATGTGGGTCAGCGGGTCCTTGATCACTTCGAGGACCTGCCGGTCGAGCTCGGTCTCGGCGCCGAGCATCACCAGGTCGATCTGCTTGCCGAGTTCGCCCGAGAGGTCGCGCACCACCCGCGGCAGCTTCTGCCACGCGTTGCCGATCGGCTGCATGCGCGTCTTCATCACGCCCTCCTGCAGCTCGGCGGTGACGTGGGAGAGGCGCTGCAGCGGGACCTTGTAGCTCGAATCCTCGTGCTTGCGGGCGATCTCGAGGAGCTGGTTGCGGGTCAGCACCAGCTCGGACACCATCGTCATCAGGTGTTCGAGGGTGTCGACGTTCACGCGGATCGTCTGCAGCTTGGCCGGGCCGGCCTCCGCCGCCTCGGCGGGCGCCTCGGCGACGTTCCTGGCGGCGGGCTCCCTGGCGATCTCCTTGGCGACGGTCTCCTTGGCGACCTCCTTGGCGGCGACCTCCTTGGCGACGGGCGCGGGCACCGGCTCCGGGGCCGGCTCCTCTTCGGGGCCGGGCGCGGAGAGGAAGGCGGCCTCCAGGTCGTCGAGGGTGACTTCCCCGGGCTTGAGCTCGCGCATGACCGGGTCGGGCAGCTTCGGCTCGGGCGCGGCGACGGGACTGGGCGTGCCGAGCGACATCCGCTCCAGCGCCTCGATCAGGTCGGCATCCCCGCCCGCCGGCTCGGTGCCGGTGGCTTCGAGGTCGGCGAGGATCAGCTTCAGGCGGTCCAGCGTCGCCAGGATCAGGCTGACGGCGGGGCTCGTGACGGCGAGCCCGTCGCGAAAGCGCCCCATCAGGGTCTCGGCGGCATGCGCCAGCGCCTCCAGGCGCGGCAGGCCGAGGAAGCCGCAGGTGCCCTTGATGGTGTGCACGAGCCGGAAGATGTTCCGCAGGATCGTCTCGTTGTTCGGCTCCTGCTCGAAGCGGACGAGTTCCGTGTCGACGGTGTCGAGGTGCTCGCCGCTCTCGGTCAGGAACTCACGCAGAAGATCATCCATGACAGGTACTCGGGTCACGCCTGCACACACGTCCGTGCCGATGCGACTTTGACCGGGAACCGGTTAGGGAAGCGTTTCCGCGCAACTGTTTTCGGCCGGGGGTCTTCCGGTCGCTACAGCGCCTTCCCGTCGTGCCAGACGCAGTTCGCGGCCAGGATCGCGAGGTTCACATCGGACTTCTGCGGCTGCGGCAGGGTCCTGCCGTCCATCGCGAGGTCGATCTTGATCTCGACCTGGCCCTTGGCCTCGCCCGAGCGGCGGGAGAAGTAGCAGTATTGCTGGTAGGGCTGGTCGGCGCTGTCCTTGAAGTTCCAGCCGGTCACGACCTGGCCGTCGAGGTAGGGCACCTGCTTGAACACCGTGAAGGTGGTGTTGACGAGAGCCTTCGAGGCGGGGGCCGCATCGCTGCCGAGCTGGGCCTTCGTCGGCGTCGGCGTGCCCGCGGCCTTCGGCAGGCCGCCTTCGAGCTTGAGCACGTTGTCGGTGAGCGTGACCTCGCCCTTGGTCTTCAGGGTGACGTCGGAGAGCGCCGCCTGCATCGCGGCGGCGATCTTCGCGGCGGCCGTATCGAACTGGTTCATCGTCGCCCAGCCGTAGGCCGCCGCCCCGACGCCGATGCCGGCGAGCGCGGTGAAGATCCCGGCGCCGGCCGCCCGGAACAGGAAGGCGCGCGCGAAGACGATCCGCGATTCCGCGCGCAGGCGCCCGTTGACCTGCTGCGCCAGCGCGATGTTCTCCGGCGAGCCCTGCGCGACGTAGCTCATGCGCCCGCTCCCGCGCTGGCGGCCGGAAGGTTCGGCTGGTTGGCCGCCGCGATCCCCTGGGCCGGCCGGTTGATCGGGATCACCGCCCCCGTCGCCGCCTCGCGGACGGGCCGCGGCAGGATCGGGTCGAGGTTCTGCTTCAGCGCCTCGGTGATCGATTCGAGCATGTAGGGGGTCGCCTCGGCGTTCACGGCGGCGCCGAGGTCGTCCTCATCCATGAAGGTCCTGCGCACCGAGACCGCGCAGAGCGCGAGGATCGTCGAGGCGAAGGCGGCGCAGAGCGCCGGCACGAACACGAAGATGCGCAGGAATGCGTGCACCTGTTGCTCGGTCACGTCGACGGGATCGACGCCGTAGACCATCGCGGTGAAGGAGTGGAGCTGCGAGCGGTTGACCGCGTTGCGGTACGCCTGCTCGGTGTCGGCGACCTTGCGGTCGGCCGTGCCCCGGTCGAGTTGCGCCCGCGCCTTGCGCGCCTCTTCGAGGTCCTTGGTCAGCACGCCGCGGTCGGCCGACGCCTTGGCGACGCTCGCCGACAGGGTGGCGGTGCGCGGGTCGGTGACGCATTTCAGGTTCTGGTAGCGCACGCCGCGGCTGTTGGTGCCGAACACCTTCTCGCAACGCTGCGCCGGCAGCGCGGAGAGTTGCGCCGCGTTGTCGGCGGCGCGCTTCTCGATCTGGTCGAGCTCGGTCGTGTACTGCGCGACGCGGGCATCGGCCGAACTGATGCGGTTGTCGATGCTGGCGCGGTCCGCCTGCGCGTCCTTCAGCGCCGTCTTGCTCCGCGCCGCGTCCATCAGGCGAGGATGGAACATCATCTCGCCGAGCTGCGAGACCGACTTCGTCGTCACGCCCGCCGCGAACACGATGCCGAGGACCGCGAGCGCGCGGACGAAGTACGAGCGTTGGGTCCGGGCCAGGATGCCGAGCGGCACGCGGCACAGTTCCACAGCGGCGTAGACCAGCGGCGCCAGCAGCATGAAGTAGAACGCGTGGTCGTCGCCGTCGCTGTAGACCGCCGCGAACAGCCATGCGCCCCACAGCGAGGCGCCGATCACCATGAACTCGACGAGGTAGGCGATCGCGACGTAGCCCCACTTGATCCGGTAGCCCTTCGCGACGTGACGCTCCTGGGTCCACCGGTCGGATTCGATCGCCCAGGCGCGGCGCTCGCGCTGGACCTCCCTGCTCGGTGGCATCTTTCGCATGGGGCTCTCTAGGCTCGGACGTCACCCGGCGAAGGGCTGAGCGTAACGCTTCGTTAACGTCTGCCGCTAGGCGGGCATTGTGCCGAATTTGGGCCACGCCGCACTCGTCCACCGGAACCGCGGCCGGGGTGGCGCAAATGTCTCACCCCGCGCCGCGTGCCGCGCGGCACCGCGATCTCCGCGCGGCGGCGATTGCCGGTTGCCCGCGCGGCGGCGGCCTCCCATGATCGTGGCGGCGGCCTGCCATGATCGCGCCGGCGGCCTGCCATGATCGCGCCGGCCCCCGCCCGTTCCGACGACCGCCGCGACGAAGAGGTTCGAACCGACCGCCGATGCCCGACGTCCATGCCGGCTCCTACAAGGAAGCGATCCTGTTCCTCGTCACCGCAGGCGTGGTGGTGCCGCTGTTCCACCGCCTGCGCATCAGCCCGGTGCTCGGCTTCATCGGCGCCGGCGCGCTGCTCGGGCCGTTCGGGCTCGGACGCCTCGCGGACGAAGTCCACTGGGTCTCGCTGTTCACCATCGGCAACCGCACGGAGATCGCGCATCTGGCCGAGTTCGGCGTGATCTTCCTGATGTTCATGATCGGGGTCGAGCTGTCGTGGGAGCGCCTGCGCACCCTGCGCCGCCTCGTGTTCGGCCTCGGCTCGATCCAGGTGATCTGCTCCGCGCTGGTGCTCGGCGCGATCCTGTTCGGCCTGAAGGTGCCGCTGGCCGGCGCCGTCATCGTCGGCATCGCGCTGGCGCTCTCCTCCACAGCGGTGGTGCTGCCGGTTCTGGCCGAGCAGCGCCGCCTCAACACCCCGGCGGGGCGTGCGAGCTTCGCGGTGCTGCTGTTCCAGGATCTCGCGGTCGCGCCCGTCCTGTTCGCGATCGCGGTGTCGGGCCGCAGCGGCGGGGCCGACATCGGCGGCGCGCTGGCGCTGGCGCTGGCGCAGGCCGCGGTCGCCCTGGTGCTGATCGTGGTCGCCGGCCGCCTCGCGCTGCGGCCGCTGTTCCACCTCGTCGCCCGCACCAAGTCGACCGAGCTGTTCATGGCGGCCTGCCTGCTGGTCATCGTCGCGACTGCGCTGACGGCGGCCGCCTCCGGCCTGTCGATGACGCTCGGCGCCTTCGTCGCCGGCCTGTTGCTCGCCGAGACCGAGTACCGCCGGGCGATCGAGGCGACGATCGATCCGTTCAAGGGGCTGCTGCTCGGGGTGTTCTTCGTCTCGGTGGGCATGAACCTCGATCCCGCGCAGTTGCTCGCCGCGCCGGGCGCCATCCTGGGGCTGTCCCTGGCGCTGCTGTTCATCAAGACGGCGATCGTGGTGATGGCGGCCCCCGCGCTGAAGCTGTCGCGCGGCGTCGCCCTGGAGACGGCGCTGCTGCTCGGGCCGGGCGGGGAGTTCGCCTTCGTGCTCATCGGCGGCGCCATGGCCACCGGCCTCGTGCCGGAGGCGGTCGGCGGCGCCGCCCTGATCGTCACCACCGTGACGATGATCATGATCCCGGGGCTCGCCGCCCTCGGCCGGCGGATCGGCCGTCGCGCCGCGAAGCGGCACCTCGGCCGGGTGCGGGCCGAGCCGCCGCCGGACAAGCTCCAGGACCGGGTGATCGTCGCGGGCTTCGGCCGCGTCGGGCGGCAAGTCGGCGAGATGCTGGCCCGCCACGCGATCCCGTACCTTGCCCTGGACGCGGATGCCGGCCGCGTCGCCGAGCAGCGCCGGCTCGGCAACCCGGTCTATTTCGGCGATTCCGCGAACACCGAACTGCTGCGCCGCTGCGACATCGCCACGGCCCGCGCCCTCGTCGTCACCCTCGACAACCCGCGTGCCGTGGAGGCGGTGGTCATGGCAGCGCGCGCCGAGCGGCCGGACCTGACTATCGTGGCGCGCGCCCGGGACGCCAAGCACGCCACCGCCCTCTACGAACTCGGCGTCGACGACGCCGTGCCGGAGACGATCGAGGCCTCGCTCCAGCTCTCGGAAGCCGTGCTGGTCGATGTCGGCGTGCCGATGGGCCTGGTGATCGCCTCGATCCACGCGCGCCGCGACGAGTACCGCGCGATGCTCAGGCGCAAGGAGACCGACACGCGGTCGGTTTTCCGCGCCCGCCGCACGGTCGGCAAGGCGGCGGAGGTGCAAGGGAAGGATGCGTTGGTGAAGGCCGAGCCGGCGACGGTGGTCGAGCGGGCCTGACCGGGCGGGCGCCCGCGATCACGCCGACGGCGTCGCGGCCGCCTCTGCGTCCCACCGCCGCGACCGGTCCGGCGCCCGGCGCTCCCGCGGCGCGGCGCCCTCGGCGAGGCTGCAGCGGTAGACGATCTCGTCGGGCGGTCCGAGGCCCATCGCGAGCGGCACGGTCACGGTGTCGCCGTCGAAGCGCCAGCCGCGGGAGCCCTTGTCCCAGTAGAGCCAGACCGTTCCCGGATGGCCCTGGAGGGCGAAGACCGCAGCCTTGCGCGACAGCGCCTGGACCGTGCGCGGCAGGCACAGGCCCTTGTCCCGATAGGCGGCGCGCGACGCCTCGGGCTGGCGATCCATGAAGGTGTTTCGCACCACCTGGATCGTCGCGCCCGGCTTGGCCAGAAATCGCTTGAACGCGGACAGGTTACGGAGGATGACCGCCATCGCAGACCTCCCGGCTCCGGACATGTGGACTCGCGTCACGCCCGGCTGGACTTGGTACATCCGAGATGTTCGGCTCCCATGATTGTTTATGTGACCGTGCGCGTCGGACAGGACGGGATATCAACAGGAATCGGGGCTTGTACCCAGGAATCACGGCCGTCCGGGGCCGGGGAGCGTCCGGCGGCCCGGCGCCGGAACGATCCCGTCCTTGACCCGGCCCGCCGCCTGAGCGCGTTATCGCGCCATGCTGCTTCAGTTCTTCAGTGCGTTGCGCGAGGCCCGCATCCCCGTCTCGCTGCGCGAGTACCTCGTTCTCCTCGGTGCCCTGGAGCGGGATCTGGCCGACAAGCGCGTCGAGGACTTCTATTTCCTCGCCCGCACCGCGCTGGTGAAGGACGAGGGCAACCTCGACCGCTTCGACCGGGTGTTCGCCACCGTGTTCAAGGGCCTGGAGACGGTCGGCGAGGCGGTGGCGCCCGCAGCGATCCCCGAGGAATGGCTGCGCAGGCTCGCGGAGAAATACCTCACCGACGCCGAGAAGGCGCAGATCACGGCGCTCGGCTGGGACAAGCTGTTCGAGACGCTCAAGGCGCGGCTGGCCGAGCAGACGGAGCGCCATCAGGGCGGCTCGAAATGGATCGGCACCGGCGGCACCTCGCCCTTCGGCGCCTACGGCTACAACCCGGAAGGGGTGCGCATCGGCCAGGACGGCAACCGCAGCTTCCGCGCGGTGAAGGTCTGGGACAAGCGGACGTTCAAGGATCTCGACGACACCGCCGAGCTCGGCACCCGGACGATGCGCCTCGCGCTCCGGCGGCTGCGCCGCTTCGCCCGCACGGGGGCGGCCGACGAACTCGACCTCGACGGCACGATCCGCGCGAGCGCACGGCAGGGCTACCTCGACGTGAAGCTGCGGCCCGAGCGGCGCAACGCCGTGAAGGTGCTGCTGTTCCTCGACGTCGGCGGCTCGATGGACGAGCACGTGGAGCGGGTCGAGCAGCTGTTCTCCGCCGCGCGCTCGGAGTTCAAGCACGTCGCGCATTTCTACTTCCACAACTGCCCCTACGAGGCGGTGTGGACCGAGAACCGCCGCCGGCACGAGGCGGCGACGCCGCTCGCCGACGTGATCCGCACCTACCCGTCGGACTACCGGGTGGTGTTCGTCGGCGACGCTTCGATGAGCCCCTACGAGATCGCCGCGCCCGGCGGCTCGGTGGAGCACTGGAACGCGGAGCCCGGTGCGGCCTCCGTGCAGCGGGTGCTCGGCCACTTCCCGAAGGCGGTGTGGCTCAACCCCGTGCCGGCGACCCATTGGGGCCACACGCAATCGATCGGGATGATGCAGCGACTGTTTTCCGGCCGGATGTTCCCGCTGACGCTGGAGGGCCTCGACGGGGCGATGCGGGCGCTGCTGCGCTGAAGCGCCGGAACGCTCACCCCTGCCGGGCGGGCGTCGTCACGGTCAGCCCGTCGAACTCGGGCTTGATCCGGATCTGGCAGGAGAGCCGCGAGGTCGCCTTCACGTCGGAGGCGAAGTCGAGCATGTCCTGCTCCATGTCCTCGGCGGGCCCCACCGCCGCGGTCCAGTCGTCGGCGACGTAGACGTGGCAGGTGGCGCAGGCGCAGGCGCCGCCGCATTCGGCGTCGATCCCCGGCACGTTGTTGCGCAAAGCCGTCTCCATCACGGTGGCGCCGACGCTGCCCTCGACGGTCCGCGCCGTCCCGGCCTGGTCGACGTAGGTGATCTTGGGCATCCGTCACTCCGGGCTCGTTCAATCGGGCGGGCGTCTGTCCGGCGAGCGCCGCGCCTGATTGGCGGGGCGGGACGCGGATTGCAAGGCGCATTGGAGGCGCATTGCAAGCGTGCGAACGCGCCGCCGGGGATCGCCTGCGCACGCTACCCACGGCGCTGCGGGCTACGCGGCAGCGCGCGAGCCGTTCCCGGATGCCGCGTCCCGATCCGCTTTTGCCGCAGCGTTCGAGCCCGTCTTCGCCCGGTCCGGGCGGCGGCCCCCCATCGCGCGAGGGCGGATCATGGCGATGCGGCGATCTCGGCGAGCGCCGCGGCCACCGCCGGACCTAGCACGGCGACCGCGGCGTCCCCTTCGTCCGCGTGGCGGAGCGCCGTCTCGGCCGCGCCGCAGAGCGCCCAGACCCGTCGCGCTCCGACGGAGGCCGCGGAGCCCTTGAGGGTGTGGGCGAGGTCGGCGCGGTCCTGGGCCGAAAGGGCTGGATCGGACAGCAGGGGCAGGATGCGGCGGCACTGGTCGGCGAACAGGCCGAGGAGCTCACGGGCGAGGTCGCGATCCCCGAAGGTCTGCGCGTCGAGATGCGCGCGGTCGATGGTCTCCATGAGGCATCCTCCCTCCGGCGGCTCCGGGCTGTCCACAGGGCGTCGGCGAGCCCATCGCCAGCGGTTAATCCTTGCGCCATCATGCGATAGCGATCCGTCCCGAACGTCCGGCCGGGCTTGGTAACCATTCCGTTAAGGTTTTTGGGCAGGGGCGCGCGGCTCGGGTATCCGGGCGGCGCGGCGAGGTCTAAACTTACTTGGTAAACGGGTAGTTGTGCCTCCGACCGTGGTTTCGACCGGAGGTTGAGAGGCGGCGTAACGAGGCGTTGCATGGCCACCGAGAAGAAGCTGAAGGACCCGGCCGAGGCGGCGCTCTCTGCGATCGAGCAGGCGCTGAACCTCGACGTCCCGACGCCCGAGGCCGGCGCGCGCGCCGAGCCGCGCCTGCCCGACGTCGGCGACGGCGACCCGCTCCAGGAACCCTCCGGCCGCCTGAACCCGCCGCGCCTCGACCTCGACCCCCCGCTCGTCTCCGACGTGCCGCCGCCCGGCCGCGAGCGCCCGCAGCGCGAGGGCGGCCTGCTGCCGCCCGACCGCTCGCTCGTGGCCAACGACGACCGGCGCAACATCGGCATCCTGCAGCAGACCCTGCGCGTCCGTCCGGCGCGGACCCCTTACGTCCTCGCGGCGCTCGCCGCACTCCTCTGGGTCGGCGGCTTGGCGCTGCTCGCCTGGAACCAGTCCGGCGGCGACCTGAAGGGGTTCCTCGCCGGCCTCACCGCGCTCCAGGCGACGGTGGGCGCGGCCGCGCTCGCCGGGCCGGTGGTGCTGTTCCTGATCACCGGCATGCTGGCGGTGCGCGCGCAGGAGATGCGGCTGGTGGCCCGCGCCGTCGGCGAGGTCGCGATCCGGCTGGCCGAGCCCGAGAGCTTCTCCACCGACGCGGTCCTCACCATGTCGCAGACCGTGCGCCGCGAGGTCGCCGCGGTCGGCGACGGCGTCGAGCGGGCGCTGGCGCGGGCCGGAGAACTCGAGACCCTGGTCAGGGGCGAGATCGCCACCCTGGAGCGGGCCTATTCCGACAACGAGATCCGCATCCGCTCGCTGGTCGACGAACTGGTCGCGCAGCGGGAATCCATCGTCGCCAACGCCGAGCGGGTGCGCGGCGCGATCACCGGATCGCACCAGAGCCTGACGCAGGAGCTGGAGGGCGCGGCCGAGCGCATCGTCACGGCGATGACCGGCGCGGGCGAGCGCGTCACCGGCGCCCTCGACGCGCGCGGCCAGTCCATCACCGCGTCGCTCGGCGAGGCGGGCGAGCGCGTCGTCGGCGTGATGACGGACCGCGGCGACGCGCTAATCGCGCGGCTCACCGCCACGAGCGATGGCGTGCGCGGCAGCCTCGGCGCGGTCGGCGACGCGCTCGCCCACGCCTTCGAGACCCGCGCCGCCGACGTGACCCGCGTGTTCGAGACCACCGGCGGCGCGCTCACCGACCGGCTCGGCGAGAATGCCGGGCAGGTGGCCCGCACCCTCGCGGAGACCGGCGCCGAGGTGATCGCGGCGCTGGACCGCCAGGGCAGCACCGTCCGCGAGAGCTTCGAACGCTCCGCCGGCACCCTGGAGACCACCTTCCTCGCCCGCGGCAACGCGTTGACCGAGCGGTTCAGCCACACCGGCGGCGAGATCACCGCGCGCTTTGCCGAGACCGGCGATGCGCTGCGCGCCCATTTCGCCGCGACCGGCACCGCGCTGTCGGACGACATCGCCGGCCGCGGCGCGACGCTCCGCACCGAGATCGAGACCGCCGGCAACGGCGTCGCCGAAACGATCGAGGCGCGCGGGCGCGACGCCCAGGCCGGGCTGGCGCTCGCCGCAGCCGGCATCATCGAGAGCTTCGCGAGCCGGGCGGGCACCGTGCGCGACGACCTCGTCGGCACCGCCGAGCGCATCGCCGAGACGGTGACCGCCGGCGGAGCCGGCGTCGCCGACCGCATCGACGCGATCGCCGGCCGCCTGTACGAGACCATCACCGTCCACGGCGGCGACCTGACGACGCGTCTCGATGCGGCCGGCGCGCGCGCCGGCAGCCTCGTCGCCGAGCGATCGCAGGAGGCGGCCTCCACCCTGGAATCCGCCTTCGCGACCCTCGGCACCACCTTCGAGGCCGGCGCCGCCGGTGCGGCAGGGGCGCTGCGCGGCACCGTCGAGGCCCTGGCCGCCGAGATCGCCGCCCGCACCGGCGAGGCGGTCGACAGCTTCCGCCGATCGGCGGAGGAGACCACCGTCTCCGTCGGCGCGAGCAGCGCCGAGGCCGCGCAGGCGATGCGCCGCTCGGCCGCCGGCGCCACCGGCGAACTGGAGGCCCGCACCATCGAGGCGGTGCAGATCTTCGAGCGTCGTCTGGCCGACACGGCGGCCGACCTCGCCGCCCGCACCGCCGAGGCCGCCGAGGCGATCGGCCTCGCCGCGACGGCCGCCCGCGGCGCGACCGTGCAGCAGACCACCGAGATGGCCGCCCGGATCGCCCAGTCGATGGAGGCCCTGCGCGACGCCTCGGGCGAAGTGACGGGTGCCGTCGAGACGCACATGACCGGCCTGCTCGACCGAATCCGCGCGGCGTCCGAAGAGACCGGCGGCCAGCTCGGCGGCCGGGCGGAGGCGGCGATCACGGCGCTGCGCGGCGCCATGACCGCACTCGACCAGGAATTCTCCGCCCGCACCGGCGAGCATGCCGGCGCGCTCGCCCGCGCCGCCGAGCGGATCGGCGGGGAACTCGCGGGGCGGATGCGCGAGATCGAGGCCGCCTTCGGCGACCACGGCCGCGGCGTCGCCGACCTGCTCGCGAGCCACGCCGAGGAGACCCACGCGCGGATCGCCGGCACCGGGCGCGACATCGTGCTGGCCGTCGCGACCCAGGGCGCGCGCGTCGCCGACGCCCTGCACCAGACCGGTGCGAGCTTCGGCGAGACCGCCGACGGGCGCGTCAAGGCGATCGACGAGACCCTTGGCAACCGGCTGGCCGCCCTGCAGGACATCATCGCCCGCGGCGACATCCTCGCCGACCGGATTTCCCGCGATACCACGGCGCTCGGCGAGACCGTCGGCGGCCGGCTCGCGGAGATGGACCGGATCATCACCGTCCAGGGCCAGGCGGTGGCCGAATCCATCACGCAGCGCACCCGCGACGCGCAGGCGGCGGTCGAGGCTCATCTCGGCGCGTTGGAGGAGAGCTCGGCCCGGCGCTCGACCGAGATCGGCGAGACCTTCGCCAACCTCGTCAGCCACGTCGACGGGCATCTCGGCGCCCGCGCCACGGCCTTGAACGAGGCCCTGATCGGCCGCACCGGCGAGATGGCGCGGATCATGGCCGAGGGAGGACGCGACCTCGTCCAGGCGCTCGACAGCCGCGCCGAGGGCATGGCGCGGGAGATCGCCGCCCGCGCGGACACCCTCGGCGACGTCCTCGCCTCACGCAGCGACGAGATCGGCGCGCGCATCGAGCGGCAGACCACGGAGATCGCCCGCCGCCTCGACGAGGGCGCCGGCCGCTTCGACACCGGCGTGCTCGGCCGCCTCGAAGCGATCGGAAACGCGCTGGAGGAGCGCAGCCGCCTGGTCGACGAGCGGTTCGGCGCCCAGGCCATCGAGGCGATCCGCCTGATCGAGACCCGCACCCGCGCGATCGACGCGGAGCTCGGCAGCCGCACCCGCGAGCTGATCGAGACCATCGAGGCCCGCACCGGCGGCCTCGACGCGGCGATGGCCGCGCGCGTCGCCGACCTGACCGGCGCGATCGAGGCGCGCACCGGCGGCATCGACGCCGCGCTCGCCGGCCGCGTCCAGGAACTCGTGGCCCTCATCGAGGAGCGCGCGAACGGCGCCGACGCGGCGCTCGCCGCCCAGACCGAGGCCGTGCGCCGCGCCTTCGCCGAACGCTCGGACCTGCTCGGCCACCTCATCGACGAGCGCACCGCCGCGATGTCGACGGAACTCGACGAGAAGGGCCGCATGGTGTTCGGCGCGATCGGCGGCCGCATCACCGAACTCGCCCGCCTGTTCGACCGCGGCGGCACCTCGCTCGGCGAAGTGATCGACCGGCGCGGCGAGAGCGTTCTGGCCAAGCTCCAGCAGACCATCGCCGATGCCGAGCGCATGCTCGGCGACGGCGAGGGCCGCCTCGAGCAGACGCTCGCGTCGCGCACCTCCGACATCAGCGGCCTGCTCGACGAGGGCGTGCGCACCGTCCACGACCTGCTCGACGACCGCACCAGCCAGATCCGCGTGCTGCTGGACGAGCACGCCACCACCCTGTCGTCGAGCCTCGACGGGCGCATGGGCCCGCTCCACGAGGCGCTCGACAGCCGCGGCCGCGAACTGGTCGAGACCATCGCGACGACGCTCGGCGACGCCACCGGTGCGCTCGACGACCGCACCCGCTCGCTCAGTGGCCTGTTCGACGAGCGGCTGCAGGCGCTGGAGACCCTGATCGATGGCCGCGGCGCGCAGTTCGCCAAGACCGTCGAGGCCCGCACCCAGATGCTGCGCGCCCTGTTCGAGCAGGCGCATGCCGCGCTCGATGCCGTCGTGCAGGGCCGCGGCGACCATCTCGCCGAGACCGTGGATGCCCGCGTCCGCGCGCTCCGCGCGGTGTTCGACGAGGCGCCGGCGGCGCTCGCGACGCTGGTCGAGGCCCGCGAACGCCGACTGACCGAGGCGCTGGACGACCGCACGGACGCGTTGCGCACCGCCTTCGCGGACGCGCAGGCCGCCCTCGGCGACCTTGTCGAGACGGGCGGGCGGCAGCTCGCGGAGACGGTCGATACCCGCACGCGGACCCTGCGCGGCGTGTTCGAGACGGCCGGCGGCACCATCGCGGGCCTGCTCGAAGGCCGGACCACGGCGCTCACCGGCGACGTCGAGGCCCGCACCCGCGCGCTCACCGAGGCGTTCGACGGCCGGATGGCCGAACTCGCGCACCTCGTGCAGGACAGGACCGAAGCGTTCGCGCGGACCGTCGAGGCGCAGGGCACGGCGCTGACGCAGAGCGTCGACGGGCGCAGCGAGGCGTTCACCCAGCGCATCGACAGCCGGATGAAGACCTTCGCCACCCTGGTCGCGATGCGTGGCGACGCGCTGGCCACCGCCTTCGACGACCGCCACGACGCCTTCGCCGGCCTGGTCGACGAACGCATGGCCTCCCTCGTGTCGGCGCTGGATGAGCGCGCCCGCAGCCATGCCGCGCTCGCCGACGCCCACACCGCGGCGCTCGGCGCGGTCCTCGACGAGCGCAACGCCGCGCTCGCCGCCCTCCTCGACGAGCGGTCCGAGGCGATGTCCACGGGCTTCGAGCGGCGGGCGAGCGCGCTCGGAACCCTGGTCGACTCCCGCGGCGAGGCGCTGGCCCGGCGGCTCGCCGAGAGCGCCGAGGCGATCGTGCGCGCCATCGAGGAGCGTGGGGGCGTCCTCGTCGCGCGCGTCGACGGCAGCGGCCGCGTGGTCGCGGATGCGATGGAGGGCCATGTCGAGCGCCTCCGCGCCGTCATCGACGGGCCGGCGCTCCAGCTCGCCGACGCGTTGGGCGAGCGCGGCCAGGCGATCGAGCGGGCACTCGCCGAGGCCGGCGAGCCCCTGGTCGATGCGCTGCGCGAGCGCACCGCGGCGCTGGCGGTCCAGGCCCGCGAATCGGCGGAGGCGCTGCGCGCGGCGGTCGAGGACGGCGCGGCCCGCTCCATCGCCGGCCTGTCCGAGACCAACGACCGCCTGCGTCGCGACCTCACGGGCGTGCTCGGCCGCATCGACGGCGCGAACGCGGCCCTGAAGGACCTCGTGGCGGGCGCGGGCACCGATCTCGGTGCGATCGAGGAGGGCTTGGCGGGCCGCGTCGACCAGATCCGGGCGGCGCTTCAAGAGATCGCGACGCAGACCGGGACCGCGAGCGCGGGCGTCTCGGCCGAGGTCGCGGCGCTGCGGGCCGTCGCCGAAGGCGCCGTGCGCGAGGCCACCGGGCTCGCCGAGGCCCTCGACGGACGTGGCCGGGCGCTTGCCGAGCAGTCCCGCACCCACGTCGCCGAGCTCGACCGGGCCGCGGACTCGCTGGCGGGCATCGAGGGCCGGCTGGCCGCGAGCCTGTCGGGCCGCGAGGGCGCGGTCGAGGCGGCCCTGGCCGGCGTCGAGGAACGCTCCGCCGCCCTGGAAAGCCGGACGGCGGCCTTCGCGGAGGCCATCGAGCGCGCGTTGCGCGGCGCGGAGGAACGCGCCCGCAGCATCGGCCAGGACCTGACGCGGTCGGCGGAGAGCGCCGGCACCCGGGTCGCCGACGCCTTCGAGGGCCTGCGCAAAGGTGCCGGCGCCGAGGGCGAGAAGACCACGGAAGCCGTGCGCGCGACCATCGCCGCCGCCTCCGCCGAGATGCGCACGGTGTTCGAAGAGGCGCAGGCGCGCTTCGGCGAGTCGGTCGCCGGCATGCGTGCGATGGCCGGCGCGATCCAGACCGAGCTCGACGCCACCCGCGCCGACCTCGCCCGCGGCGTGCTGGAAATCCCGCAGGAGACCCGGGACGCCACGGGAGAGATGCGCCGCGTCGTCTCGGAGCAGATCACGGCGCTGAACGAACTCTCCGCCCTGGTCACCCGCTCGAACCGCGCAGTCGACGTGGTGCAGCCGCAGGCGGCCGGGCAGCGCCGCACGGCGGAAGCGGGGGGACGCGACGCTTCGGCCGCACGCGCGGCGCCGGCTCCGACGCCCGCGCCCGCTGCGATGACGCCCCCGGCGCCGACCTCGGCCGCACGGCCGGCGGCGACGGCCCGTGCCGAGGCTCCGGTCCCACGTCCCGCGACGCCCGCTCGGCCGTCCACGCCACCGGGCTCCGGCGACAAGCGCGGCTGGCTGTCGGATCTGCTCACCCGCGCCTCCCTCGATGAGGAGGACGAGGCCGCGCCCGTGCCGAGCCCGGCACCCGCGCCGTCGAAGGCCGCCGTCGAGACCGGCCGGATCGCGCTGGAGACCATCTCGACCGACATCGCGCGGATGATCGACCACCGCACGGCCGTCGATCTGTGGGACCGCTACCGCCGCGGCGAGCCGGACCTGTTCGATCCGCGGATCTACACGGCGCAGGGCAAGCTGGCCTTCGCCGAGATCCAGCGCCGCTACCGCGCCGACGCCGAGTTCCGCCGCACCGTCGACCGCTACGTCGGCGAGTTCGAGCGGCTGCTCGGCGACGTGGCCCGGAACGACCGCGACGCGACCCGCGCCGACGCCTACCTCACCTCCGAGACCGGCAAGGTCTACACCATGCTCGCCCACGCGAGCGGCCGCTTCGACGGCGCCTGAGCCGCGAGGGCCGAACGGGACCCCCCGCTAACCCGGATGCGCTCCGGGCGGCAGCGTTAGAGAAGGCCGAGCCCCACAAGTTCGCGGCGGAGCGCCTCGGGCATCGCGGCGAGGTCGCCCGCGGCGTCGTGGTCCAGGTCGCGCGGGGCGTCGCGCTGCGTCAGGTAGCGCCAGCCCTGGAACGGCCGGCACGGGCGCGGCGCGACGGCGACGATCGCCGGGTCGAGGACGAGGCGGCAGCGAATGATGCCGTCCTGGCCGGTGACAGGGCCGATCGCGGCAATCGTCTGCCGGCAGGACAGCGTGCCCTTGATCACCCAGTAGATCGAGCCGCGCCCGGAGATCTCGCGGCGGCGCTTCGGCATCATCCGCGTGGTGTGGGACGGGGCGGGGTCGAGGCCCTGGCGCAACGCCTCGTCCCGGAGCCGGGCTTGGCGCGCCGCGAGTTCCTCGATCGAGGCCGGGCCGACGCAGAGCTTGAGCAGGTGCAGGGCCACGAGGTCGTCGGTCTTCCGCGCGAGGGAGCGATGTGCAGATCCCGTAACGCGGGAGGATTGCGGCGAACGCGCGGCCCCCGCCCCCGCCCGTCGCGTCCGGAGCCAGCCGGTCAGCAGAACAAGGCGAGCTTCGCTTCGACGCTGAGGGCATCGATCTCCGCGACGCTCCAAGCCTTCTCCATCGGCAGCGGCTCGGCTCCGGGCCGGGCGACCGGAAGCGCGACCTGCGGCGTCGGCGTGTCGAAGGCGGCATCCCCTTCGCGGGACACCTCCGCCTCGAAGGCGTCGGCCCATTCCGGCGCGATGCTGGAAACGGGCGGCTCGGGTTCCTCGATCGCCGGCAGGAAGACGATGTCGTCGTGCAGCGGAACCGCGCCGGGCTCGATCGCGCGGAGCGCGGCGCTCGTCGCGGAGACGACCTCGGGCGCGGCCATGTCGATGTAGCGGTCGACGTCGCTCTGGCAGAGGTCGTCGGGCTGCGCTTCCCCGGCGGAGCGGCCGGGCGCCGGGGGGACGCGCATGTCGGCGTCGCCCCAGATCGCCATCATCGCGAACAGGCGTTCCTCAAGATAGCGCAGCGTATGCACGATCCGGCCGGTACGCTGGGCGGTGAGGTCCTGGAACGAGCAGGCCGTGTAGATCTGGGTCGCATGCCGGTCGAGCGTGTCGCACAGGTCTGCGTCGACGCCGCGCTCGCGCAGGGTCCAGGCGCTCTCCTGCATCTGCTCGGCGGCGGCGAGGATGTCCGTGGTGGCCCCCTCGGTCGCCCGGACGATGGCGTCGAGCGCCTCCGAGGCGATGCTGAGGCGGGTCTGGTCATGGTCGATGTCGGTGATCGCCGCGATCTCCGCCTTGGTCCGGCTGATCGCGGTCGCCATGTCCTTGAAGTCGCCGCGGAAGTACCCGACACCCTCCGGGCCGTGCCCTTCGATGACCGCGCGCTCCAGCCGCGCCATCGCACCGAGCAGCACGTCGGCGTCGGCGCCGCGGGTGCGGCGGGCGTGCTCGGCGAGGAACCAGCGCCCGCGGGCGCTGCCGCTCATGGTCGTTTCGATGGCCTCGTACTCGGTCGGCGCGAAGGCCGCCAGCGAGCGGGAACCGGACATGGCAGGCGTCCTTGAGGGTGGCGGCCTCGCACGGACGGGAAGCCCGGACCCTGCGCACGATCAACGAGGGCGCAATTTGACAGGCGCGGTTTAACGCCCGCTTTACGGTGCGCGCCCGGCCGCCCGCGTCGATCGCCCCTTTGCCCGCCCCCTCTTGCCCATCCCTTCGGTCGTCCTCTTGCCCGCCGCCCCACTCCCCGAGCCCAGCCGCTTCCGCCTGTCGCTGCTCTACGCGGTGGTGTTCGTCGAGATCGGCATCGCGATGCCGTTCATGCCGGTCTGGCTCGCCGCGCTCGGCCTCGACGCCTCGGTGATCGGGCTGCTGCTGGCGCTGCCGATCGCGACCCGGATCGTGGCCACCGCGCCGCTGATGAGCCTGATCGACCGGGGCGTCGGCGCCCGCGCGCTGCTGCTCGCGGGAAGCCTCGCGCTGGCGGCGACCTACGCGCTGATGCCGGCGGGTGCCGGGATCGGCTGGCCGGCGCTGGCGGTGCTCGTCCTCCTGAACGCGGCGGCCGGCGCGCCCCTGGTGCCGAGCATCGACTACCTGACGCTGGCGGCCGTGCGCCGGCGGCGGCAACTCGACTACGCCCGAATCCGGATGTCCGGCTCGGTGGCGTTCCTCGCCGCCAACCTCGCGGGCGGCGCGCTCCTGACGGCGCTGGGCGAGAGCCTGGCGGTGCCGGTGCTGCTGACCGGCCTCGCGCTGATCGCGAGCGGCGTCGCGTTCACGAGCCGCTCGGTCGCGGCGATCGCGCCCGAGCATGCCGGCGGCCCGCGCCCGAAGCTGGCGATGCGGCTGGTCCTGTGCATCGCCGCCGCCGCCGCGATCCAGGCGAGCCACGCGGCGATCTACGCCTTCGGCAGCATCCACTGGACGGCGCACGGGTTTTCCACCGCGACGGTCGGCGCGCTCTGGGGCGTGGGGGTCGTCGCCGAGATCGTGCTGTTCGCGCTCGCGGCGCGCCTGCCGGCGGCCTGGCGGACGCCGTTCCGGTATCTCGCGCTCGGCGGCGGGGCGGCGCTCGTGCGCGCGCTCGGCATGTACGGCCTCGGCGACAGCCTGCCGACCCTGGTCGGGCTCCAGGCCCTGCACGGGCTGAGCTTCGGCGCAACGCAGCTCGGCGCGATGGCCGCGCTGTCGGCCTTCGCGCCCGACGGCGCCCGCGGCCGGGCGCAGGGGACGCTCAGCGCGGCCAACGCCACGGCGGCGGCCGGCGCGACGCTTCTCAGCGGGTTCGCCTACCGCACTGGTGGGCCGCTCGCCTTCCTGCTGATGGCGCCGCTGGCGCTCGCCGGCCTCGGCCTGACGGCGGCGGCACGCGCGAGGGACGCGCGGCAGACCCTTGCTTGCGGCACCGACACCACGGAGGCCGAGGGTCCGCCGCGGCACGATACGGACCGTCAACCCTAATCTGGACATATCCGCAGGGCAGACCGGCGGCGATGCGGGGCCGGCGACGATGAGGGAGACGGGCTTCGTGCGGGCCGAGGGCGTCACGGCGACACATCCGAGCGAGCGGCAGCCCGCCGGCGCGACCATCGCGCCGGGCGACGGCCGCGTCGCGCTCGACGGCCGCTGGACCGCCGACCAGGGCACCGCCGTGGAAGCCGCGGCCGCGCGCATCGCGGCGGAGGCCGCCGTGCGGCCGGTCGTCGTCGATCTCGCCGGACTCGCGCGCCTCGACACGCTGGGCGCCTGGGTGCTGGAGCGGACCCGCGCCGAGATCGAGGCAGCGGGCGGCGGGCTCAGCTATGCCGGCGCGCGCGCCGAGCACCGCATCCTGCTCGGCGAGATGACCCTGCGCGAGCCCGAGCCCGTGGCGGCACGGCGCGAAACCCGCGTCTTCGCGATGCTCGACGGCCTCGGCCGCCGGGTGGTGGGCGGCGGGCACGACCTCGTCACCGGGCTGGCCTTCCTCGGCGAGGTCATCGCCGCCTGCCTGCGGGTCGCCGCGCGGCCCTCGACCTTCCGCGGCCGGGCCTTCGTCAACCAGATCGAGCAGGTGGCCTTGCGCGGCGTGCCGATCATCGTCCTGATCTCGTTCCTCGTCGGCGGCATCGTCGCGCAGCAGGGCATTTTCCAGCTTCAGCGATTCGGGGCGGCGGCCTTCGTCGTCAACCTGATCGGCCTCCTGATCCTGCGCGAACTCGGCGTGCTGCTCACCTCGATCATGGTGGCCGGCCGCTCTGGCTCGGCGTTCACCGCCGAGATCGGCTCGATGCGGATGCGCGAGGAGGTCGATGCGCTGCGCGTCATGGGCCTCGACCCGATCGAGATCCTGATCGTGCCGCGCATCCTCGCCCTGGTGGTCGGCCTGCCGATGCTGACGCTGATCGCCGCGCTCGCGGCGCTCTCGGGCGGCGGCCTCACCGCGATGGCCTATGGCGGTCTCACCCCGGAGCAGTTCCTCGCTCGCCTCCAGACGGCGGTCGGCGTCCACCACGTCCTCGTCGGGCTGATCAAGGCGCCGTTCATGGCGCTGATCATCGGCATCATCGCGACGATCGAGGGGTTCGCCGTGGAGGGCTCGGCGGAATCGCTCGGGCGCCACGTCACCGCCTCAGTCGTCAAGTCCATCTTCATGGTGATCGTCCTCGATGGCTTGTTCGCGGTGTTCTTCGCAGCCATCGATTTCTGACGCCCCCGTGCGCGACACCCATCCCATGCCCGAACCGACCGGCCCCGAGGCGATCATCCGCGTGCGCGACCTCGTCGTGGGGTTCGGCGACCGCACGGTGCTGAAGGGCCTCGACCTCGACATCCGCCGCGGCGAGATCCTCGGGTTCGTCGGCCCGTCCGGCCAGGGGAAGTCGGTGCTCACCCGCACGATCCTCGGCCTCGTCGCGAAGCGGTCCGGCACCATCGCGGTGTTCGGCCAGGACATGGACGGTCTCACCATCGCCGAGCGCCGCCGGGTCGAGCAGCGTTGGGGCGTGCTGTTCCAGCAAGGCGCGCTGTTCTCGGCGCTGAGCGTGAAGCAGAACATCCAGATGCCGATGCGCGAGCACCTGAACCTGTCCGAGCGCCTGCTCGACGAGTTCGCGCGCCTGAAGATCGAGATGGTCGGCCTGAAGCCGGATGCCGCCGACAAGCTGCCCTCGGAGTTGTCGGGCGGGATGATCAAGCGCGCCGCGCTCGCGCGCTCGCTGGCGCTCGACCCCGAGATCCTGTTCCTCGACGAGCCGACCTCCGGCCTCGACCCGATCGGCGCCGGCGCGTTCGACGAGCTGGTGGCGACCCTGAAGCAGACGTTGGGGCTCACCGTCTTCATGGTGACGCACGACCTCGACAGCCTCTACACCGCCTGCGACCGCATCGCGGCGCTCGGCGACGGCCAGATCATCGCCGCCGGCACCATCGACGAGATGCTGGCCCACGACCATCCGTGGTTGCGCGCGTACTTCCACGGCAAGCGCGCCCGCGCGATCGTCCCGGCCGGGCCCGCACGGGTGGGAGGGCTCGCCCATGCGTGACCGGACGCGTGCGGCCGCGCACCGCGCGAACGCGCCAGCTTGGCGGAAAGCCTGAACCGCATGGAGACCCGCGCGAACTTCGCCCTCATCGGCGCCTTCACCCTCGGGGTGATCCTGGTCGGCTTCGGCTTCGTGCTGTGGCTGTCCGGCGGGTCGTCGCGGCAGGTCAGCCAGGGCGTGCGCATCGTGTTCTCGGGCAGCGTCGGCGGCCTGTCGCGCGGATCGAGCGTCACGTTCAACGGCATCAAGGTCGGCGAGGTCACCGACGTCCACCTGCTGCCGCAGGACCCGCGGCGCGTCATCGCCGAGATCAAGGTCGCGCCGACGACGCCGCTGCGCGCCGACACCCGCGCCCGCCTCGATTCGGCGATGCTCACCGGCGTCTCGGTGATCGCGCTGAGCGGCGGCAACGCCGATGCGCCGGCGCTGGCGCCCGGCTCCGACGGCGCGATGCCGACGATCTTCGCCGACGCGTCCGACATCCAGGACATGATGGCCGCCGCGCGCCAGATCGCGCAGCGGGCCGACGACGTGCTCCAGCGCCTCGACAAGGTCGTGGCCGGCAACGAGGGCGCGATCAACCGCACGCTCGCCAACGTCGAGAGCTTCTCCAGGACGCTGGCCGAGGCGGGCCCCGCCGTGTCGAGCCTCGTGAAGGCGGTGGACGGGGCCAAGCTCAACCGCGTGATCGACAACGCCGACCGCTTCTCCGGCGCGCTCGCGACCGCGAGCCCCGACATCGAGGCCGGCCTGCACGACGCCCGCACGCTGGCGGCCAAGCTCAACGCCTCGGCCGACCGCATCGACGCGGTCCTGAAGGGCGCCCAGGGCTTCCTCGGCTCGGCCTCCGGCGAGGCCGGGACCAGCGCCTTCGGCGAGATCAAGGAGGCGGCGATGTCGGTGCGTGATGCCGGCAAGGCCTTCCGCACCATGTCGGAGAACCTCGACAAGCGCACAGCCGGCATCGCCACGAGCTTCAACCGCCTGAGCGGGAGCGGCCGGCGCGAGGTCGAGGCGTTGTCGACGGACGGACAGCGGACGCTCGGCACCCTCAACCGGACGGTGCGGAACCTGGAGCGCGACCCCTCGCAGGTGATCTTCGGCGGCAAGCCGTCGTTGCCGGAATACAACGGTGGCCGCTGAAGCTGTCGCTCGTCGGGTCGATGCGTCCCGGCGCACGGCATCCTTCATGCGGTCTCGTCGTTTGCACCACACAGTTTCATCCGTCTGCGCCCACGCGGCCGGGGACGCTCGGACCTTGCGTATGAACCGTCCCTTCCTCCGCTTCTCGCTCGCGGTCATCCTGCTCGCGCCCGCCGTCGGTGGATGCGGGGGCGCTGCGCCGCTGACCTTCGACTTGATGGCGCTGCCGGCCGCCGGCCGCACCGCGACGACGGCCCGCGCGATCGTGGTCACCGAGCCCATCGGCATCCAGCCGTTCGAGGCCGACCGCATCATCGTGCGCGAGCCCGGCGGCGGCCTGTCGTTCCTCGGCGGCGGGCAGTGGGCCGACCGGCTGCCGCGGCTGATCCAGACCCGGATGATCCAGAGCCTGGAGAATGCCGGGCGCCTGCGCTCGGTCTCCCGCCCCGGCGACAAGATCGTTTCCGACTACCAGCTCATCTCCGAGATCCGCGCCTTCGACATCGCGGCCGGCTCCGGCGAGGCGGTGGTCGACCTCTCCGCCAAGCTGATCGCGGAAGGGACCGGAAAGGTCGCCGCGGCTCGGATCTTCACCGCGCGGGTGCCGGTCACGAAGGTCGATGCCGCGACCGGCGCCCGCGCGCTCGATCAGGCACTGGGCACCGTGCTCGCCGACATGGTGGGGTGGGTGAACGCCGGGCGGTGATGCCCGGGACGCCGGGCGGTGTCCCGGTCTGAAGGGCGTGGCGGGGAGCCTTGGGTCCCCGACCTCTCCGGGGCGTTCATCGGTTCGATCCGATCCGGCTTTTCCGGGTCGCCCGCTCCCGATACCGGCATCTCCCGCTAGTGTCCTGAATCAGAGGTTCGTCGTATAATTTCTGTTGGTTTTCGACGGAGA
>NZ_CAXTHR010000060.1:0-23913 GCF_964244095.1 uncultured Methylobacterium sp. | reverse complement strand
GCGATCTTCCTGACGAGCTTCATCATCTTCACGGCGATCGCCGTGGTCGCCCACATCCTGGTCTGGCTGTGGCGCCCGTGGCTGCCCGGGCCGAAGGGCTACGCCCTGCTGGAGGGCGTCGGGACCGCCGCCCACAGCCTCGTTTCGATGATCTCCTGAGGAGGACACCATGCACAAGGTCTGGCTCCTGTTCGATCCCCGCCGCACGCTGGTGGCGCTGTTCACCTTCCTCTTCGTCCTCGCGCTGCTGATCCACTTCATCCTGCTCAGCACCAGCCGGTTCAACTGGCTGGAGGGTGCCAAGGACGCGAAGGCGGCCTCTCTCCAAATCGTCGCGCCGACCCCGGCGTGACCGTCACCGCGGCATCCGGCCGGGCACGCCCGGCCGGGTCCGCGTCGAGAGACCCGCAGCGGACCGGAGATCGGGCGACCCCCTCCCGCCCGCTGCGCAGAATCGAGACGGAACTGGCCGAACGCGGCCTGTCCGTCGCCCGCCCCAGTCCGGAGGCAATTCGCCATGGCGATGCTGAGTTTCGAGAAGAAGTACCGCGTCCGCGGCGGCACGCTGGTCGGCGGAGACCTGTTCGATTTCTGGGTGGGGCCGTTCTACGTCGGGTTCTTCGGCGTCACGGGCCTGTTCTTCACCGTGCTCGGCACGGCGCTGATCGTCTACGGGGCGGCGCTCGGGCCGACCTGGAACATCTGGCAGATCAACATCGCGCCGCCCGACATCAAGTACGGCCTCGCCCTCGCCCCCCTGAAGGAGGGGGGGCTCTGGCAGATCATCACCTTCTGCGCCATCGGCTCGTTCGTGTCCTGGGCGCTGCGCGAGGCCGAGATCTGCCGCAAGCTCGGCATGGGCTACCACGTGCCGTTCGCGTTCGGGATGGCGATCTTCGCCTACGTGACGCTGGTGGTGATCCGGCCGTTCCTGATGGGCGCCTGGGGCTACGGCTTCCCCTACGGCATCCTCAGCCACCTCGATTGGGTGTCCAACACCGGCTACCAGTACCTGCACTTCCACTACAATCCCGCGCATATGCTCGCGGTGACGTTCTTCTTCACGACGACGCTGGCGCTGTCGCTGCACGGCTCGCTGATCCTCTCGGCCACCAACCCGGCCAAGGGCGAGACGGTGAAGACGCCCGAGCACGAGGACACCTTCTTCCGTGATACGATCGGCTACTCGATCGGCACGCTCGGCATCCACCGCCTGGGCCTGTTCCTGGCGCTCTCGGCGGGCTTCTGGAGCGCGGTCTGCATCGTGATCAGCGGGCCGTTCTGGACGCAAGGGTGGCCGCAATGGTGGGGCTGGTGGCTCAACCTGCCGGTCTGGCGCTGAGCGCCGAACAGCACGGTCGCGCCGTCGGCGCGACCGCCTCGGGGACCTAGAACACCCCACGTCGCTTAGAAGAACGCTCTCGGAAAGGGCTCGGGCAGATGGCGTATTACCAGAACATCATAACCCAGGTGCAGGTGCGCCCGATCGAGCCGGAACATGGCGTGCCGGTCGCGGTGGACGCCCGCTGGGGCACGCCGTTCCACAGCTACCTGATGGGGCTGATCGGCAACGCCCAGGTCGGGCCGATCTACATCGGCTATCTCGGGGCGCTGTCCTTCGCCTGCGGGCTGATCGCCTTCGAGATCATCGGCCTCAACATGTGGGCCTCGGTGAACTGGGACCCGGTGCAGTTCGTGCGTCAGCTCCCCTGGCTGGCGCTGGAACCGCCGCTGCCGAAATACGGCCTCAAGATCCTGCCGCCGCTGGCCGAAGGCGGCTGGTGGCTGATCGCCGGCTTCTTCCTCACCGCCGCGATCCTGCTGTGGTGGCTCCGGCTCTACAGGCGGGCACAGGCCCTGGGGATGGGCAAGCACGTGCCGTGGGCGTTTGCCAGCGCCATCTGGCTCTACCTCGTGCTCGGCTTCATCCGCCCGATCATGATGGGCTCGTGGAGCGAGGCGGTGCCGTTCGGCATCTTCCCGCACCTCGACTGGACCGCCGCGTTCTCGCTGCGCTACGGCAACCTGTTCTACAACCCGTTCCACATGCTCTCGATCGTCTTCCTCTACGGCTCGACGCTGCTGTTTGCCATGCACGGCGGCACGATCCTGGCGGTGAGCCGCTACGGCGGCGAGCGCGAGATCGACCAGATCGTCAACCGCGGCACGGCCACCGAGCGGGCTGCGCTGTTCTGGCGCTGGACCATGGGCTTCAATGCGACCATGGAATCTGTACACCGCTGGGCGTGGTGGTTCGCGGTGCTGACGACGCTGACCGGCGGCATCGGCATCCTGCTCACCGGCACCGTCGTCGACAACTGGTACCTCTGGGCGGTCAAGCACGGCGTCGCGCCGTCCTACCCGCAGGTCTACGGCCCGATCGTCGATCCCTCCAGCGTGGCGCCCGGGGTGAACCCATGAAAATCGTTCTCGCCATAGCCGGCGCCGTCGGTGCGCTGTTCCTGACCATCGCCATGTTCGCCACCGCCGGCTGGACACGCCCGCCCATGGTGACCGAGCAGACGGGTTTTCGCGGGACCGCCATGAACCTGATCCGCACCAAGGCCGGCAACGCCGCCCTGGCCGCGGCCAACGTCGCCCCCGAGCCCGCCGACCCGGTGGAGCCCGGCGGCGAGAAGGCCTCGGCGGTCTACGAGAACGTCAAGGTGCTCGGCGACCTCTCGGCCGACAACTTCAACCGCCTGATGGTCTCGATCACCGAGTGGGTGGCGCCCGAGCAGGGCTGCACCTACTGCCACAACACCGAGAACATGGCCGACGACACGCTCTACCAGAAGCGCGTCGCCCGGCGGATGCTGCAGATGGTCCAGCACATCAACTCGACCTGGAAGGAGAAGCACGTCCACGAGGCCGGCGTCACCTGCTACACCTGCCACCGCGGCCAGCCGGTGCCGAAGAACATCTGGTTCGAGACCCCCGGTCCCAACGCCAAGTCCGGCTTCATCGCCCGCAACAACGGGCAGAACATGGCCAGCCCCCAGGTCGGCCTGAGTTCTCTGCCCTACGGCGTCTACGCCGCCTTCTACGCCCACAAGAACACCCCGGAGGACGCGATCCGGGTCAACGCCACCACGGCGCTACCCGAGACCAAGGGCAAGCCGATCCAGGACGCGGAGAAGACCTTCGCGATCATGATCAGCATGTCGCAGTCGCTCGGCGTCAACTGCACCTTCTGCCACAACACCCGCTCGGTGGCGGATTGGAGCACGAGCACGCCCAACCGCGTCGGCGCGTGGCACGGCATCCGGATGGTCCGCGACCTCAACGAGGACTACATGCTGCCGCTGACCTCGACGCTGCCGGACAACCGCCTCGGCGCGCTCGGCGACGTGCCGAAGATCAACTGCGCCACCTGCCACAACGGCGCCAACAAGCCGCTGAACGGCGCCCACGTGGTCGAGGCCTACCCCGAGCTCGCCGGTCCGGTCGCGTCCATCGACATGCCGACCGGCGTGCCGGCACAGCCCGTGGCCGCTCCGGCGGCCGACGACCCCGCGGCACCGCCGGCGCGCCTGCCCTGAGCCGCCCGCCGGGCCTGATCTTCGGCCTGCTCCACGAAAGCGATTGAGGGCCGCCGGACACCCGTCCGGCGGCCCTTCCGCGTGAGGCGCGGGTCAGGGCTTGCACAGGATCGCGAGCGACCGGGCGGCTGCCCGGAGGCTCAGGGCACCGCGGCCGCATCGATGACGTCGACCGGGCCGTAGCCCGGGCGCGACGCGAAGCCGGCGATCCGGTCGCGCTCCGGGAACCTGTTGAGGTTCGGCACCATGACCGAGCGGATGCCGCCTCATCAGGCACGCGACGTAACGCTCGTCATCCTCCACGCAGTAGCCGGGCCATGACGGCCGATAGTCTCTCCTCCGGCTGACGTCAGGACTGATCCGGCGCTCGGGCCTGTCGACGGATGCTTCGGCGCTGACGGTCTTGCAAGCTCGATTCGGTCGAGCGGACGACGCGACGCTCACCCGAATCGACACATCTCGATGGATCGGGCCGGCTCGATCGACAGGCGCGGGCGCGAACCTGTGCGGGGGTACCGAAAACTAGGCGGGAAGCACTGAAACGAGCCGTAAGAATGCAAGCGGCCCCGATCGTGGTCTTGCTGTGGACGCATTCGGACTGGCAAGATCGCCGCGGAGGCGTGTGGACGCCCCGGGAACCGGCGTCGGCCGGTATCGGCCGGGCGAGTCTCCTGCGGGAGTGGGGTGTCATGCGGGGGCGGGATTCGGGCGAGTTGGGCACCGCCCTGTCGTCGTGCCGGACGGCGTTCGTGGGCGTCGCGCTGATGAGCGGCATCGTGAACCTGCTCTACCTCACCGGCTCGTTCTTCATGCTGGAAGTCTACGACCGGGTGATCCCGAGCCGGTCGGTGCCGACCCTGATCGGGCTGATGGCGCTGGCGCTGGTCCTGTACGCCTTCCAGGGCGTGCTGGAGGCGATCCGCTCGCGGGTGCTGGCCCGGGTCGGGGCGGCGCTCGACGAGGCGCTGAGCGCGCGGGTGTTCGAGATCGTCGTGCGCGCGCCGCTCAAGGGCGCGGTTCCCGGCGACGGCCTGCTGCCGCTGCGCGACCTCGACCAGATCCGCGCCTTCCTCGCCGGCACCGGCCCGTCCGCCTTCTTCGACCTGCCGTGGCTGCCGATCTACCTCGTGATCTGCTTCCTATTCCATCCGCTGATCGGCGTGGCGGTGCTCGTCGGGGCGGGCTTCCTCGCGCTCGTCACGCTGCTGACCGACCGCGCCACCCGCACGCCCGCCCAGGCCGCGACCGGGCATGGCTTGCGCCGCAACGGGCTGGCCGAGGCGGGCCGCCGCAACGCCGAGGTGCTGGCAGCCCTCGGCATGCAGGGCCGCTTCCAGGCGCGCTGGGCGGCGTCCAACCGCGACTACATGGGCGCGCAGCAGCGCACGGCCGACGTGGCGGGGGGCCTGGGCGCCGTCTCGAAGGTGTTCCGCATGGCCCTGCAAT
The DNA here is from genome assembly GCF_964244095.1 of uncultured Methylobacterium sp. Taxonomy (GTDB): domain Bacteria; phylum Pseudomonadota; class Alphaproteobacteria; order Rhizobiales; family Beijerinckiaceae; genus Methylobacterium. The sequence continues at coordinate 18,925 of NZ_CAXTHR010000060.1, read as the reverse complement.
CGGGGGTGCTGGCGCTCGGCGCGTGGCTGGTGATCAACGGCCAGGCGACGGCGGGCATCATCATCGCGAGCTCGATCCTGGTATCGCGGGCGCTCGCGCCTGCCGAGCTCGCCATCGCCAACTGGAAGGGCTTCGTCCAGGCCCGGCAATCCTGGGCCCGGCTCTCGGAGCTGCTCGCGCGCATCCCCGCCGGGCAGCCGCGCCACGCGCTGCCGGCCCCGTGCCAGACCCTCTCCGTCGAATCCGTCGGCGTCGCGCCCCCCGGCACGCAGCGCCCGGTGGTGCAGGACGTGACCTTCCAGCTCAAGGCCGGCCAGGGCCTCGGATTGATCGGCCCGTCGGCGTCCGGCAAGTCCTCGCTGGTCCGGGCGCTGGTCGGCGTCTGGCCGACGTTCCGCGGCAAGGTCCGCCTCGACGGCGCCGCCCTGGAACAGTGGGACGGCGTCGATCTCGGGCCCCATCTCGGCTTCCTGCCGCAGGAGGCGGAGCTGTTTGCGGGCACCATCGCGGAGAACATCGCCCGCTTCGAGCCGCAGGCGGAGGCCGGCCTCGTCATCGCGGCGGCGCGGGCCGCCGGCGTCCACGAGATGGTCCTGCGCTTGGCCGAAGGCTACGATACCCGGATCGGCGAGGCCGGCGCCGGGCTCTCTGCCGGCCAGCGCCAGCGCATCGGCCTGGCCCGCGCGCTCTACCGCGACCCGTTCCTGGTGATCCTCGACGAGCCCAACGCCAACCTCGACAACGAGGGCGAGAATGCGCTCACCCAGGCGATCCTGGGCGTGCGGGCGCGCGGCGGCATCTGCATCGTCGTCGCCCACAGGCCGAGTGCGCTCGCCGCCCTCGACCTCGTGCTGATGATGGCCGACGGGCGGGTGCAGGCGTTCGGGCCGAAGGACGAGGTGTTCAAGCGCGTGCTGCGCTCCGCGCCGGCCCCGGCGCCGGCCGAGCCCGGCCCGCCGCGGGCGGTGCCGCTGCCCGATCCCGGCCGCGGCCTCCAGGAAAGCGCATGACCACGGAGCCCATGACCACGGAGCCCATGACCACCGAGCGCACGAGCATGCCGGCCGAACCCGTGCGCCTCGCCCCGAGCCTGCCGCCGCGCCCGCGGGCGCACGGCTCGATCCGGCGCCACCTCGCGCTGGCGCTCGGCCTCGGCACGGCGCTGGTCGTCGGCGTCGGCGGCTGGGCCGCCTTCACCGACATCGCCGGTGCGGTGATCGCACCGGGCCAACTCGTGGTCGAATCCGACGTCAAGAAGGTCCAGCACCCGACCGGCGGCGTGGTCGGGCAGTTGCTCGTGCGCGACGGCGACAGGGTGAAGGCCGGCGACGTGCTGATCCGCCTCGACGAGACGCAAGTCCGGGCCAACCTCGACATCGTGCTGAAGGCGCTGGACGAACTGACGGCGCGGCGCGCCCGCGACGAGGCCGAGCGGGACGATGCGGCCAAGGTCGCCTTTCCGCCCGAACTGACAGCGCGCAAAGATGCCGACCCGGCAGTGGGCCATCTCATCGACGGCGAGGCGCGGCTGTTCAGGGCCCGTGTCGCGGGCCGTGCCGGCCAGAAGGCGCAGTTGCGCGAGCGGGTCGAGCAGCTCCGCCAGGAGATCGGCGGCCTGACCCAGCAGGCGGCGGCCAAGGAGCGCGAGGTCGCGCTGATCGCCACCGAGCTGACCGGTGTGCGCGAACTCTACGCCAAGAACCTCGTGCCGCTCTCGCGCGTCACCGCGCTCGAGCGCGAGACCGCACGCCTCCAGGGCGAGCGCGGCCAGCTCATCGCCCAGACCGCCTCGGCCCGGGGCAAGATCACCGAGACCGAGCTGCAGGTCCTGCAGATCGACGGCGACATGCGCACCGAGGTCGGCAAGGATCTCGCCGAGATCCGCGGCAAGTGGTCGGAACTGCGCGAGAAGAAGGTCGCGGCCGAGGACCAGCTCAAGCGCATCGACCTGCGCGCGCCCCAGGACGGCACCGTGCACCAGATGACGGTGCACACCGTCGGCGGCCTGGTCACGCCCTCCGAGCCGGCGATGCTGATCGTCCCGTCGGCCGACCAGCTCGCCGTCGAGGTGAGGGTCCAGCCCCAGGACATCGACAGCGTGCGGCTGCACCAGCACGCGGTGCTGCGGTTTGCCGCCTTCAACACCCGCACCACGCCCGAGATCGACGGCACGGTCAGCCGCGTCTCGGCCGACGTCAGCGCCGACGCCAAGACCGGCATGAGCTACTACACCGTCCGCATCCTCGTCGCGGAGGACCAGCGCGACCGCCTCGGCGACGTCCGCCTCGTCCCCGGCATGCCCGTGGAGGCCTACCTCCAGATCGGCGAACGCTCCGTCATGAGCTACCTCGTCAAACCGCTCACCGACCAGGTCGCCAAAGCTTGGCGCGAGAAGTGAGGCGGCGGCGCCCGGCGGCCGGTGCGCGAAGCGTCCCCCCCCGTGCCAAGCATCTTGCCTCGCGCCGTCGAATCCTGATATGGCCCCGTCCTCCCGCGAAGCGGCCTCCGCCATCGCCGTGCCCGCCAGCGGGCATGTGCGCCCGACACCCTCGATGGACGGCCGGTCCGATCCGCGCCGCGTGCAAGACCGATGAAGATTCGCAACTCCCTCAAGTCGCTGCGCGGCCGCCATCGCGACAACCAGCTCGTCCGCCGCAAGGGCCGGGTCTACGTGATCAACAAGACCCAGAAGCGGTTCAAGGCCCGCCAGGGCTGAGGGATGCCGGCATCGGCTCGGGTGGATGCCCGAGGCGACGTGGCACGACGTGCTGCCCGGAACGCGGCATGCGGGCGCGTTGACGCTTCGGCGCGACGAAGCCAAGCTCTCGTCATGGCGCGCATCGTTCGACACATCCTGCTTGCCGCCCTCGGCGCGACGGTTGCCTCGGCGGCTCCCGGTCAACGGGATCGCGGTCTGCCCGGAGAGCCTAGGACCGCCGAAGGTAAGCCGACCGAGAGCAGGACTGCGGACGGCAAGACGACGGACGGCAAGACCACGAACGGCAAGACCGCCGAGCGGAAGCCGTCTGCGAGCCTGAACGAGCTCTACGACCGCCTGCGCGAGGCCGAGGACGAGGCCGAGGCCAGGGGCGTCGCCACCCTGATCGAGCGCCGCCTCGACCGGTCCGGCAGCGCCACCGCCGACCTGCTCACCGACCGCGCCCGCCAAGCGATGAGCGCGCAGGACTTCGCGCTGGCCGCGGAGCTGATGGACCGCGTCACCGCGATCGAGCCCGGCTGGTCCGAGGGCTGGAACCGGCGCGCCACGGTGTTCTGGCTGCTGACCGACCGGGAATCCGCCATCGCCGACCTGCAGCGCGCCCTGGTGCTGGAGCCGCGCCACTTCGAGGCCTGGGCGGCGCTGGGCCGGATCTACCTGTCGATGGACGACAAGATGCGGGCGATGAGCGCCTATCGCCGGGCGATCGCCCTCTACCCGCGCATGCCCAAGCTCAAGGACGCGATGGAGCGGCTCGCCCCCGAGGTCGACGGCCGCGACCTGTGACGCGCGTGGCCATCACGCTCGCAGCCCTCCTCGGCCTGGTCGCCACTCTCCTCGGCCTCGTGCTCGGCGCCGGCGCCGTGGCGAGCCTGATCATCACCGCGCGCGCGTTGGCGCGGCATCCGCCGGAAGGCCCGTTCGTGGCGGTCACGGGCGGCCGGCTCGCGACGATCCAGGCCGGCCCGGAAACGGGCGCACGGGGCACCGTCGTGCTGCTGCACGGCGCCTCGGCCAACGCCTCCGATCCGATGGAGGGCGTCGGGCGTGCGCTCGCGGCGCAGGGGTTCCGCGTCGTCGCCTTCGACCGGCCGGGCTTCGGCTGGAGCGACCGGCTCAGCGGCGCGGACGCCGCCATGCCCTCGGTGCAGGGCGCGGCCATCGCCGAGGCGCTGGAGCGGCTGGGCGTCGGCCCGGCGATCGTGCTCGGACATTCCTGGGCCGGCGCCCTGGCGCTCAGCCTCGCGCTCGACCATCCCGAGCGGGTCGCCGGCCTGATGCTGGTCGCCCCCGTGGCGCTGCCGTTCCGCGAGGATCGGACGCCGCCCTGGTACTGGCGCCTCGCCCTGAAGCCGCCGGTGGCGTGGCTCCTGAGCCGCACGGTCGCGCCGCCGCTGGGGCTGTATTATCTCGACGCCGCCGCGCGCAACGTGTTCGTGCCGCAACCCGTCGCGCAGGACTACGTCGCCCGCAGCCGCGCCGCCCTGGTGCTGCGGCCCGACACCCTGCTCGCCAGCCTCCAGGACCTGATCGCCCTGCCGGCGGCCCTCGACGCGCAGGCGCCGCGCTACGCGGAACTCCGAGTCCCGACGGCGATCGTGGCAGGCGGCGCCGACAACGCGGTGACCAGCGCGCTCCAGGCCGAGCCGCTCAGCCGCATGATCCCGGGCGCGCGCCTCGTGACCCTGCCGGGCATCGGCCACATGGTGCCGTGGGTTGCGACCGACGCCCTGGCCGCGGAGGTCTCGCGGCTGGCCGAGGGTCTCGCGAAAGCCCGGCTCCCGGTGCCAACGGAACCTTAGAGCCGTGCCCGATCACGTCGGATCGGGCACGGCTCTAAGGTTGTCTCGACATGCCGGCCCGCGACGAACCGGTGCCCACGTCGGCGGAACGCACGCGGGAGCGTTCTCCGGCGCGGTGCCGCCGTCTCCCGCAGGTCGTCGTTGTCTTGTCTTGGATTGATGTCCTGGGTTGACGTCCCGGAGGGATCAGCGATCTCGCCCCGGTCGTGCGCGAGTCCCGTGGCCCTGTCCGCACGTCTTTCCCGGCCGTCGACGGTTTCGGCTTTTCGTATGCGATCGGCCTCGGATCGGCCGATGCGGGCTTTCGTGGCCTCGCCTGCGCAAGCCCGCATCGCTCTCGCTGCCGCCGCATCGTTTTCGACCGCGCGGCGTGGGACACGTCGCGGACCGATGCTCTAGGACACGGACACGTTTCAAACCCGGGCCGCCCCGATGACCGCACTTGCAGACCTCGCCCCCGCCGAGCTCGCCGGCCGCTACGCCGAGGCGCACAACGCCTACGCGGCGTTCCGTGCCCGCGGGCTCAGGCTCGACATGACCCGCGGCAAGCCCGCGCCGGAGCAGCTCGACCTCGCCGCCGGCATGCTCGCGCTCCCCGGCAACGGCGACCACACCACCGCGTCCGGCGAGGATGCGCGCAACTACGGCGGCCTCCAGGGCCTGCCCGAGATACGCGCCCTGTTCGGCCGTCCGCTGCTCGGCGCCCCGCCGGAGCAGGTGGTGGTCGCCGAGAATTCGAGTCTGGCCGTGATGCACGACTGCCTCGTCTGGGCGATGCTGAAGGGCGTGCCGGGCTCGGACGTGCCGTGGTCGCGCACGGCGGCGCCCGCCTTCCTCTGCCCGGTGCCGGGCTACGACCGCCACTTCGCGCTGTGCGAGGAGTTCGGCATCCGGATGCTGCCGGTGCCGATGACGCCGGACGGGCCGGACATGGAGGTGGTCGAGGCGCTGAGCCTCGACCCTTCGGTGAAGGGGCTGTGGTGCGTCCCGAAATATTCGAACCCGTCGGGCGAGGTCTATTCCGGAGCGACCGTCCGGCGGCTCGCGGCGATGAGGACCGGCGCCGCCGATTTCCGCCTGTTCTGGGACAACGCCTACGCCGTCCACCACCTCACGCAGACCCACCACGCCGTCCCCGACATCCTCGCGGCCTGCGCGGATGCGGGACATCCCGACCGGGCCTTCGTCTTCGCCTCGACCTCGAAGATCACGCTCGCCGGCGCGGGGCTCGCCTTCTTCGCCGGCTCGCCCGGGAACGTGGCCTGGTACCTCGCGCGCGCGGGCAAGCGCACCATCGGCCCGGACAAGCTGAACCAGCTCCGGCACCTGCGCTTCCTGCGCGACGCGGCGGGGCTCACCGCCCACATGGCGCGCCAGCGCGACCTGCTCGCCCCGAAATTCTCCGCCGTCACCGCAGCCTTGGACCGGCACCTGTCCGGCACCGCGGTGTCGTGGAGCCGGCCGGAGGGCGGCTACTTCGTCAGCGTCGATGCCGGCGTCGGCACCGCGGAACGGATCGTCGGACTCGCCAGCGACGCCGGCATCGGCCTGACGCCGGCCGGCGCCACCTTCCCCTACGGACGCGACCCGCGCGACGCCACCCTGCGCCTCGCGCCCTCCTATCCGAGCCTGCCCGACGTGCGGGAGGCGGCCGAGGGCATCGCGCTCTGCATCCTGCTCGCCGCGATCGAATCGGAGCGGGCGGCGCGCGAGGCGGCGCGGGCATGAGCGGCGTCCTCCGGGCGGCCGCTCTCCTCGTTCTCGTCGCGGCCGCGCCCGCCCGCGCCGCGCCGCGCGTCGATGCCTGCGACCGGCTGACGGCGAAGATCATCCGCGCCACCGGCGCCGCGCTTGCCGGCCGCGAAGGCCCGCTCGCGGTGTTCCGCGCGACGGACGCCGAGCGCATGAGCCTCGATTGCCGGGCGCCGGCGCGGATGGTGTTCGCGTCCCGCGACCGCGAGCCGGCCCGCGGCTTCTACGGGCTGATCGGGCAGGCGGCCCGCGCGCTCACTGGCGCGGATGCCGGGGCGGTCGAGGGGCTGGCGCTTCGGGTCCACCAGGGTTCGCTGCTCGCCGATGCGCCGCGCCAGGGCGTCGCGGGCAGGGCGGCGCTCCGCTGCGAGACCGGGCCGCGCGCCGACGCGCTCGGCGGCGACCTCACGGTCTGCGTGCTGGTGCCGAACCGGCCGCCCGCCGCGCGCCGGAAGGCCGGCCTTTCGCGGGCGCGCGCGGCGGGCTAGACCCGGCGCCATGGCGAACGCGACCGAGCCCCCCGAGCCCAGAACCGTCCGCGCCGGCACGGTCGCCTTCGGCAACCACCGGCCGCTGGCGCTGATCGCCGGCCCGTGCCAGCTCGAAGGCCGCGACCACGCTCTTGAGATCGCCGCCGCGCTGAAGGCGATGGCCGATTCCCTCGGGATCGGCCTCGTGTTCAAGGCCTCCTTCGACAAGGCCAACCGCACCTCGGGCGGGGCCGCCCGCGGCATCGGGCTGTCCGGCGCGCTGCCGATCTTTGCCGAGATCAAGGCGCGCTACGGTCTTCCGGTGCTGACCGACGTGCACGAGGCCGGGCAATGCGGCCCGGTAGCCGAGGTGGTCGACGTGCTCCAGATCCCGGCCTTCCTCTGCCGCCAGACCGACCTGCTGCTGGCCGCCGCCGCCACCGGCCGGGTGGTCAACGTGAAGAAGGGCCAGTTCCTCGCCCCCTGGGATATGCAGCATGTGGCCGCCAAGGTGGTACAGGCCGGCAACCCGAACGTGATGGTGACCGAGCGCGGCGCCTCGTTCGGCTACAACACCCTGGTCTCCGACATGCGCAGCCTGCCGATCATGGCCGCCGTCACCGGCGGGGCGCCGGTGGTGTTCGACGCGACCCACTCGGTGCAGCAGCCGGGCGGGCGGGGGGGAAGCTCGGGCGGGGAGCGCGCATTCGTCGCCGTGCTGGCACGCGCCGCCGTGGCGGTGGGCGTCGCGGGCGTGTTCATCGAGACCCATCCCGACCCCGACGCCGCCCCCTCCGACGGGCCGAACATGGTGGCGCTGAGGGACATGCCGGGGCTCGTCGCCGAACTCCTGGCCTTCGACCGGCTCGCCAAGGCGCGGACGTAGCCTTCAAACAGGCTCGATCGCCACGAGGACGTGGGCGCGCAGCGGCTGCAGCAGGACGTGGCGGCCGGCCGCGTCCGGCTCGGCGGCCTTCGCGAAGGCGGTCGCGGTCGCAGCGGCGTTGTCCCGGATCGCGGCCTTGCGCGCCGGATCGACCGCGGCGACGCGTTCGAGGAAGGCGGGAAGCCCGGCAAAAGCCTCGCGGCGCACGAAGGTCACCGCCCGCACGCAGCGGAACGCCCCGGCGGCGATCGCGGCCGTGATCGCCGCCTGCGCGGTCGCCCGGATCGCGGTCTCGTCCTCGATCGGCTTGAGCGCGGCGAAGAAGCTGCCCTCGGCGAGCGGCTCGACCACGACGATCGGACCGTGCGCCCGCACCACGCGCGCGGCCTCGTGAAGCGCGGCACCGGGGTCGGGCACGTGGTGCAGGGCGTTGAGGATGAGCGCCCCGTCGAAGCGGCCGGCCGGAAACGGCAGCGCCGCGGCCGAGCCGACCTCGAAGGTCGCGTCGGGTGCCCGCAGGCGGGCCGCCGCGACCGCCGCCGCGCCCGGATCGATGCCGGTGACGCGCGCACCCCGGCCTGTGAGCGCCGCCGCCATCGCGCCGGGGCCGCAGCCGATGTCGAGGAGGTGCCGGCCGGCGACCGGCGCGAAGGCATCGAGGACGAGCGAGAGGGTACCCATGGGCCTTGCGGTATCCGGCGGGGCGTCCGCGCGGCAGCATCGCGGCGACCGCTTCCCGGCGCAACCGCCGCGGGCTTGCGACCGCGTCCGCACCGCGTCGCCGCAACGAGCCGCCGGGGCGCGCGGGCTCCGGGGACGCGGGCCGGGATCGCCCATTCGTGAGCCCGGGCGGCTCGGCGCGCCTGTTCACCTGTCGGCGCGCCTGATAGGTTCCGGCTCGGCCCGGATGTCGGCTCCCGCGGAGGCGCGTTCCGCGCAATCCCCCCGATCCGGGGAGCCGGCGACCGGACGATCGTACCCATGGAAGAGCGCGCGACGTATCTTTGTGGGATAAAATCCCACGGATTTCGGACGCGATGCCCCGCTACACCATCGACCTGCACGACGGCGCCCACTTCGTGCGCGACACCGAAGGTTTCGACCTGCCCGACGCCGACGCCGCCCGCGAGAAGCTGGTGCGGATCATGGCGAAGATCGCGCAGGGGTTCGGCCCGGTGCCGGAGCGCCAGGACTACCTCGCGGTCGTGCGCGACGAGGGCCGCAGGGTGGTCTTCCGCGCCCGCCTGTCCCTCGACATCGAGGTGTTCGATGCCGGCTGATGCCGAGGCGTGGCCCAGGAGGCCCGGCGGGAAGCCGTCGCGGCGGCCGTGACCGGCCCGACTGGACTCAGAGCGCGTCCCGGAAGTTGCGCAGCGGCGCCGCGACCACGCAGCGGACCCCCTCAGGCGGGTAGGTCAGCGCGATCGATCCGTCGACGGTCCCGACGAGGCCCCGTTCGATCAGCCGCGAGCCGAACCCCTTCCGCGAGGGCGGCACGACCGGGGGGCCGCCCGCCTCGCGCCACGTGATGGCGAGGACCGGCTCGGGGTCCTCCGAGACCGACCACGCGATGTCGACGCGGCCTTCCGGCACCGAGAGGGCGCCGTACTTGACCGCGTTCGTCGCCAGTTCGTGTACCATCAGGGCGAGCGACAGCGCGGCCCTGCCGCCGATCTCGACCGGCGAGCCGTGGTATCGCACCCGGCCGGACGCATCGTCCTGAAGGCCGACGCCGCCGCGGATCACCGGCTCGATCGTCGCCCGCTCGGCGACACCTCCGAGGAGCTGGTCGTGCGCCTTGCCCAGGGTGATGAGCCGCTCGGCGAGCACCTCCTTGGCGGCGTCGATGTCGGTGGCGCCGCGCAGGGTCTGCCCGGCAATCGCCTGCACCATCGTGAGCAGGTTCTTCATCCGGTGGCTGAGCTCGTGGTTGCGCAGGTCGCGCTGCTCCTCGGCGCGCTTGCGCGCGTCGATATCGGACACGACGACCACGCCGCCGACCAGGCGGCCGTCCGCGTCGCGCATCGGCGCGCCGGCAAGGCCGATCCAGGCCCGGGTGCCGTCGCCGCGCTGATAGTCGACCTCGAGCTCGGCCCGGGCCTCGCCGTCCCGGGCGACCCGGATCAACGGCCACTCCGCGGGTTCGACCGGACGGCCGTCGGCGTGGAAGCCGCGCCATCGCACGGGGCCCGCTCCGGGCCGCGACGGGAAGACCCCGTGGCGGAAGATCGCCTCGACCCGCGCGTTGCTGCCGACGATCCGGCTGGACGGCGATTCGGCGATGAGCACGCCGACCGGGATGGTGTCGAGGACGACGCGGAGGGTGGCCTCGCTCGCCGCCAGGGCGGCCGCGGACCGGCGCTGCTCGGTACGGTCGCGCAGGATCTTCACGAAGCCGACCGCGGTGCCGGCCTCGTCGCGCAACGCCATCATCTCGCCGCTCGCCCAGAACCGGCTCCCGTCCTTGCGCAGGTGCCACCGCTCGTCGGCCCCGCGGCCGTGCTCCAGCGCCGCGCGCATCTCCCGTTCGGGAGCGGCGCCGCTTCGGTCTTCCGGCAGGAAGAAGATGTCGCCGGCCCGGCCGCGCATCTCGTCCGGCGACCAGCCGAGGATGCGGGTGGCGCCCGCGTTCCAGTCGGTGACGCGGCCGTCGAGGTCCATCACGATGATCGCGTAGTCGATCGCGCTGTCGAACACCGTCCGGTAGCGGCTTTCGCTCGCGCGCGCGCCGCGATGCGCCTCGGCCTCTCCGGCCTCGGCGAGCCCCGCGGCGACGGTGCCGGCGAACAAGCGCGCCGCGGCGAGGTCGTCTTGCGTGAACGCGGCGACGCGGCTCGACTGCAGCTTGAGCACGCCGATGGCCTCGCCCGCCCGGAACACCGGGACGTAGATCGCCGAGCGCATGCACAGGGCGGCGACCACGTCACGCTTCACCCGGTCGTCGAGGAGTACGTCGGGGCTCGACACCGCCTCGCCGGTGCGCAGGCAATGGCCCGACAGGCTGCCGTGCAGCGGCAGGCGCAGGCCCCGGTGCCGGACGAGGTTGCCCCGCACCGTGCGGTAGACGAGTTCGTCGCCCTCGCGGATCTCGATGACGCCGCCCTCGGCCTGCGGCACCGCCGTCATCGCGCCGGCCACGAGGGCATCGAGAATCGCGTCGAGGTCGCCCCGGGCCGAGGAGATCGCGGCCTGCGCCGCGATCAGCGCCTCGTGCCGCAGGACCGCGGCGTGCCGCTCCGCGAGCCCGGCGTCGCGGGACGCGACGGCCCGGCGCAACTCCATCAGGCTCATCACCTGGCCGGCAAGCTTGGTCAGGGCGGAGGCCTGCGCGCCGGTCAGGCCGGCGGGCCGGGGGGCGTGGTCGATCACGCAGAGCGTCCCGAGGCGGCTTCCCTCCGGCGCCTCCAGGGGCGCGCCGGCATAGAAGCGCAGGTGCGGCGCGCCGGTAACCTGCGGGTTGGCGCGGGTGCGCGGGTCCAGCGTCAGGTCCGGGATCACCAGCAGGCCGGGCTGCGCGAGGGCGTGGACGCAGACGGAGCGGTCGAGGGGTGTCTGGCAGGGCTCGAAGCCGGCCCTGGCCTTGAACCACTGGCGGTCGCCGTCCACGAGGCTGACCAGCGCCACGGGGGTGGCGCAGATCAGCGCGGCGAGATCGACGATGTCGTCGAAGCCCTGCTCGGGCGGGGTGTCGAGGATGCCGTAGGCCGCGAGCGCCGCGAGTCGGCGAACCTCGGCGACCTCGGCCGGGAGCGGCGGCGTCCGCGTCATCGCGCGGCCTCCCGGAATTCGGGCCGGGCCGCGAGCGGCCGGTCTTGCCCGAGGGGCGGGTCGCGCAGGGTCGACATGGGGGGCCGGGATCGCGGTCGGCGGGGCGTCGGTAGGCGCCCACCAATGACACGCACCGCGTCGGTTCACAATCCGAACGGCCGAACGGGGCGGCGCCGGCAACCGGCGTCGAGTCCGCGTCTGTCGCTGTCCGATGCGGCCGCTCCTACGGCGTCACCGAGCGCACCGGCGAGGCCCGGCGATAGGCCCGCAGCGTTCAGGCGACCGAGGCATCGCCCGAACGGCGTCGGGCAACCGGTTGCGAGCAGTCGCCGCCTGCACGGCCTGCGCCGCGGCGCAGGCCGCCGGATGGCAGAGGATGGCTGTGCCCGCGCTGGAACAGGCTGAAGCCTGGGCGAAGGCCATCGGGTCCCGTATCGGAGACGCGGGCGAACGCGACCTGCCGGGGCCGCCGGCAGGCCGGATCAGCGGTGGCGGGCGTGAGGACGCCGATGGTGCCGCATCATCCGCATGCCGCCCATCCTGCTGCCGTTGCGGGCGCCGGCGTGCATGCCGCCCATTCTTCCGTTGCCGGTGGCAGCGGCATTGCGGTTCAGGCCATCGCCCGGGGCTGCCATGCCGGCGGTGTTGACGCCCAGCAGGAGACCGAGGGTCAACGCCGCGCCGAGGATAAGCTTGTTCATGCGTCCCTACCTTTTACGGCGATGCGCCGCGAGAGCAGAACATCGACGGGTAGGCCAGGTTCCCGACGCAGCAATTCGCCTGACGGTTCGACGCTTCGCAACGGTCACCGATTTTCGAGACGGCCAAGGCATCGCACAAGACGGCGCACTTGGCGGCCGCCATCATACCGGGTCTCGCGGGTCGGGACGCACGCGGTCAGGCGGTCGGTGCGCGGCGGCGGTAATGGTCGTCGAGCCGCCCGCCATAGGCCGGATCGGCGAACCCGTCCTCGCCGGGCCCGTGGCTCGGCGCGCCGGCGAGCGTGGCCGGGTCGATGTCGACGACGTAGCCGCCGAGTTCGACGCTGTAGGTCAGCGCCTTCCACGGCAGGGGATGGTGGTTCTCGCCGAGGCCGAGGAACCCGCCGAAGGCCAGCACCGCGTAGGCGACCTGGCCCGAGACCTTGTCAACCATGAAGTTGTGCACCGCGCCGAGATGCCGGCCGGCAGGATCGTAGACCGCCGTGCCCTCGACCTTGTTCGACGCGATCAACCGGGTGGTCTCGTCGGTCGCTACGCCCGCGGCCGACGGGTCGAGTTCCATCGTGCCGGCTCTTCGGATGCTGCGTTCGTTCGGCAGGTCGGTCGGCATCGCATATCCCTTCTGTAGAACCCGTCCCCGCGGCGGGACTTGGCCGCCCGCGTCGCCGGGCGTTTCCGAGGCAAAGCCCGGGGCTGCGATGGGTTCCGCGCGCTCAGGCCTCCGGCGGCCCGGCCTCGGCCTCGGCGCGGCGCAGGGCGACCCGGTCGCGCACCGCACGGCTCGCGAGCAGCATCTCGATGCCGAAGGCGACGAGGGCGAACAGGGTGCACAGGATCGCCGCGCCGAACAGGGCGAACAGCACGCTCGCCACGGTGGCGTCGCGCAAAGCCCCGACGAAGAGCGTCAGCACCGCGCCGCAGGTCGAGACGCCGGCGAGCGCGGCCAGCACCACCGCCGCATCGAGCATCACCGCGCGCAGCCGCAAGCGGTCGAGCCGCAGCCCGAGGGTCAGCCGCTCGGCCTCGGTCGCGCCGGCGAGCAGCCCCGAGACCCCGTCGGCCTGATCCGCGACGCGGGCGAGCCGTGCCCCGAACACGTTGAGCAGGGTCGCCACCCCGGACAGCAGGAACACCGGCGTCAACGCCACCTGGATGACGTGCGCGACGCCGTCGAGGGTGTTCGGATCGAGGCTCGGCATGGGGATCGTCTCTATCGACGCGAGGCCGACCGCAGGACCGCTCTCGGAGGCGCCAACGCCCGAGCGGCCGGCCGGTTCGCGGCGACGCGGCCTCAGACCGAGCCGCCGCGCCGTGGGTTGTCGCGCCGTGGATCGTCGCGCGCTGCGGCACGGCGGCGATGCCGACGACCGGGGCGATAGCTGAGACGACGGCGAGCGCGGTGCCGCGCATCCCCGGATCTCGCCTCGGTCTCGGTGAACGAACGGTTTCCCGGCCTCATATCCGGCCCGGCCGCGTCCGCCCCCAGCCACGCCCTGTGGATGAGGGCGGGACCTGTCGCTGTTTTCTCTTGGAACGGCTGCGGCAGGGCTTAGTTGTTGCTGCTATGCCTACCCCTGCTGCGGGGTTGTCACGTTCACGCTCGCAGCGAGAACCGGAGAAACCTCATGGCGACCAAGACCACGGAAAAGGCCGCGCCGAAGGCGGCGAAGGAGACCAAGCCCGCGGCCACCAAGCCCGCTGCCACGAAGGCCGCCGCGACGAAGGCCGCGCCGAAGACGACGAAGGCCGCGGCCGGCGCCAAGCCGAACGCCCTGCAGCAGCCGCTGAAGCCCTCGGCCGACCTCGGCGCCATCGTCGGCACCAGCCCGATCCCGCGCGGCGAGGTCGTCAGCAAGGTCTGGGAATACATCAAGAAGCACAACCTCCAGAACCCCGAGAACAAGCGCGAGATTCTCGCCGACGACAAGCTGAAGAAAGTATTCGGCAAGGACAAGTGCAGCATGTTCGAGATGAACAAACACCTCGCCGCCCACCTCAAGGCCTGAGCCCTCCGCCGGAGCCGCCCGAACGGGGCGGCTTCGCCGCGGCCTGCGAGATCGGCCTTTGAGCGACGTTGCGAAGGACGCCGTCTCCGACCACCGCGAAGACCTCGTCCGCCGCCGCCTCGGCCGGCAGCCCGGCGATCGCCGCATCGACCCGCTCGGCCGTGCGCGGACCGATGCCGGCGCCGAGCCGGGCGAGCACCTTGGCGATGCCGCCGGTGGCGCCGGCGACCAGCGCGCGCCAGCCATTCAGGCTCATGTCCATCATCGATGCGTCCTGCATCGATGCGTCCTGCCCTCGAAGCCCGTCAACGCGTCGGGCCGCGACGGCCGACATCCGCCGGGGCCGAACGGGCCATGCGCCTACCCGGACCGGCCCCGCCGCAGGACGCTGGCGGCGCCGCCGAGGACGGCGAGCGCCACCGCGCACCACAACGCCGCCGCGATAGCGCGCTCCGACCCGGCCCCTTGCGTCAGCCCGAAGATCACCGCGACCATCGCCGCGCCGAGCGACTGCCCGGTGAGCCGCGCGGTCGATTGCATGCCGCTGGCGCCGCCGCTGCGCTCGCGCGGGGCGCTCGTGATAATCACCTTGTTGTTGGGCGTCTGGAACAGGCCGAAGCCGAGGCCGCACAGCGTCAGCCGCCAGACGATGTCGGCGGTCGCGGGCGCTGCCGGCAGCAGCGCCATCGCACCGATCCCGGCGGCCATCAGGCCGAGCCCGATGCCGCCGAGGAGGCCCGGCGGGTAGCGGTCGGCGAGGCGCCCCGCGACCGGGGCCATCGCCGCGATGGCGATCGGCCAGGGCGTCATCAGGAAGCCGGTCTGCGTGCCCGAGCGGTGCAGCACGTCCTGGAAGTAGAACGGCAGGGCGATGGTGGCGCTCATCTGCGCGGCGAAGGAGGCGACCGAGGTCGCCATCGACAGGGCGAAGGCCGGAATCCGGAGCAGGTCGACCGGCAGCAGCGGCGCCGGCAGCCGGAGCTGGTACAGCACGAACACCGCACCGATCACGACGGCGCCTGCGATCTCGGCGATCGCCAGATTGCGTCCGCCCGCGTCGCCGAGCCGGTCGATCCCGACGATCAGCAGGCCGAAGGTCAGCGCGTTGAGCACGGCGCTCAACGCGTCGAACCGCGACCCGCTGCGCGGCGTCGCCGGCAGGGTCTTCGAGGCGACGAGGAGCGCGAGCAGGCCGACCGGCAGGTTCACGAGGAACAGCCACGGCCAGGACGCCACCGACAGGATCGCGGCGGCGACCGTCGGGCCGGCGGCCGACGCCACCGCGACGATGAGCGCGACGTTGCCGACGCCGCGGCCGATCATCCGGTGCGGGTAGATGAAGCGCACCAGCGCGATGTTCACGCTCATCACGCCCGCCGCGCCCAGCCCCTGCGCGACGCGCCCGGCGATGAGGAAGCCGAGGTTCGGCGCGAGCGCGCAGGCGAGCGAGGCGGCCACGAACACCGCGAGCCCCGCGAGGTAGACCCGCCGGTAGCCGAGGATGTCGCCGAGCGAGGCGAGCGGCAGCAACGCCGCCGTCACCGCGATCTGGTAGCCGTTGACCACAAAGATCGCCGCCGACGGCTCCACCGCGAGGTCCTTGGCCATGACGGGGAGCGCGACGTTGACGATCGCCCCGTCGAGCACCGCCATGGTCATCGCCAGCGACACCGCCGCCATCGCCAGCAGGCGCTCGCGCACCGGCAGGCCGTCCGGCGGCTTCACGCGTGGAGCTTCGGCGCCCGCGGCCTCCACGTCGCCAACCGTGACGGCCCGCCCCTCGTCGTCGGGCCTCGGGCCGTCCCGCGCGCGGTCATCCTGCATCCTGGCGCTTCCGCATTCCCGGCGATCCGGCGCTTGGCCGTGGCGACGACCGCGCGGCGTTCTCTCAGGAATCCGCCCGCGGTTCGCTCGCTCATAGCCGGTCGCGGCCGGAATGAGCAGGGCGCCGGGGACATGCCGCGCGGGCATCGCCCTATGTCACGCACGGCCCCTCCTCGACCAGACAAGGCTTCCCATGCGTCCCGCCACCCTCATGCTCGCCCTGCTCCCGCTGATGCCGATGGGCGCCGCGGCCCAGGACGCGACGCAGGAGGCGGTCCCGCTCGGCATCGGCCTGGAGGGGTTCGCGTATCCCCATCCGGTGCGCTTCCTCGCGCTGTCGCGCGACGGCGAGGCCCAGCGCCTCGCCTACATGGACGTGGCGCCGGCGGGCACGCCCAACGGCCGCACCGCGCTGCTGCTGCACGGCCGCAACTTCCCGGCGAGCTACTGGGCGCCGGTGGTCGCGGCGCTGACGGGCGCCGGCTACCGCGTGGTGGCGCCGGACCAGCTCGGCTTCGGCAAGTCCTCCAAGCCCGTCGGCGCGTTCACCTTCGACCGGATGGCCGCCGACACGCTGGCGCTCCTCGACGCCCTGGATCTGCGCCGGGTCGACGTGGTCGCCCATTCCATGGGGGGCATGCTGGCGGTGCGGCTCGCCCGCACCGCGCCGGAGCGGGTCAACCGCCTCGTGCTGGAGGCGCCGCTCGGCCTCGAGGATTACCGCTTCAGCGTGCCGCCTATCGACAACGACACCCTGCTCAGGCGCGAGGGCGAGCTGACGGCATCAGCCTACCGCAAGCAACTGATGACGAGCTACGCGCTCTCCCTGCCGGAATCGGCGATCGCGCCCTTCGTCGCGGTCCGCGAGCGGGTGAAGGGCGCGGCCGAGTATCCGCGCTGGCTGCAATCGTTCGTGAACTCCTACACGATGATCTGGGGCCAGCCGGTGGTGCACGAGATCCCGCTCGTGACGCAGCCGACTCTGTTCGTCATGGGCGGCGCCGACCGCAACGCCCCGGGCAAGCCCTACGCCCCGCTGGAGCTCGCCGCCGGGATGGGCCGCAACGCCGAGAACGCCAAGGCGCTCGCCGCGAAGATGCCGAACGGCCGTGCACTCGTGTTCGAGGGCATCGGCCACCTCGTCCACATGGAGGCGACGGACCGCTTCGACGCGGCGATGCTGGACTTCCTCGAGGCGCACTGAGCCGGGCCGACCTTCGGTGGGGCTGGTCGAGCGACCATCTGAGGCGTAAGACCGTCTCACCTGAGACGGAACCGTCGCACGATTACGCGACGGCGATGCTGGAAAAGCGGGTCAGCGGCAGCCTGCCGCCGAACCAGCCTGACGTCGAGATCAGGCTGTCCCACGAAGTCCTGAACCTAGCGGCCGTGCCGGGGTGGGACCATCCCGATGCGACGGCGTCGAAGGCCTACGGCGCCGCCTGCTGCCGGCCCCGCACGGTCGCGATCCCGAGCGATCTTACCTGAGATTCAGGAGAGCGGGACACCCGC
The DNA here is from genome assembly GCF_964244095.1 of uncultured Methylobacterium sp. Classification (GTDB taxonomy): domain Bacteria; phylum Pseudomonadota; class Alphaproteobacteria; order Rhizobiales; family Beijerinckiaceae; genus Methylobacterium. The sequence goes on along the minus strand of NZ_CAXTHR010000060.1, from coordinate 1,464 downwards.
CGGCGCGCTCAATCCCGGCCGGGCGCACCCCTGCGCAGCAAAAACACCCCCTGCGCGCCCACGAGGTTCCAGAACCACCACGGCATCGAGAACCGCATCGGCCGGCCGCGCGCGTCGAGCGCCGCGGCCTTCTCGATGCGGGCGCCGACGACGCGGCACAGGCCGACGAAGTCGCGGATGGTGCAGTGGTGGATGTTCGGGGTCTCGTACCACGCCTCCGGCATGATCTCGGTGACCGGCATCCGCCCGCGGAAGGCGAGTTCGGTGCGCACCCGCCAATGGCCGAAGTTCGGGAACGAGATCACCACCTGCCGGCCGATGCGCAGCAGGTGCTCCAGCACGATGCGCGGGTTGCGCGTCGCCTGGATGGTCTGGGACAGGACCACCACGTCGAAGGCGCCGTCGGGGTAGTTCTCCAGGTCCGTGTCGGCGTCGCCCTGGATCACCGGCAGGCCGCGGGCGAGGCAGGCGTTGACGCCCTCGCGGGACAGTTCGATGCCGCGCCCGTCGACGCCGCGGCGGTCGCGCAGCAGCGCCAGCAGCGAGCCGTCGCCGCAGCCGATGTCGAGGACGCGCGCGCCCGGCGGCACGAGGCCGAGCACCACGAGGTGGTCGATGCGCGCGCCGCCGGATTCGGGCGTGCGCGGCAGGTCCGCGGTCGCCTCCCAGGGCGTGCCGGAGGCGGCGTCGCCGAACGCCAGGTCTTCGCTCCTGCGCAAGGCATCTTCGCGCCCGCGTAAGGTGTCCTCGCGCCCGCTCACAGCCCGCGCGCCCGCGCCGCCGCGTCGACGAAGCCGCGGGCGGCCGAGAACAGGGTCGGCTCGTCGAGGAGGAACGCGTCGTGGCCCTTGTCGCTCTCGACCTCGACGAAGGCGACCGGCGCCGACGCCGCGTTCAGCGCGTGCACGATGGCGCGGGAATCGGCGGTCGGGAACAGCCAGTCGGAGGTGAAGGATATCACGCAGAACCGGGTCTTCGTGCCGCGGAACGCGTTGGCGAGCACCCCGCCGTGGTCGGCCGCGAGGTCGAAATAGTCCATCGCCCGGGTGAGGTAGAGGTAGGCGTTGGCGTCGAACCGCTCGACGAAGCTGAGGCCCTGGTGGCGCAGGTAGCTCTCGATCTGGAAGTCGGCGTTGAACGAGAAGGTCGGCGCCGAGCCGCCCTGGAAGCGGCGGCCGAACTTCCGGTGGAGCGCGGGCTCCGACAGGTAGGTGATGTGCGCGCCCATCCGCGCGACGCCGAGGCCCTTGGACGGCCGGGTGCCGGCCTCGAGGTAGCGCCCGTCGGCCCAGGCGGGGTCGGCCATGATCGCCTGCCGGCCCACCTCGTGGAAGGCGATGTTCTGGGCCGAGTGCCGGGCGCCGGTGGCGATCGGCATCGCCGCGAACACGCGCTCGGGGTAGAGCGAGGCCCATTGCAGCACCTGCATCCCGCCCATCGAGCCGCCGATGCACAGGAACAGGT
>NZ_CAXTHR010000059.1:0-24404 GCF_964244095.1 uncultured Methylobacterium sp. | reverse complement strand
CGTCCTCCATCGGCGCGTCGGCCCGGTCGGTGATGGTCTCGTACTTGCCGCCGCGATGGTAACGGTCCTCCAGCATCGCTGAGAGGTTGGAGGCGACGCCTACCATCCGGCGCGCGCCGATCGCCTCGACGCGGGCCTGCTCGACCGCGTCGAACACGCCCCGCGCCGCCGCGTTCTCCGGCGCGAGGCGGCGATGCACCGCGGTGTCGTGGCAGCCGAGCCGCAAAGCCATCGAGTCGGCGTTGCCGCGCAGCACCGCCACGTCGCCGGCGGTGAGCTTGCGCGGCGGCTCGGGCAGGCGCGCCTTGTCGCCGGTCAGCGCCGGCCGGTCCGTGGCGTAGGTGACCTCGACCGTGGAGCGCCGGGCGATGGCGCGCAGGCACCCCGCGACCGCGCGCTTCAGCGGCTCGGCCACGGGCTCGCGGCGCTCGCCCGGCTTGCGGTTGGAGATGGACATGGGGCTACCGGTCGCCGTCGGTTTCAAAGGAGCGGTTCAGGATGTCGTCCCAGGTGTAGGGGCAATCGGCGGGGAGGGAGCGTGTCTTCCGCTTCATCTCGCGCGCCGCCTTGACGCGCCCAAGCCGATATCCGTCGTCGAGCGCCTCCGCCAATCGCGACTTGAGGCTTGGATTCTTCCGCAATTGCTTGCCGATCCGGAGGCGATGCTCCTCGATCGACTGAGTCCAGCTTCGGCTCCGGCGCTCCGGCTGGTGATCCCACTTCAGGACATGCACCAACACGATGACGACCGCGCTTTCGAGCTTGTCGTATTGTTCGGCCCCTACGTCGCTCAGTTCCTCGGCGATGTTGTCGAGGTCGAGAGCGTCGACCCGTCCGGCACGCAGCAACGCGACCTGTTCCTGCACCCAGGCATGGAGATCGTCCGCGTACCGCGTCGAGCGTTGCGTCGGCGCCTTCGGTCCCTCGGATTCTCGCAGAAGCGTCGACATGGCTTGGCCTATCGCTTTACCGAATCGAGGTCGAAAGGGCGGTTCAGGATGTCGTCCCAGGCGTAGGGGCACGCGTCTGGCAGAGCTTCCACCGGACGCCGCATCTCACGGGCGGCACGCAGTCGCGCCAGGCGGAAAGCGTTCTCCTGCGCCTCCGCAAGGCTCGATTTCAAGCCGGGACTCTTGCGAAGGACGATGCCGACCCGCTCACGGTGCTCGGTGATGCTGAGGGCCCAACCCCGGCCGCGCCGTTCCGGTTGATGGTCCCATTTGAGCATGTGCACCAGGACGATCTCGACGGCGCTCTGAAGGCGATAATATTCGCTCAAGCCCACGTCGTTCAATTCCTCGGCGATGTTGGCGAGGTCGAGCGCGTCCGCCCGGCCGGCGCGCAGGTGGGCGACCTGCTCCTCCACCCAGGTGTAAAGGTCGTCCGCGTGCCGCGTCGGCGCTTTCGGCAACGCATGCGGTCCGGCGGATTGGCGCAGAAGCGTCGACATGGCGGAAGGCTATCGCTTTACCGTATCGAGGTCGAAGGGACGCCCGCGGATGTCCTCCCAGCCGTATGGGCAGGTGTCCGGGAACGCGTCGGGCGTCAGGTGCGTCGCGTCGGCAGCCCAGTCGCGCGCGTCCGGATAGGCTTTCGACACGGCCTCATCGATCCGCGGCTTGAGGCCCGGATTGTCGGCCAGAACGTCGTGCAGACGACGCCGTTGCTCGCGGATGGAATAGATCCAGCTCGGTGTCCGGTGCTCGGGCTGGGCATCCCATTTCAGCATATGCATGACGAGGACGCGGAGCGCGCTGTGGAGCTTGGCGAACTCGCTCTTCGACAACCCATCCAGTTCCTCCGCCACGTGGTCCGAGTCGAGATCGTCGAAGCGACGGGCGCGCAGCAGGTCGGCCTGTTCGATGAGCCAGGAATAGAAATCGTCCTCGTACCGAGGACGCAAGGGGGGCGATCCGCCGAGTTCCTTCGCGAGATGGGTGTCTTTCAGGGCCGGCTCACCCATCGTATCCTCCCAGACATCAGCTCAGCGCGACGTTCATCGCGCTCTCGGGGAGTTCCTTGCCGAAGGCGCGCTGGTAGAACTCCGCGACCAGCGTCCGCTCCAGCTCGTCGCACTTGTTCAGGAACGTGACCCGGAACGCGAAGCCGACATCGCGGAAGATGTCGGCGTTCTCGGCCCAGGTGATGACCGTGCGCGGGCTCATCACCGTGGAGAGGTCGCCGTTCATGAACGCGTTGCGGGTCAGGTCCGCCACGCGCACCATCCGGTTGACGATGTCGCGGCCGGCATCGCCCCGATAATGCGTCGCCTTCGATAGGACGATGTCGACCTCGCGGTCGTGGGGCAGGTAGTTAAGCGTGGTGACGATCGACCAGCGGTCCATCTGGCCCTGGTTGATCTGCTGCGTGCCGTGATAGAGGCCCGACGTGTCGCCCAGGCCCACGGTGTTGGCGGTGGCAAACAGCCGGAAGGCCGGGTGCGGGCGGATCACCCGCTTCTGGTCGAGCAGCGTCAGGCGGCCAGACAGCTCCAGCACGCGCTGGATCACGAACATCACGTCGGGCCGGCCGGCATCGTACTCGTCGAAGACCAGCGCGACGTTGTTCTGCAGCGCCCAGGGCAGGATGCCGTCCTGGAACGCGGTGATCTGCTTGCCGTCCTGCAGCACGATCGCGTCCTTGCCGACGAGATCGATGCGCGAGACGTGGCTGTCGAGGTTGATCCGCACGCACGGCCAGTTCAGGCGGGCGGCGACCTGCTCGATATGCGTCGACTTGCCGGTGCCGTGATAGCCGGTGACCATCACGCGGCGGTTGCGCGCGAAGCCCGCGAGGATCGCGAGCGTGGTCTCGCGGTCGAAGATGTAGTCGGCGTCGAGATCGGGGACGTGCTCGCCCGCCTCGGAGAAGGCCGGCACCTCGAGGTCGATGTCGATGCCGAAGGTCGAGCGGACGGGAACGGTCCGGTCGGGAAGCGCGGCGGGCTTGTCGTCAGGGCGCATACGGAACCTCGTGGGGGCGGGCTCCGATCCTCGTCGGGTCGGAGCCGCGCGCGGCTTGTCTCGGGCCTCGCCTCGCCGGGCAGTCGCTGCCGGGATGCAGGCCCTCCTTAAACGTCGTCGCGCCAGGGCGCCACAGACGGGTCCGGCTCGACGGCAAGGCCCTCCATATAGGCGGCCGGCCGACGATTGCCCCCCTGCCGCAGGCTTGCATCATCAGACCTGCTGCGGGCCTGCATCGATCGTGCCGGAGCCGCCTCAGCAGAGGCCGGCCGCCCGCAGCACGTCGTGGGCGCGGATGATGTCGCGCAGGCGCTCCTCGAAGGAGCGGTCGCCGCCGTTGGCATCGGGGTGGAACCGCTTCACCAGCGCCTTGTACTGGGCCTTGATCGCGGCGGTGTCGACGCCTTCCTCCAGCCCGAGCACGTCGAGCGCCTTGCGCACGGTGGCCGAGAGCTTCGGGCGGGCGGGCTCGGCCGGCTTCGACCGGCCGCGGGTGCCGCCGACGCCCTCGGCCCGCAGCACCCCGAGCGGGTCGATATACGCCCAGTCGCGGGTCGGCTCGGCGGCGGCCTTGGCGCCGGCCGGCCGGTTCACGCCCATCGCCCAGGTCGGGCGGTGGCCGATCACCGCGTCCTTCTGGTAGGCCTGGACGGCATCGTCGTTCATGCCGTCGAAGTAGTTGTACGTGGCGTTGTAGGCGCGCACGTGGTCGATGCAGAAGTTCCAGTACTGTCCCTCGGCGCGCCGGCCTTTGGGCGCGCGGAACAGCCCCGCATGGGTGCAGCCCGCGGCCTCGCAGGTGCCCTCCGCGGTTTGGCCCTCCGCGGTCTTGCCTTGCGCGGTCTTGCCTTGCGCGGTCTTGGGCTCGTCGCAGGTGCGCCTGATGCGGATGCTGTCGAAGAGGGGCGAGTTGAGATCCATGACGGGGCGATTATGAGGGGGCGCACCCGAGACACAAGGGCGCCGGGCCTGATGACGCATGCGGGCGGACGGGCTTGACGGCGCGGCCGCTTGGTGACGCGGATGTCGGGACAACAGGGATTTCGCCGATGACCGCGACACCGACGCTGCGGGACTGGATCGAGGGGACGCTCGCCGCGGGGCTCGCGCCGACGCACCTGATCGTCACCGACGAATCCCACCTGCACGCGGGCCATTCCGGGGCGCGTCCAGGCGGGGAGACGCATTTCCGGCTGAACGTGGTCTCGGCGGCCTTCGAGGGAAAGAGCCGGATCGACCGCCACCGGCTGGTCAACGGCCTGCTCGCCGGGGCGTTCGCGCGCGGCCTCCACGCGCTCGCCGTGACGGCGCGCACCCCGGCCGAGGCCGCTTGACCGCATGCGGGGAGGCGGCCGCGATGGCCCTGGTCTGCACGCCCGACATCGCGATCGACGAGGCGGACCTGCACGAGAGCTTCGTGCGCGCCTCGGGGCCCGGCGGCCAGAACGTCAACAAGCTCTCGACCGCGGTGCAACTCCGCTTCGACGTGCGCCGCTCCTCCGCGCTGCCCGACGCCGTCGCGGTGCGGCTGATGCGGCTCGCAGGCCGCCGGCTCACCGCCGACGGCATCCTGGTGATCAGCGCCCAGCGGTTCCGCACCCAGGAGCGCAACCGCGCCGACGCCCGCGCGCGCCTGGCCGAGCTCGTGGCCGAGGCGGCGGTGCCACCGGTGCCGCGGCGGGCGACGCGGCCGACGCTCGCCTCGAAGAAGCGCCGGCTCGAAGCCAAGACCCAGCGCGGCGCGGTCAAGCGCCTGCGCGGCGCTCCGACCGACTAAGCAGGCCTTCGTGGCCTCGCCCACGAAGGCCTGCTTCGATCTCTGTGGGGCCGCATCATTTCTTGCGCGCGAACCGGCGGCCACTTCACGCAATGATGCTTGCTGAATTTTCCAGCAAGATGGATGCCGGCTGGCGTGAGGGGAGCGCGACCCGACGTGAAGACCCCCGGCCCGGTCCCGCTCAGCGGTCGTTCTCGGTGGTGAGGGCGTCGGCGCGGGTGCCCTCCCCGCCCCCGCCCTGCGGATCGAGCCGCACGCCCGCGGCGTCGCCCTCGGTGAAGATCGCGCCTGCCGCCATCAAGGCGCTGCGCAGGGCCTCGACCTGGCCCGAGGGCGGATCACGGTGGCCGCCCTCGAAGTCGCGGACGAACTGCGCGTCGAGACCGACCTTCCCCGCCAGGTCCGCCTCCGACCATTCGAGCAGCCCGCGTGCGCCGCGCGATTGCGCCGGGCTCATCGGCACGCCGGCCGCACCGCTCTGCCCGCCCTCGTCCGATCCCGCCAAACCCGATTCTCCTCTGGTGCCGCCCCGATATCCGACAACGGGGCGGCGCGGGGATCGTTTCCGTCCCCGGGCTCGGATGCACGTCTTCTGATCGGCGCACGCCCGCGGGGGAAGATACCGAAATGCGCCGGATCGGCCGGCTTGACCACAATTGTGCTGAAATCTTATCGGATTGGCGCTTCCGCACGCCGATCCGGATCGAGGGCGGCGCACCGGAACCGAAGGACAAGGGGCGTACCATGAAACCGATGCTGATCGCCGCCCTGGCCTGCACCGCCGGTGCGCTGACGCTGACCGCGGCCACCGAGACGATGGCGCAGAGCCCAGGCATCAGCGGCTTCGGCCGGGGCAACCGCCGGCCCGGCGGCGAGGAGAAGAAGGAGCAGTACATCCCCTCGTCCAAGCCGACCGAGAAGGTGTTCCCGCTCGATTCGACCTGGACCGCGGTGAGCATCAACGGCAAGACGTTCGGCGGCAACGACCGGCCGAGCTTCATCATCGACAAGCAGTACCGCGCCCGCGGCTACGGCGGCTGCAACACCTTCGCGGCCACCGCCTTCCCGCTCAAGGAGCAGCACCTCGCGGTTGGGCCGCTCGCGCTCACCAAGAACCCCTGCGAGAAGGGCCTCCAGGCGACCGAGCAGGCGTATTTCGTGGCGCTGCGCACCGCGGCGCAGTGGGACATGGTCGGCTCGCAACTGGTGCTGAAGAGTCCGAACGGCGAGCTCAAGTTCGACCGCGCGCTGTAACGCTGCGTTGACCACACTCGGAGATGCCGGGACCGCGTCGCGATGGAGCGGATATCGGTTCGTGGTTAGAAGGCCCGTCACGACAAGAGCTTAGACCCGGACCCGATCCGAAATGATCGGTTACGGCCCTGCGCCGGATTCATCCGGCCTTGAGTTGCCCCGATGCCTGCTCCGTCCCGGTTCACGGACGAGGCGGCAGATGGCGGGCAGGATCGGCTTTGGAACGGCGGCGGTGCTCCGTGCCGGACGCGGCGAGGCGTCGCGCTACACTGCCCCGTCCGGCGTCCATCGCGGCGCCCTCTGGCTCGCCGCCGCGGCGCCCGCGCTGGCGATCCTGATCCTGTTCGGTGCCCATCTCGGCTGACGCCGAGCCGTGACGTTGGAGCGATCGTCCATCGGATCCTACGGGGTGCGACCCATGAGGTCGCCCGAATCACCGTTCCGCTTGCCGCGGGCCTTGAGGCGTGGGCGCATCCGGTCGTGAGAGCCGGACCGGACGATTTACCGAGATCCGACCGTCACACGCGGGCGGTTGCAGGATCTCGCGCCGACGGGACGCGGGAGAACGATCCTCTTCAAACCGGCGTCCGCGCAGGATGGCCCTTCCCTTCGCCGCGGACGGTGCCCGGCCGCGGAAAAAACTAGCGTTCCATCCGGCACTTGCAGCGATTGCTCCGGCACCGCCCAAGCGATATCCCGGCCCCCGACAGGGCCGGCCGACGCTGCGCGGCGGCCAGATTCGTCGTCCGATGTGAGGAGACCCGAGCGATGTCCACCGAGACCCAGACCCGCAAGACCGGCCACGGCCGCGTCTACGGATCGATCACCGAGACGATCGGCAACACCCCGCTGGTGCGCCTGAACCGCCTGCCCCAAGCCCGCGGCGTCGAGGCCGAGATCCTGCTGAAGCTCGAGTTCTTCAACCCGATCGCCAGCGTGAAGGACCGCATCGGCGTCAACATGATCGACGCGCTCGAAGCCTCGGGCCGGCTCAAGCCCGGCGGCACCCTGGTCGAGCCGACCTCGGGCAACACCGGCATCGCACTCGCCTTCGTGGCCGCCGCCCGCGGCTACCGCCTGATCCTGGTGATGCCCGAGACGATGTCGATCGAGCGGCGCAAGATGCTGGCCTTCCTCGGCGCCGAACTCGCGCTCACCCCCGGCCCCCAGGGCATGAAGGGCGCGATCGCCAAGGCCGAGGAACTCCTGGCCGAAATCCCCGGCGCGGTGATGCCGCAGCAATTCTCGAACCCGGCCAACCCCGAGATCCACCGCAAGACCACCGCGGAAGAGATCTGGAACGACACGCAAGGCCACCTCGACGCGTTCGTGGCCGGCGTCGGCACCGGCGGTACGATCAGCGGCGTCGGCGCGGTGCTGAAGCCGCGGCTGCCGAACCTCAAGGTCTTCGCGGTGGAGCCCACCGATTCGCCGGTGATCTCCGGCGGCCAGCCCGGCCCGCACAAGATCCAGGGGATCGGCGCCGGCTTCATCCCGGACAACCTCGACCGCTCGATCGTCGACGGCGTGCTCACGGTCTCCAACCAGACGGCCTTCGAGACGGCGCGCGAACTCGCCAAGCTCGAAGGCATCCCCGGCGGCATCTCGACCGGCGGCAACGTCGCCGCGGCGCTGGAACTGGCGGGCCGGCCCGAGTTCAAGGGCAAGCGCATCGTCACCATCGCCTGCTCGTTTGCCGAGCGGTACATCTCCTCGGCGCTGTTCGAGGGCATCGGCTGAGCCGCGTCGGGAACGCCGACGCCGGGCGATCCGCCCGGCGTCACAAAAAACGCCGGTTTGGCCGGCATCCCCCGTCAACCGCCTGTTAACGACGACGCCGCAACGATCGTCGCCGGGCCGATTGCCGACGAACGGGGCTGACGCATGACCTTCGACGACGCGCGCGACGACTTCACCCGCCTGCACCGGATCTTCAGCTTCCATCTCGGCGTGGCGGTCGGCCTTTCGTGGCTCACGACGCTCTACGCCGCCTGCTACGCGCCCTGGGTGCGCAACATCCGGGCGCTGATCGATCCGGTCGCCGGCCCGGAGCGCATCGAGAGCACCGTCTCGTACCTGTTCGTGATGCCGGTCCTCCTGACGCTCGCCTGGGCATCGCTGCTCTTTGGCCGCGAGTTGCTGCGCCGCTCGCAGACCCTGCCGAGCGTCGCCGTCGAGTTCGCGCTCGCCGCGCTCGTCGCCTTCGGGGTGTTCTGCCTCTCGATCGACCGCGCGGTCGCCGCCCTCTACGCCGGGCTCTGAAACCCGGCCCCGGCGTCCGGCCGGCGGCGCCCTTTCAAACGGGTTCGCCTGCGTGTAGACGCGGGCCTCGACGACGAACACGCCGCATGCGCCCGACCGTGCCGCCCCGATCACGGGCCGTGCGGTCGGGTGCGCGCGACCGTATCCCAAGGCCCCCGATGCCGAAGCGCACCGACATCTCCGCGATCCTAATCATCGGTGCGGGGCCGATCATCATCGGGCAGGCCTGCGAGTTCGACTATTCCGGCACCCAGGCCTGCAAGGCGCTCCGCGCGGAGGGCTATCGCATCGTCCTGGTCAACTCGAACCCCGCCACCATCATGACCGACCCGGACATGGCGGATGCGACCTACGTCGAGCCGATCACCCCGGAGATCGTCGCCAAGATCATCGAGCGCGAGCGCCACGTCCTTCCCGGCGGCTTCGCCATCCTTCCGACCATGGGCGGCCAGACCGCGCTGAACTGCGCGCTTTCGCTCCAGCGCATGGGCGTCCTGGAGAAGTACGGCGTGCAGATGATCGGCGCGACGGCGGAGGCGATCGACAAGGCCGAGGATCGCCACCTGTTCCGCGACGCGATGACCCGGATCGGGCTGGAAACGCCCAAATCCGCGCTCGCCAACGCCTCGGCGATCAAGAAGGCCGACCGCGAGAAGCGTGGCGCCGAGATCGCGCGGATCACGGCGGGCACGGTCGACGGGGAGGCGCGCGGCGCGGCGCTCGCGGCCTTCGAGAAGACGTGGCATTCGGGCGAGGGCGAGCGGCGCAAGCGTTACATCGAGCATGCGCTGGGCCAGGCGCTGATCGCCTTGGCCGAGGTCGGCCTTCCGGCGATCATCCGGCCGAGCTTCACCATGGGCGGCACCGGCGGCGGCATCGCCTACAACCGCGAGGAATTCCTGGAGATCGTCGAGCGCGGCATCGACGCCTCGCCGACGAACGAGGTCCTGGTCGAGGAATCGGTGCTCGGCTGGAAGGAGTACGAGATGGAGGTCGTCCGCGACAGGAACGACAACTGCATCATCGTCTGCGCGATCGAGAACATCGACCCGATGGGCGTGCACACCGGCGACTCGATCACCGTCGCGCCGGCGCTGACGCTCACCGACAAGGAATACCAGGTGATGCGCGACGCCTCGCTCGCCGTGCTGCGCGAGATCGGCGTCGAGACCGGCGGCTCGAACGTGCAGTTCGCCATCGACCCGGAAACCGGCCGGATGATCGTCATCGAGATGAACCCGCGCGTCTCGCGCTCGTCCGCGCTGGCGTCGAAAGCCACCGGCTTCCCGATCGCCAAGGTCGCGGCCAAGCTCGCCGTCGGCTACACGCTGGACGAGATCGCCAACGACATCACGGGCGGGGCGACGCCGGCCTCGTTCGAGCCGACGATCGACTACGTCGTCACCAAGATCCCGCGCTTCGCCTTCGAGAAGTTCCCCGGCGCCGAGCCGACGCTGACGACCGCGATGAAGTCGGTGGGCGAGGTCATGGCGATCGGCCGGTGCTTTGCCGAGTCGCTCCAGAAGGCGCTGCGCTCCCTGGAGACCGGGCTCACCGGCCTCGACGAGATCGAGATCGAGGGCCTGGGCAAGGGCGACGACCACAACGCGATCAAGGCGGCGATCGGCACGCCGACGCCGGACCGGCTGCTCAACGTGGCGCAGGCGCTGCGGCTGGGCGTGAGCCACGCCGAGGTCCACGCCTCGTGCCGGATCGATCCGTGGTTCCTGGAGCAGTTGCAGGGCATCATTGACCTGGAGAACCGGGTGAAGGCGCACGGCCTGCCGGCCACGCCGGGCGCCTTCCGCCAGCTCAAGGCGGCCGGGTTCTCCGACGCGCGGCTGGCCGTGCTCGCCGGCACCGACGAGCAGTCGGTGCGCGAGAAGCGCCACGCGCTCGCGGTGCGCCCGGTCTTCAAGCGCATCGACACCTGCGCCGCCGAGTTCAAAGCGCCGACCGCCTACATGTACTCGACCTACGTCGCCCCCTTCGCCGGCACCGTCGTGGACGAGGCGCAGCCGACCGAGGCCAGAAAGGTCATCATCCTGGGTGGCGGCCCCAATCGGATCGGTCAGGGCATCGAGTTCGACTATTGCTGCTGCCACGCCTGCTACGCGCTCTCCGAGGCCGGCTACGAGACCATCATGGTCAACTGCAACCCGGAGACGGTCTCGACCGACTACGACACCTCCGACCGGCTCTACTTCGAGCCGCTGACGCAGGAGGACGTGCTCGAGATCATCGAGACGGAAGCCCAGGCCGGCCAGCTTCACGGCGTCATCGTCCAGTTCGGCGGCCAGACGCCGCTGAAGCTCGCCCGCGCGCTCGAAGCCGCCGGCGTGCCGATCCTCGGCACCTCGCCGGACGCGATCGATCTCGCCGAGGACCGCGACCAGTTCAAGCGCCTGCTCGACAAGCTCGGGATGAAGCAGCCCAGGAACGGCATCGCCTACTCGGTCGAGCAGGGCCGGATGGTCGCGGCCGACCTCGGCCTGCCCTTCGTGGTGCGGCCGTCCTACGTCCTCGGCGGCCGCGCCATGGCGATCATCCGCGACGAGGCGCAGTTCGCCGACTACCTCCTCGACACGCTGCCGAGCCTGATCCCCTCCGAGGTCAAGGCGCGCTACCCCAACGACAAGACCGGCCAGATCAACACGGTGCTGGGCAAGAACCCGCTGCTGTTCGACCGCTACCTCTCCGACGCCGTCGAGATCGACGTGGACGCGGTCTGCGATCGCCAGGACGTGTTCATCGCCGGCATCATGGAGCACATCGAGGAGGCCGGCATCCATTCGGGCGATTCCGCCTGCTCGCTGCCCCCGCGCTCGCTCTCGCCCGAGACCGTCGCCGAATTGGAGCGCCAGACCAGGGCGCTGGCGCTGGCGCTCGGCGTCGTCGGGCTGATGAACGTGCAGTACGCGATCAAGGACGGCGCGATCTACGTGCTGGAGGTCAACCCGCGCGCCTCCCGCACGGTGCCGTTCGTGGCCAAGGTGATCGGCGAGCCGATCGCCAAGATCGCCGCCCGCGTCATGGCCGGCGAGGCGCTGGCGAGCTTCGGGCTGAAGCGGAAGATTCTCGCCCACGTGGCGGTCAAGGAGGCGGTGTTCCCGTTCGCGCGCTTCCCCGGCGTCGACGTGCTGCTCGGGCCGGAGATGCGCTCCACCGGCGAGGTCATCGGGTTGGATGCCGGCTTCGGCGTGGCCTTCGCCAAGAGCCAGCTCGGCTCCGGCACCAAGGTGCCGCGCTCGGGCACCGTCTTCGTCTCGGTGCGGGACGGCGACAAGGCCCGCATCCTGCCCGCGATCCGGCTGCTGTCGGACCTCGGGTTCGCGATCCTCGCGACCGGGGGGACGCAGCGGTTCCTCGTGGAGAACGGGGTTCCGACCGAGCGCGTGAACAAGGTGCTGGAGGGCCGGCCGCACGTGGTCGACTCGATCAAGAACGGCGACATCCAGCTCGTGCTCAACACCACCGAGGGCGCGGGCGCGCTGTCCGACTCGCGCTCGCTCCGGCGGGCGGCCCTCTTGCATAAGGTGCCGTATTACACCACTCTCGCCGGGGCGATGGCGGCGGCCGAGGGCATCCAGGCCTATCTTGGGGGCGACCTTCAGGTCCGCGCTCTGCAGGAATACTTCGCGGCCTGAATCCGGGCGGCGGCAAGACCTTATCAGACCGGCCGCGGGCCCCGCGGCCCGGTCCGTTCTGGAATCTGGCCCGGAGGGCGCGGCACGCCGCGTCCGGCCGGGCCTCTTCATTGTGGCGCGAGGCGATGGCGATAGACAAGGTTCCGATCACGGTGCGCGGCTTCGCGGCCATGGAGGAGGAGTTGAAGCACCGCCAGCAGGTGGAGCGGCAGCGGATCGTCGCCGCCATTGCCGAGGCGCGCGCCCACGGCGACCTGTCCGAGAACGCCGAGTACCACGCCGCCAAGGAGGCGCAGTCCCACAATGAGGGCCGCGTGCTCGAACTGGAGAGCATGATCGCGCGCGCCGAGATCATCGACGTGGCCAAGCTCTCGGGCGACAGGATCAAGTTCGGCGCGACCGTGAAGCTCGTCGACGACGACACCGAGGAAGAGAAGACCTACCAGATCGTCGGCGAGCCCGAGGCCGACGTGCATTCCGGCCGGGTCTCGATCACCTCGCCGATCGCCCGCGCGCTGATCGGCAAGGGCGTCGGCGACACCGTCGAGGTCACGACGCCGGGCGGCGGCAAGTCCTACGAGGTCATCGGCGTCCGGTTCGGGGCCTGACGGATGCGGGTGTCGCGATACGGGGCCGCCTTCCTCGGCGTCCTGGGACTGGCCGCGCCGGCCTGCGCCGGCGATGTCCAGGACCTGCGCGATGAGCGGTTCTCCGACGTGCGCCCGCTCCCGGCACTGACGGCCGGGGCGCGGGCCGACCTTGCCGACATCGACGCCGACCGGCTCGCCCGCAACCTGCCCGCCGGCTGACGTGAGCGCCGTCGCGGAGATGCCGAAAGCCCGGCCCGGCCCGGCCCTGGCCGGCGCCTGGATCGTCACCGACGGCAAGGCCGGCGACGAGAACCAGTGCGTCGGCATCGCCGAGACCCTCGGCCTCGCCTACGAGATCCGGCGCGTGCCTGCCCGCGGCCCGTTCGGCTGGACGGCGCCGTGGGGGCCGATCGACCCGCGCCAGGGGCCTTACCGCCGCAGCGGGGCGCTGGCCGGCCCCTATCCCGACATCCTGATCGCCTCGGGGCGCCGCGCGGTGCCGTACCTGCGCGCGATGCGCCGCGCCGCGCCGGGGCGGACCTTCACCGCCTTCCTCAAGGACCCGCGCACCGGGCACGACAGCGCCGACTTCATCTGGGTGCCGGATTACGACGACCTGCGCGGGCCCAACGTCTTCACCACGCTGACCGCGCCACACCTCGTCACCGCCGGGCGCATCGGTGCCGCCCGCGCCCGGCCCGATCCCCGGCTCACGGCGCTCGAAGGCCCGCGCGTGGCGGTGCTGATCGGCGGCGACAGCCGCCACCTGAGCTATCGCACCCTCGACATGGTCCGGCTGGTCGACGACCTGCGCAGGCTCGCGGGCGGCTGCCGGCTGATGGTGACGGTGTCGCGCCGCACGCCGGACCCGCTGCGCGACGCGATCCGGAAGCTGGTCGCCGAAACCGGCGGCTTCCTTTGGGACGGCACCGGCGACAACCCCTACGTCGCGATGCTGGCGCTGGCCGACGCGGTGGTCGTCACCTCGGATTCGGCCAACATGGTCAGCGAGGCGGTGTCGACCGGCGCTCCCGTCCTCCTGTTCGACCTGCCGAACACCTATATCCGTCACCGGCGGATGTTCGCCGGCCTCGCGATGGCGGGCGCGCTGCGGCCCTTCACCGGCCGTTTGGAGGCGCTGGCCTACAAGCCGATCGACGCCACGCCGGTGATCGCCGCGGCGCTGGCGCGAAGCTACGCCGCCTTCCGGGCGGCGCACGGGGCATCCTCCGCCTAGGGACCCGCTCGACAGAGGACTAGAGGACGCGATGGCCCACACCCATTCCAGGCTGCTCATCGTCGGCTCGGGACCGGCCGGCTACACCGCCGCGATCTACGCCGCGCGCGCGATGGTGAGGCCGCTGCTGATCTCGGGCTTCCAGCCCGGCGGCCAGCTCATGATCACCACCGACGTGGAGAACTATCCGGGATTCGCCGACGCGATCCAGGGTCCGTGGCTGATGGAGCAGATGCGCCGCCAGGCCGAGCATGTCGGCACCAAGATCCTATCGGAATACGTCACCAAGGTTGACCTGAACACGCGACCGTTCCGGCTGGAGGCGGATTCCGGCGAGACCTATTCCTGCGACGCGCTGATCATCGCCACCGGCGCGCAGGCGAAGTGGCTCGGCCTCCCGTCCGAGGCCAAGTTCCAGGGCGGCGGCGTCTCGGCCTGCGCGACCTGCGACGGCTTCTTCTTCCGCGGCAAGGCCGTGGCGGTGGTCGGCGGCGGCAACACGGCGGTGGAGGAGGCGCTGTACCTCGCCAACCTCGCCGCGAAGGTCACGGTGATCCACCGCCGCGACACGTTCCGCGCCGAGCGCATCCTGCAGGAGCGCCTGTTCAAGCACCCCAACGTCGAAGTCCTGTGGAACCGGGAGATCGACGAGATCTGCGGCACGACGAACCCGGCGCCGTCGGTCACGCACCTGCGCCTCAAGGACACCCGCACCGGGGCGGCGAGCGAGCTCCCGGTCGACGGCGTCTTCGTCGCCATCGGCCACAAGCCGGCGACCGCGATCTTCGAGGGCCAGCTCGCCCTGCGCCACGGCGGCTACCTCAGCGTCCGCCCTGGCACCGCCGAGACCGAGATCCCGGGCGTGTTCGCGGCCGGCGACGTCACCGACGACGTCTACCGTCAGGCGATCACCGCCGCCGGCATGGGCTGCATGGCGGCGCTGGAGGCGGAGAAGTTCCTGGCCAACCTCGACATCGGCGAGAGCCCGCGCCAGGCCGCAGCCGAGTGAACACCCCGCGTGAACCCTGCGGGCGCCGGGGCGGTCGCGTCGCCGAAGACCCTCCGCCGGCCCGGCCTGTCAACACATTCTTCCCACGCCGCCTTGCGCGACCCCATGCTTGCAGCGCATGAGTGGCATACTGTTCCGGCGGTGCCGGCGCGATCCGGCGCTTCGTCTCCGGCAGCCTCGCGCGAGATCGATCCGCCCGCAGGAGGGCACGGGCTGCGGAGCGGGACCGGCACCGGCCGCCCTCGGGGACGGGCGATGCGGTGCCGTGGGTCGCGTGAGGGAGTCTCGCCGTGGACTGGGACAAGATCCGGATCTTCCTCAACGTCGCGGAGGCCGGCAGCTTCACCCGCGCCGGCGACGACATCGGCCTGAGCCAGTCGGCGGTGAGCCGGCAGATCAGCGCGCTCGAGCGCGAACTCAAGGCGCCGCTGTTCCACCGCCACGCCCGCGGCCTGATCCTCACCGAGCAGGGCGACCTGCTGTTCCGCGCCGCGCGCGACATGAAGCTACGCCTGGAGAACACCAAGGCCCGCTTGGTCGAGACGAGCGAGCGCCCGTCCGGCGACCTCAAGGTGACGACGACGGTGGGGCTGGGCACGGCATGGCTCGCCCAGCGGGTGGCCGAGTTCCTCGACCTCTATCCCGACGTGCGGATCGAGCTGGTCCTGACCAATGAGGAGCTGGATCTTGCCATGCGCGAGGCGGATGTGGCCATCCGCATGCGCCGCCCGGCCCAGCCGGACCTGATTCAGCGGCGGCTGTTCACGGTCCACTACCACGCCTTCGCAAGCCGCGATTACGTCAAGCGGTTCGGCGAGCCGACGACCGTCGCGGACCTGGACGAGCACCGCCTCGTCTCGTTCGGCGGCAACGAGCCGTCCTACCTGCTCGCCGCGCACTGGATCGCCGACGTCGGCCGCGAGGGCCGCGAGCGCCGGCAGGTCGCCTTCACCGTCAACAACATCGGCGCGCTGCAACGCGCGATCGAGACCGGTGGCGGCATCGGCATCCTGCCGGACTACGCGGTGGACGGCGACGACCATCTCGTCCAGGTGCTGCGCGAGAGCGAGATGCCGACGCTGGAAAGCTACCTCGTCTACGCCGAGGAGATGCGCTCGGTCGCCCGCGTCCAGGCGTTCCGCGACTTCCTGGTGTCGAAGGCGCAGCGTTGGACGTACTGAGAAACCCGCGCGCCTCGCTCGACGGATCGGCCCGCGCGTATCCGCGTTCCGGGGCCGGGTCGTCGAGGGAGAGAATCACATGACACGCTCGGTCTTCGTCGGAGTGATTTTGACGATCGCGGTCTCGCCCGCCTCGGCGCAGGGCTGCGCCGAGGCGTGGTACCAGCGCAACGTCCTGTACAAGCAGGGCGGCTACTGCTTCCGCACGCCCCGCGCGATCAGCGCCTTCGGCAACGCGGGTTGCCGCTACGACGCCGTCGAGGACGTGCCGCTCTCGGCCCGCCAGCGCGCGGCGGTGGCGGAGATCCAGGCCTTCGAGCGCGCGAACGGCTGCCCGCGCTGAGCGGTCACACGAACAGGCGCTCGCCCGAAAGATCCTTGTACAGCCCCGCGACCTGCTCGCCGTAGCCGTTGTAGATCAGGGTCGGCACACGGGTGTCGGTGCCGAGCACCCGCTCGCTCGCCTGGCTCCAGCGCGGATGCGGCACGCCCGGGTTGACGTTGGCCCAGAAGCCGTACTCGGAGGGCCCCAGCCCCTCCCAGAAGGTCTTGGGGCGCTCGGCGACGAAGGCGACCTTCACGATCGACTTGATCGACTTGAAACCGTACTTCCAAGGCAGCGCGAGGCGGATCGGCGCGCCGAACTGGTTCGGCAGCGGTTTGCCGTAGATGCCGGTGGCGACGAAGGCGAGGTCGTTGGCCGCCTCCTCCAGCGTGACGCCCTCGACGTAGGGCCACGGGTAGAAGGTCCGCTGTCCCGGCGCCATCTTGCGGTCGAGGAAGGTCGTGAACTGGACGTACTTCGCCCCCGAGGCGGGCTTGGCCAGCGCGACGAGCTTCGACAGCGGGAACCCCGTCCACGGCACCGACATCGACCACGCCTCGACGCAGCGGTGGCGGTAGAGCCGCTCCTCCAGGCCGATCCTCCCGATCAGGTCCTCGATGCCGATCTCGAACGGCTTCTCGACGAGGCCGTCGATCTTGATCGTCCAGGGGCTGGCCTTGAGGGCGTCGGCCGCCGGCAGCACGGACTTCGACGTGCCGAACTCGTAGAAGTTGTTGTAGTCGGCGCTGAACTTTTCGGGGGTCACCGGCCGGTCGAGGCTGTAGGCGGCGTTGCGCTTGGCCGGATAGGGGCCGGCCTCGGCGAGCGCCCGGCCGCCCAGCAGCGTGGCCGCCGCGAGGCCAGCCGTGCCGCCGAGCAGCGCCCGCCGGTTCAGGAACACCGCCTCCGGCGTGGCGAGGTGCTCGGGCATCTCCCAGCCGCGCAACCGCTTGATCAGCATCGTCGTCTCCGCACCATCCGCATCCGCCGCCCGTGAGACAGCCCGTCGAGCCTCGAAATCGGCACGCCCGGCCCGTCGCGCAAGCGACCCGCGCTCACCATTCGGAGAGGACGATCCGGAGGTTACGGTCGGGCGCCGGTCAGGCCGGCGGCGCTTCGTCGCGCAGCGCCCGGCGCAGCACCTTGCCGACGTTGGTCTTCGGCAGGCTCTCGCGCAGCACGATCCGGCGCGGCACCTTGTAGCCGGTGAGCTGCGTGCGGGCATGCGCGCGGATCGCCTCGCAGGTCAGCGCGGCATCCTTCAGGACGACGTGGGCGACCACCATCTCGCCGGTCTCGGCGTGGGCCGCGCCGACCACCGCGCATTCGAGCACGCCGGGGTGCAGCGCCAGCACGTCCTCGACCTCGTTCGGGTAGACGTTGAAGCCGGAGACGAGGATCATGTCCTTCATCCGGTCGACGATCCGCACCTGCCCGTCCCCCTCCATCACCCCCACGTCGCCGGTGCGGAAGAACCCGTCCGCGGTGGTGGCGGCGGCGGTCTCGTCGGGCCGGTTCCAGTAGCCCCTCATCACCTGCGGGCCGCGCACGCAGATCTCGCCCGGCGTGCCGGCCGGCACCGGCATGCCGTCGGCCCCGCGGACCGACACCTCGGTCGAGGGCAGCGGGTAGCCGATCGTGCCGGACCAGTCGCTCAGGCGGTAGGGGTTGACGCAGACCACCGGCGAGGTCTCGGACAGGCCGTAGCCCTCGATGATCGTGCTGCCGGTGATCGCCTTCCAGCGCGCGGCGACCGCGCTCTGCACCGCCATGCCGCCGGCGACGACGTAGTCGAGGCGCGAGAAGTCGACCGTGCCGATCCTGGGATGGTTGTTCAGCATGTTGAACAGGGTGTTGACCCCGGAGAGATGCGTGAAGCGGGTGCCGGCCAGGGTCCTCACGAAGGCGTCGCCGTCCCGCGGGTTGGGGATCAGCAGGCAGGCGCCGCCGGTGCGCAGGAAGAAGAAGAAGCAGCAGGTCAGCGCGAAGATGTGATAGAGCGGCAGCGCCGTGACCATGACCCGGCCGGGCGCCTCGCTGCTCTCGAACCAAGCCTGGCTCTGGGCGACGTTGACCATGATGTTGCGGTGGGTCAGCATCGCCGCCTTGGCCACGCCCGTCGTGCCGCCGGTGTATTGCAGGAAGGCGAGGTCGTCCTGCGTCACCGCGACCGGGGACGCCTTCAGGCCGCGCCCCTGTTTCACCACCGCGTCGAACCGCACCGCCTTGCCCGGCGGCAGCACGAAGGCGGGCACCGCCTTCTTCAGGTGGCGGGACGCGAGGTCGATGACCCGGCCCTTGAGCCCGAGGCCGTCGCCGGGACCCGCCAGCACCACCCGTTCGAGCGCGAGGCCGGCCATCGCCTGGGCGACGGTGTGCGCGAAGTTCTCCAGCACGAACAGGATGCGCGCGCCGGAATCGTTGAGCTGCGCCGACAGTTCGCGCGGCGTGTAGAGCGGGTTGACGTTCACCACCGTGCCGCCGGCCGCCAGCACCCCGAAGATCGCCACGGCGTAGGCCGGCACGTTCGGCATCATGATCGCGACGCGGTCGCCCTTGGCGATCCCCTGCGCGCCCAGCCACGCGGCCACCGCGCGGGACGCTTGCCCGAGCGCGGCGTAGCTCATCGCGGCGCCGAAGCAGGTCACCGCCGGGCGGTCGGCGAAGCGGGCCGTGCTGGTCTCGAACAGGTCGACGAGGGTGCCGAGGCGGTCGGCGTCGATCTCGGCGGGCATGCCCGGCGGGTAGGCGGCGAGCCACGGGCGCGGCGCCCGGCTGTGCTGGATCACGGCGGCTCTCCCTCGCGCGCGGCATTCGTGGCCGCGCTTATCGGTTTAGATGTCGGCTCCCTTGGGTGGAACTGTGCGGGATCGCGCCGGCTTCGGCAAGGGATCGCCAACAGGTCGGCCAACCGCAGGGCGAGGACGCGCAGGGCGGCGGCCGCGGCGCGCGCCGCACGCCCCCCGGACCGTTACCGCGCCTCGTAATGGTCGCGCACCAGCCGGTCGAGCAGGCGCACCCCCCAGCCTGCGCCCCAGCTCCGGTTGATCTCGGACGGCGTGGACGACATGCCGACGCCGGCGATGTCGAGATGCGCCCACGGCACGTCGTTGACGTACCGCTTGATGAAGGCGGCGGCGGTGGCCGCGCCGCCGTGGCGGCCGCCGGTGTTCTTCATGTCGGCGAACTTCGAGTCGATCGCCTTGTCGTAGGCCGGGATCAGCGGCATCCGCCACACCTTCTCGCCGACGCTCTCGCCGGCGGCGTGCAGCTTGGCGGCCAGATCGTCGTCGTTCGAGAACAGCCCGGCGATGTCCTGGCCGAGCGCGACGATGATCGCGCCGGTGAGCGTCGCCAGGTCGATCATGACCTTGGGCTTGTAGGCGCCCTGCACGTGCCAGAGCACGTCGGCGAGCACGAGGCGGCCTTCGGCGTCGGTGTTGATCACCTCGATGGTCTGGCCCGACATCGAGGTGACGATGTCGGAGGGGCGGAAGGCGCCCCCGTCGGGCATGTTCTCGACGATGCCGATGGCGCCGACGGCGTTGACCTTCGCCTTCCGGCCAGCGAGCGCGTGCAGCGTGCCGACGACGGCGGCGGCGCCGCCCATGTCGCCCTTCATGTCCTCCATCCCGCCGGCCGACTTGATCGAGATGCCGCCGGAATCGAACACCACGCCCTTGCCGATGAAGGCGACCGGGGCCTCGGCCGGCGGGCCGCCGTTCCAGCGCATCACCACGACCCGCGGCTCGCGGGCCGAGCCCTGCGCCACCGCGAGGATCGCGCCCATGCCGAGTTCGCGCATCCGGGCCGGCTCGATCACCTCGACCTCGACGCCGAGCGCCGTCAGCGCGGCGGCGCGGCGGGCGAACTCCTCCGGGGTGAGCACGTTCGGGGGCTCGTTGATCAGGTCGCGGGCCAGCGTCACGCCATCGGCGACCGCCGCGCTCGCGAGCGCGGCGGCCTCGGCCTCCGCGTAGCCGGCGAGCATCAGGGTCAGCGCGGTGCCGGCCTTGTCCTCGGCATCGGGCTTCTTCTTGGTCTTGTACCGCTCGAAGCCGTAGGCGCGAAGCCGTGCCCCGAGGGCGAAGTCGGCGGCGTTCTCGGGGGTGACGGCCGTGCCCGGCCAGTCGAGCACCACCCGGGCCGTTCGCCCCGAAACCTTGCCCGCGGTGAAGCCGCCGAGCACCGGCCATTCGATCTTGGCGCGGTCCTTGTCGGTGCCGAGGCCGACCACCACCAGCCGGTCGGCCTCAATGCCGGCCGGCGCCGGCAGCAGCATCGCGCTGGCAGCGCGCGCCTTGAATTTCTCGCTGCCCGCCGCCCGCGCGACCAGGTCGATGCCGGCATGGCCGAGCACCTCGCGCGCCGCGGACCCGAGCACGAGGTCGTCGCCGACGAACACCACGAGGTCCCCGGACCCGCCGCGGCCGACGGGGGCGAATTGGATGGTGATGCCGTCCGCCATGGGGTTGCCTTCTACCCTGCTGTGCCGTCGCGGACGCGCCGTCCTGCGCGCCCGGCGATGCCCTGTGTAGCCGGTGAGGCAGAGAACGCAACGCGACGCGGACGCCCTCGAAAGGCCCCACTTCGCGCGCCATCCGAGAGCGGCCGGCGGACGCGTCCGCGCCGCCCGGCGGCGGTTCGGCCCCGGCGGACGCGATCGGTGGGAGGGAGTCGATGACGCAGATCGCGCGCTACATCTTCCGCATCGCGCTCGCGGCCTTCCTCGCCTGCCTCGTCGGCCTGACCGGCACCATCTGGGTGACGCAGGCCCTGCGCGAGCTCGACCTGATCACCGCCAAGGGCCAGACCCTGCTGATCTTCCTGTTCGTCACCGGGCTGTCGCTGCCGACGCTGGTCGTGGTGATCGCGCCGGTCGCCCTGTTCATCGCGGTGATCTACGCGCTGAACCGGCTCAACGGCGATTCCGAGCTGATCGTGATGTCGGCGGCGGGGATGCGGCCGCGCGCGATCCTGCGCCCGTTCCTGACGCTGGCCGTCGCGGTGAGCGCGCTCGTCGGCTTCGTCACCATCGTGGTGATGCCGGCAAGCTTCCAGGAGCTGCGCGACGTCATCACGCGCGTGCGCGGCGACTTCATCGCCAACGTCGTCAAGGAGGGGCAGTTCACCCAGCTCGACAGCGGCATCACCTTCCACTTCCGCGAGCGCGGCCCCGGCGGCACCCTGCTCGGGCTGTTCATCCAGGACCGGCGCGAGCCCGGTAGGACCAAGGTTTACCTGGCCGAGCGCGGCAACGCGATCGACGTCGACGGCGCCAGCTACCTCGCCCTGGAAAACGGCAGCGTCCACCAGCAGCAGAAGGACTCGCGCGACGCGTCGATCCTGACCTTCGCGCGCTACACGATCGATCTGGCCGCCTTCGCGCCGCCGGATGCCGAGACGGTCTACAAGCCGCGCGAGCGATCGACGTCCCAGCTCCTCTTCCCCGACGCGGGCGAGAGCTACTTCAAGGCCCAGAAGGGCCGCTTCCGGGCCGAGCTGCACGACCGGCTCTCTTCCTGGCTCTACCCGCTGGCGCTCGCCTTCATCGCCTTCGCGGCGCTCGGCGACCCGCGCACCACCCGCCAGGGCCGCGGCGTCGCGATGGCCGGCGCGGTGCTGGCCGTCGTCGCGCTGCGGATCGCGGGGTTCGCCGCGACCAGCACCGCGGCCCGCAGCGCCGGCGCGGTGGTGGCCGTCTACGCCGTGCCGCTGCTCGCGATCGCGCTGTCGGCGCTGATCATCTTCCAGGGACCGGCGGTGCGCGCGCTCAACGCCCGGATCGCCGCAGCCGTCCGCGGGCGCGCGAGCGGCCGCCGGCCGGCTGCGGGCTGAGGTCCGATGCTGATCGGGCCCACCCTCGGGCGCTACTTCGCGATGCGCTTCGCGCGCACCGTGCTTGGCGTGTTCGTCACCGTGTTCGCACTGGTCTACACCCTCGACTTCATCGAGCTCTTGCGCCGCGCGGGCGATACGCAGGGCGCCTCCACCGGACTGATGGCGCAGCTCTCGCTCTACCGCACGCCCGCGGTCGCCGAGGGCGTGCTGCCGTTCGCCGTGCTGTTCGGCTCGATGGCGGCGCTGCTCCAGCTCTCGCGCAAGCTCGAACTCGTGGTGGCGCGGGCCGCCGGGATCTCGGCGTGGCAGTTCCTGCAGCCCGGCTTCCTCGTGGCGCTGGCGCTCGGCGCCTTCGCCGTCGGGATCTACAACCCGGTCTCGGCGATGATGAAGCAACGCGCGACCGAGATCGAGGCGAAGATCTTCGCCCGCTCCACCAAGGCGTCCTCGGGCAAGGACCTCTGGATTCGGCAAAAAAGCCTCGACGGCGGCGCGATCATCCGCGCCGAGACCGCGATCGAGGGCACCACGACGCTGGCCGGCGTCCAGGTCTTCACCTTCGACGAGGCCGGCCTGTTCGTCGCGCAGATCGCCGCCGCGCGGGCGACCCTGCACGACGGCTACTGGGAGCTGACCGATTCCCGCGTCCTGACGCCGGGGAGCCCGCCAGAGGCGTTCGGCACCTACCTCATCGCCTCGACCCTCGTCCCGAGCCAGGTGCGCCAACGCTTCACCCCCCCGGAATCCGTGCCATTCTGGCAACTACCCGACACCATCGCACGCACCGAGCGGGCGGGGCTGGATGCCACCCGCTACCGTCTTCAGTATGATGTCCTGTGGGCCCGGCCGGTCCTGTTCCTGGCCATGGTGCTGGTGGCGGCAACCGTTTCCTTACGGTTCTTCCGCTTTGGTGGGGTGGGCAAGCTGGTGCTCGGCGGGGTCGCGGCGGGGTTCGCCCTCTACGTCGCCCGCCAAGTCATGGAGGGCCTCGGCGCCTCGGGGATCGTGGCGGCGCCGGTGGCGGCGTGGTTCCCGGCCGTGGTAGGAAGTCTTCTCGGTACGCTCACGCTTCTGTACCAGGAAGACGGCTGACGCCCGCTCCCCGAGCGGGGACGGGAGACGGGCTTGAGCAGGCGCGATACCGGTTTGAGCGGGAACGTGGCGATGGTCGCCACCGGGGTTGGGATGCGCGTTGCGTAAGGTCGCCGACATCGCGACGGTTCTCGGGCTGCTGGCGCTCCTCGGCGTCGCCGCGCCGATCGGCGATGCGCTGCCCGCACGCGCGCAGGCGCTGCCCGGCCTGAAGCCCGTCGCGGGCAAGCCGGGCGAAAAGCTCCTCGTGGAGGCCGACGAGCTGATCTACGACAACGACAAGAGCACCGTCACGGCGCGCGGCAACGCCGAGTTGCATTACGGCCCGCGCACCCTCCAGGCCGACCGCGTCCGCTACGACCAAGCGTCGAGCCGCGTCTTCGCCGAGGGCAACGTCCGCCTGACCGACCAGGACGGCGCGGTCGTCACCGGCGACAGGATGGAGCTGACCGACGACTTCAAGAGCGGCTTCATCGACGCGCTGCGCATCCAGCAGACCGTGGTGCGGAAGGGCGAGACCGTGCGCACCCGCTTCTCGGCGCCGCGCGGCGAGCGCCTGGAGGGCGAGCAGACGAGCTTCGACTACGGCACCTACACCGCCTGCGAGCCGTGCCGGGACCACCCGGAGACGCCGCCGCTCTGGCAGGTGCGGGCGGCCAAGATCATCCACAACAACGAGACCCACACGGTCTACTTCGAGGAATCGACCCTCGAACTCGCCGGGGTGCCGGTGGCCTACCTGCCGTATTTCGAGGCCGCCGACCCGACGGTGAAGCGCAAGAGTGGCTTCCTCACCCCGCGCTTCCTCACCTCGACCGCGCTCGGGACCGGGGCCGCGGTGCCGTACTTCCTCAACCTCGCCCCCGACTACGACCTCACGCTGTCGCCGTCCTTCCTCAGCCGGCAGGGCGTGCTCGGGCAGGGCGAGTTCCGCCAGCGCCTCGACAACGGCTCGTACAACCTGCGCCTCTCGGGCATCTTCCAGACGACGCCCTCCGCCTTCCTGCCCGGGCCGCTCGGCGCGGGCGACCGCGACTTCCGCGGATCGGTCGAGACCAAGGGCCGTTTCTACATCAACGACCGCTGGCGCACCGGCTGGGACCTCGTCGGCGTCACCGACAAGTGGTTCCTCGACAACTACCGCATCCGCAACCAGACCATCACCACCGACTACTTCCGCGAGGCGGTCTCGACCGCCTACCTGATCGGCCAGGGCGACCGCTCGT
>NZ_CAXTHR010000058.1:0-24520 GCF_964244095.1 uncultured Methylobacterium sp. | reverse complement strand
AGACCCACCTGCTGACCAAGCGCGGCACGCCGACCATGGGCGGGCTGATGATCCTCGCCGGCGCAATCGTCGCGATCCTGATGTGGGCCAACCCGCGCAACCACTACGTCTGGATCACCCTGGTCGTGACGCTCGGCTTCGGCGCGATCGGCTTCTACGACGACTACCTCAAGGTCACGCGGCAATCGCACAAGGGCTTCTCCGGCCGGTTCCGCCTCGCCCTGGAGGCGCTGATCGCGGTCGCGGCCTGCTACGCGATCGCCTACTTCTCGCCCGCGAGCCTGCAGAACCAGCTCGCCTTCCCGGTGTTCAAGGACGCGCTCTTGAACCTCGGCTGGTTCTACGTGCTGTTCGGCGGCTTCGTCATCGTCGGCGCCGGCAACGCCGTGAACATGACCGACGGCCTCGACGGGCTCGCCATCGTCCCCGTGATGATCGCCTGCGGCACCTTCGGCGTGATCGCCTACCTCGTCGGCAACTCGTTCACCGCGAGCTACCTCCAGGTGAACTACGTGCGCGACACGGGCGAACTCGCGGTGGTCGCCGGCGCGGTGATCGGCGCGGGGCTGGGCTTCCTGTGGTTCAACGCGCCGCCGGCGCAGATCTTCATGGGCGACACGGGTTCCCTGTCGCTGGGCGGCCTGCTCGGCGTCGTGGCGGTGGCCACCAAGCACGAGATCGTGCTCGCCCTCGTCGGCGGCCTGTTCGTGCTGGAGATCATGTCGGTGATCATCCAGGTGGCCTCGTTCAAGCTCACGGGCAAGCGCGTCTTCCGCATGGCGCCGATCCATCACCATTTCGAGCAGAAGGGCTGGAAGGAGCCGCAGGTGGTGATCCGGTTCTGGATCATCGCGGTGATCCTGGCGCTCGCCGGGCTGGCCACGCTCAAGCTGCGGTGAGGGGTATGGTATCGGAAATCCGGCAAGCCCGACATGGATCGGGAATGCGGACGGAACAGTGGCCCGCGCGGCACGACCCGCGCCCGATCGATGGGACGCTTTAATGACGCCCGTCACCACCTTCGCCGGCCGGCGGGTCGCCCTGTTCGGCCTGGGCGCCTCCGGCCTCGCCACCGCGCTGGCGCTGAAGGCCGGCGGCGCGGCCGTCGTCGCCTGGGACGACCATGCCGAGGGGGTCGCGAAGGCGAGCGGGCAGGGGATCGAGACCGCGGACCTTCGCGAGACCGACTTCTCGCAGTTCGCTGCGCTGATTCTGTCTCCCGGCGTGCCGCTCACCCACCCGGCCCCGCACTGGACGGTGGCGCTGGCCGAGGCCGCCGGCGTCGAAATCCTCGGCGACATCGAACTGTTCTGCCGCGAGCGCAGAAAGGTCGCGCCGGGCGCGCCGTTCGTGGCGATCACCGGCACCAACGGCAAGTCGACCACCACGGCGCTCGTCGCCCACATCCTTCGCGCGGCCGGGCGCGACGTGCAGATGGGCGGCAACATCGGCACCGCGATCCTCTCGCTGGCGCCGCCCGCCGCGGACCGCGTCCACGTGGTCGAGCTGTCCTCGTTCCAGATCGACCTGACGCCGTCGCTGGACCCGAGCGTCGGCGTGCTCCTTAACATCACGCCCGACCACCTCGACCGCCACGGCACCTTCGCGCAGTACGCCGCGATCAAGGCGCGGCTGATCCAGGGCTCTGACCTGGCCATCGTCGGCATCGACGACGGCCCGAGCCGCGCCATCGCCGAGCGCCGCGCCGACAGGCTGGTGCGCATCCACGTGCCCCGCGGCGCGGCGCTGAGCGCAGACGCGCTCACCGTCCGCGACGGCGTGGTCTCGGATCAGGCCGGGGCGCCGATCGCGAACGTCGCCGCGATCCGCTCGCTGCGCGGGGCGCATAACGGGCAGAACGCGGCGGTGGCCGTCGCCGTCGCCCGGTCGCTCGGGCTCGACGATGCGGCGATCCAGGTGGGCCTGGAGAGCTTCCCGGGCCTGCCGCACCGGATGGAGGAGGTGCGGGTGCGCGGGCGCGTGCTGTTCGTCAACGATTCCAAGGCGACCAACGCCGATTCCACCGAGAAGGCGCTCACCGCCTTCCGCGACATCCACTGGATTCTCGGCGGCAAGGCCAAGGACGGCGGCATCTTCCCGCTGGTCCCGTATTTCGAGCGCATCGCCCACGCCTACCTGATCGGCGCGGCCTCGGACAGTTTCGCCGCGACGCTCGAGGGCGCCGTGCCCTACACCCGCTGCGCGACGCTCGACGCCGCGGTCGCCGCCGCCGCCGCAGGCGCTGCGGCGTCGGCTGCGCCGGAACCGGTGGTGCTGCTCTCGCCGGCCTGCGCCTCCTACGACCAGTTCCGCAGCTTCGAGCAGCGCGGGGACGTGTTCCGGGATCTGGTGCGGGCGCTGGATTGAGAGGCGCCCCGGTCCTTTCACCAATTCCGTCATTCCGGGGCTGCGCAGCAGAACCCGGACCCTGAGGGCCGCGCCGGAGGCGTGCAATCCATAACCGCTGCGCGCGCCCATCATAGCTGCGTCGGCGGCTATGGATTCCGGGTTCGCCTCCGGCGCCCCGGAATGACGGGCGGGAAAAGGGATTCAGATCGGATCTCTGCGATCGCGACGCCAGGGACCGTGCCTAACAATCCGTTTACCATTCCGGCACAGGATCGCAGCCGACCGTCGTGCGCCCCGCGCGACGCCTCGCAAGGTCGTCGCACGCCCATGATGTCCCGCGCGGAACGCACGCCCCTGACCGACTGGTGGTGGACGGTGGATCGCGGCCTGCTCGCGGCGCTCAGTGCCCTGATGGTGGCCGGCCTCGTGTTCCTGATGGGCGGCGGGCCGCCGGTGGCCGAGCGCATCGGCCTGCCGACCTTCTACTTCCTTAACCGCCAGGCGATGTACCTCGCCCCCACCATCCTGCTGATCTGCGCGGTCTCGTTCCTGAGCCTGCGCGGCATCCGCCGGCTGGCGCTCGGCACCTGGATCGCCGGCGTGGTCCTGTGCGTGCTGGCGGGCAAGTTCGGGCCGGAGATCAAGGGCGCGCACCGCTGGATCCAGTTCGGCGCGTTCGGCCTCCAGCCCTCGGAATTCGTCAAGCCCGCCTTCGTGGTGGTGGCCGCCTGGGCGTTCTCGGAGGGCGCGCAGCGGCGCGACATGCCCGGCGGCCTGCTCGCGATCCTGCTCCTGCCGATCACCATCGTGCCGCTGCTGCTCCAGCCCGATTTCGGGCAGACGATGCTGATCACGCTGGTGTGGTGCGCGCTGTTCTTCGTGGCCGGCCTGCACCTGATCTGGGTGGCCGTGCTCGGCATCCTCGGCCTGGCCGGGGTGTTTGCCGCCTACACCGTGTTCCACCACGTGCGCGAGCGCTTCGACCGCTTCCTCGACAAGGATTCCGGCGACAGCTTCCAGACCTTCTGGTCGCAGGAATCGTTCCGCTCCGGCGGCTGGTTCGGCACCGGGCCGGGGGAGGGCGTCGCCAAGCGCCACCTGCCCGACGCGCACACCGACTTCATCTTCTCGGTCACCGGCGAAGAGTTCGGCGTGCTGGTCTGCCTCTGCCTCGTCGCGTTGTTCGCCTATATCGTGCTGCGCGGGCTCAAGCTCGCGCGCCGCACCGACGACACCTTCTCGAGGCTCGCCATCACCGGACTGATCACGCTCTTCGGCCTCCAGGCCTGCATCAACATGGCGGTGAACACCCAGCTCATGCCGGCCAAGGGCATGACGCTGCCGTTCGTGTCCTACGGCGGCTCGTCGCTGATCTCGCTCGCGCTCGGCATGGGCTTCCTCGTCGCGCTCACCCGCAAGCGCCCGCACACCACGATGCCGAGCCGCAAGCCCCCCGGCACCGCGCCCGCCACCGTCGCCGGGGTGATGCGGTGAGCGTGTTCACGCCCACCGTCCTGCTCTGCGCCGGCGGCACCGGCGGCCACCTGTTCCCGGCCGAGAGCCTCGCCCACGCTTTGCGCGCCCGCGGCATCCGCGTGGTGCTCGCCACCGACGCGCGGGTCGACGCGATCAGCGGCGACTTCCCGGCCTCCGAGATCGTCACCATCGCCTCCGCCACCCCGTCGGGCCTCTCGATGATCCGGTGCGCTGCCGCCGTGCTGACGCTCGGGCGCGGCTTTGCCGAGGCCGCGAAGGCGGTCAGGCGCATCAATCCGGCAGCCATCGTGGGCTTTGGCGGCTACCCGACCGTGCCGCCGATGCTCGCCGGGCAGATCCTGCGCGTGCCGACCATCATCCACGAGCAGAACGCCGTGATGGGCCGCGCCAACGCGTTCCTGGCACGCGGTGCCCGCACCATCGCCACCGGGTTCGAGGAGGTGCGCGGCGTCCCCGACAAGGCGCGAGCGCCCCGTATCCACACCGGCAACCCCTTGCGCCCGGCGGTGATCGAGGCCGCCAAGATCGCCTACCCGCCGCTCGGGCCCACCGACGCGCTCCACCTGCTCGTATTCGGCGGCAGCCAGGGCGCGCGGGTGATGGGCGAGGTCGTGCCGAAGGCGATCGCGCAGCTCCCCGCGGATCTCCGTGCCCGCCTCCACCTCGTGCAGCAGGTCCGCCCCGAGGACCTCACCGCGGTGCAGAACGACTACCTCGCCATGAACCTTGCAGGGATCGAGGCGGCGCCGTTCTTCAAGGACCTGCCGGCGCGGATGGCGATGAGCCATCTCGTGATCGCGCGCTCGGGCGCCTCGACCGTCTCGGAACTCGCAGCCATCGGCCGCCCGTCGATCCTCGTGCCGCTGCCGGGCGCGCTGGACCAGGACCAGGCGGCCAACGCCGCGACGCTCGCCAAGATCGGCGCGGCGCTGGCGGTGGCGCAGAGCGCGTTCACCCCGGACCGCCTCACCGCGGAACTGGTCGATGCCTTCGAGAACCCGTCGAAATTGACCGCGGCGGCCGACGCGGCGAAAAGCGCCGGCATCCACGATGCCGCCGAGCGGCTCGCCACGGTGGTCGTCGACACGGCCGCCCGCACCTGATTCTTCGGGACTTCGCGTCGGCGAATCCCGTCATCGAACGGTTCTTCCCATGAAGCTGCCCGACAAGCTCGGCCCCATCCACTTCATCGGCATCGGCGGCATCGGCATGTCCGGCATCGCCGAGGTGATGCACAACCTCGGCTACACGGTGCAGGGCTCGGACGCCTCCGACAACGCCAACGTCCGGCGGCTGGCGGACAAGGGCATGAAGACCTTCGTCGGCCACGCGGCGGGCCATGTCGCGGAGGCCGGCCTCGTCGTCGTCTCCACCGCGATCCGCCGCGACAACCCGGAGCTGATGGCCGCCCGCGAGGCCCGCCTGCCGGTGGTGCGCCGCGCCGAGATGCTGGCCGAGCTGATGCGCTTCAAGTCTTGCGTCGCCATCGCCGGCACGCACGGCAAGACCACCACGACCTCGCTGGTGGCCACGCTGCTCGACGCAGGCAACCTCGATCCGACGGTGATCAACGGCGGCATCATCAACGCCTACGGCACCAACGCCCGCATGGGCGAGGGCGAGTGGATGGTGGTGGAGGCCGACGAGTCGGACGGCACCTTCCTCAAGCTGCCGGCCGATGTCGCCATCGTCACCAACATCGACCCGGAGCACCTGGATCATTTCGGCTCGTTCGACGCGGTCAAGGAGGCGTTCCGGCGCTTCATCGACAACATCCCGTTCTACGGCTTCGCGGTGATGTGCACCGACCACCCCGTGGTGCAGGACATGGTCGGCCACATCGAGGACCGGCGCATCATCACCTACGGCGAGAACCCGCAGGCGGACGTGCGCCTCATCGACGTGGACCTGAAGGGCGGCCAGAGCCGCTTCCGCGTGATGATCCGCGACCGCCGCCCCGGCTTCCGCCTGGAGATGGAGGACCTGGTCCTGCCGATGCCGGGCAAGCACAACGCGCTCAACGCCACCGCGGCGCTGGCCGTCGCGCACGAACTCGGCGTGTCCCCGGACGCGATCCGCAAGGCGCTGGCCGGCTTCGGCGGCGTCAAGCGCCGCTTCACCCGCACCGGCGATTGGAACGGTGCCCAGATCTTCGACGATTACGGGCACCATCCGGTGGAGATCAAGGCGGTGCTGCGGGCCGCGCGCGCCTCGACCGACGCCAAGGTCATCGCCGTCGTGCAGCCGCACCGCTACTCGCGACTCCAGTCGCTGTTCGACGATTTCTGCACCTGCTTCAACGACGCCGACACGGTGATCGTCGCTCCCGTCTACGCCGCGGGCGAGGCGCCGATCGAGGGCATCGACCGCGACAACCTCGTCGCCGGCCTGCGCTCGCGCGGCCACCGCGATGCGCAGCCGCTGGAGCGTTCGGAAGACCTCGCGGGGCTCGTCGCCGCGCATGCCAGGCCGGGCGATTACGTCGTGTGCCTGGGCGCCGGCAACATCACGCAATGGGCCTACGCGCTGCCGGGGGAACTGGCGGCGTTGCAGGGGTGAGGCGCGGGATTGCCGCGTCAGACCGCGTCGGGGACGATGTCGTCGATGTCGATGCCGAGCGCGCGGGCCAGCCGCGCGTGGAGTCCGGGGTCCGCGATGTCCTCGCCGCGCTCCAGCGCCGCGATCGTCGTCTCCGACACGGCGCAGTCCCGCGCCAGCGCATCGATGGACGTGCCCCGGCGCGCCCGCCAGAAGGCCAGCGGGCTCGGCGCGGCGCGCAGGGCGTCGAGATCGGCTTCGGTCAGAAGCTCTTCCGTTCCCGACCGGAGCCTATCCTGCGAGGCATCGATGATCCGCTCGTCGAGGGCATCCTCGGCGAGTTCGCGCAGGCGCTCGAACTCGGCCTCGGGCAGGATCACGATCGCCTCCCCGGCGGGAGTCTTGGTTCGCACGATGGTCACGGTTGTGTTCCTAGCCGTAGATCGAGCCGCGGGGTCCGATCGCATGGACGATGATCCGATCCGCCTCGATCGTGAAGACCGCGCGCCAATCGCCGATGCGCAGGCGATAGCGGTCCCCCTCGCCCTTGAGCGCCTTGACATTGTTGGTCAACGTATCGGGATCGGTGGCGTATTGTCGGAGCTTGTTCCGGATCAGGTCCCCGGTCGCCGGCGGCATCCGCCGCAACGCCCGTGTCGCTGCGCGGGTCAGGACGACGCTCATTTCCATGTCCCTGCCCTCCCGTCATCCGCACCGGCCGACCGGACGATCGCATAACATGACCGCGTCCTCTCTCATCGACGCCCTCCGCGCCGCCGCTCCCGGGCTCCGGGGCCGGCTGCTGGCGAACCCGTCGCTCGCCGACCTGACGTGGTTCCGCGTCGGCGGGCCGGCGCAGGTGCTGTTCACGCCGGCCGACGCGGAAGATCTCGCCCACCTCCTCGCCGGCCTCGATCCCGCCATCCCCGTCACGGTGATCGGGCTGGGCTCGAACCTGATCGTGCGCGACGGCGGCGTCCCCGGCGTAACCGTCCGGCTCGGCGGCAGGGCGTTCGGCTCGGTCGCGATCGAGGGCCAGACGCTGCGCGCCGGCGCCGCCGTCCCCGACATGCGCCTCGCCAAGGCCGCGGCGGAGGCGTCGCTGGACGGCCTCGCGTTCCTGCGCGGCATCCCCGGCTCGGTCGGCGGCGCGCTGCGCATGAACGCCGGCGCGCATGGCGGAGAGACCACCGACGTGCTGGTGGAGGCCGCCGGCATCGACCGGCGCGGGAACCTGCGCACGTTCACCCAAGCCGAGATGGGCTTCTCCTACCGTCACTCCACGGCGCCCGAGGACGTGATCTTCACGGGCGCCCTGTTCCGCGGCCGCCCCGGCGACCGTGCGGCGATCGAGGCGGAGATGGCGCGGGTGACGGCGGCGCGCGAGGCGGCGCAGCCGATCCGCGCGCGCACCGGCGGCTCGACCTTCAGGAACCCGGACGGCGCGAAGGCGTGGCAGCTCATCGACGCCGCCGGCTGCCGCGGCCTGACGCTCGGCGGGGCGCAGGTCTCGGAGATGCACTGCAACTTCCTGATCAACCGCGGCGGCGCCACCGCCGCCGACATCGAGGGCCTGGGCGAGGAGGTGCGCAGGCGGGTCCGTGAGACGAGCGGCGTCACGCTGCACTGGGAGATCAAGCGGATCGGCGTCGATCGGTAAGGCGTAAGATGGTAAGGTGTTGGTCGACACGAGGGCCCGATCCGATGCGTGCAGCTTCCGTCCGAACGGCGTTCTCGAAGGTTTCGGTGAAGAGCCAGACCGTTCTGCCGGCCGAGGTCCGTGAGCGGCTGGCGATCCGTCCCGGCGACCGGGTACGCTACGTCATCACGCCCGACGGCGTCCGGATCGAGAAGGCACCCTCCGAAGTCGAAGATCCCTTCGTCGCCTTCACGGAATGGGCGAGCCAAGCCGACGAGGAAGACTATGCCGATCTCTGACCCCGACGGTCTCCGTCCGGGAACCGTCGTCGTAGTGCCGTTTCCGTATTCGGATCGTCTGGCTGAGAAGCGCCGGCCTGCGGTCGTCATCTCCGGCTCGACAGTTGCCGACGCCGGGTTCGTCTGGATCGCCATGGTCACGAGCGCGAGAAATCCTACAAAGACTGGCGACCTGCCGATCGACGACATCGCGCATGCGGGCCTGAAGACCGCGTCCGTCGTTCGGCCGGTCAAGATCGCCTGCATCGAGCAGGAGCGCGTCCTGAAACGGATCGGCGACTTGCCCCCGGATGCGGCGGAGCGACTCTGCGGGCGCATACGGGACATGGTCGGCACGTCCCGAAGCCTTTCCTGATCTCTCGTTCCGGAGCCCCCCATGTCCAAGCACGTCGCCGTCCTGATGGGGGGCACCTCGGCCGAGCGCCCGGTCTCGCTGAATTCGGGCGCGGCCTGCGCCGACGCGCTCGAAGGGGAGGGCTACCGCGTCACCCGCGTCGATGTCGGCGCCGACATCGCGACCGTGCTCACCGGGCTTGCCCCCGACGTCGCCTTCAACGCCCTGCACGGGCCGGCGGGCGAAGACGGCACCATTCAGGGGCTGCTGGAGATCCTGCGTATTCCCTACACGCATTCCGGCGTGCTGGCTTCCGCGCTCGCCATGCACAAGGAGCGGGCCAAGGTGGTGATGCGGGCGGCCGGCGTCAGCGTTCCGGAGGGCCGGGTCGTCAACCGGCAGGAGGCGGCGCGGTCACACCCAATCGCGCCTCCTTACGTGGTCAAGCCGGTCTCCGAAGGCTCCTCGATGGGGGTGATCATCGTGCGCGACGGCCGCTCGCACCCGCCCCAGATCCTCGGATCGGAAGAATGGGTCTACGGCGAGGACGTCCTCGTGGAGACTTACGTTGCCGGCCGCGAACTCACCTGCGCGGTGATGGGCGACCGGGCGCTCGGCGTGATCGAGATCCGGGCGGCGTCGGGGGGCTGGTACGACTACGACGCCAAGTACGCGCCGGGCGGCTCGATCCACGTGCTGCCGGCCGATCTTAAACCAAATGTTTACCAGCGTGTCCAAGAGTTGTCGTTAACGGCGCATCAAGCACTGGGCTGCCGGGGCGTCAGCCGTGCCGACCTTCGCTACGACGACACGCCCGGCGGAACCGGCGCGCTCGTCGTCCTGGAGGTCAACACGCAACCCGGCATGACCCAGACCAGCCTTGTGCCGGACATGGCCGCCCACGCTGGGTATCGTTTCGGTGAGTTCGTCCGATGGATGGTGGAGGACGCTTCCCTGGGCCGCTGAGCCCCGCCGGGCACCCCCGCGCGCAAGGGCCCGCCGCACGCCTCCTCGCCCGGCTGCCCGGCTTCCTCCGCCGCTCCGACTCGCTGCGCCGCGGCCGGCCCGGGCCGTCGCTCGCCGAGCGCCTGCCCCGCGGGCTCGGCGCGATCGGCATCGGTGCCGCCTTCGCCGCCCTGGCGCTCGCCGGCTTCGTCGCGAGCGGGCGCTACGACGGCTTCGTGTCCGAGAACGGCCGCCCGCTCGACATCCTCGCGCGCCTTTGTGGCTTCGGCGTCGAGCGCGTCACCATCTCCGGCATCTCGCGGATGTACGAGCGCGAGGTGCTGGCCGCCGCCGGCATCGACTGGCGCTCGTCCGTGCCGTTCCTCGACGTTGCCGACATGCGCGAGCGGCTGCTGCGCGTGCCGCTGATCGCCTCGGTCTCGGTGCGCAAGGTCTATCCCCGCGAGATCGTCGTCAACCAGGTCGAGCGCGAGCCGGCGGCCCTGTGGCAGCGCAACGGCGAGATCAGCGTGATCGCCGCCGACGGCACGGTCATCGATACGATGCGCGACGACCGCTACGCGAGCCTGCCGCTCGTCGTCGGCGACGACGCCAACGGCAAGCTCGGCGAGTACCTCGCGCTGGTCGCCGCCGCCGGGCCGCTGGCCGAGCGCATCCGCGCCGGCACCTACGTCTCGGGCCGGCGCTGGACGCTGAAGCTCGACGGCGTCGACATCCGCCTGCCCGAGATCGAGCCCGCCGCGGCGCTGGCGCGCCTGGTCGCCCTGGAGCGCGCCAACCGCCTCCTGGAGAAGGACATCATCGCGGTCGACCTGCGGATGCCCGACCGGGTCGTGGTCCGCCTGACGGAGGAGGCGGCGGCCGCCCGCGCCGAGGCGCAGAAGAAGACGAAGAAGGGGACCGCGACGTGAGCCACGCCCGGAGACCTGTCCCGCCCGCCCGTCTCCCGTCCTTCGTCCGGTAGCACCCGATGCATTCCCAGCACGGCCTGACGCCCCGCCTGAAGCCGCTCTCGGCCCGCCGCAGCACGACGCTGTCGGTGCTCGACATCGGCACCAGCAAGGTCGTCTGCCTCATTGCCGAGTTGCAGCCGGCCGAGGCGCTCTCGACGCTCAAGGGCCGCACGCACCTGGCCCGCATCATCGGCATCGGCCACCAACGCTCGCTCGGGCTGAAGGGCGGCGCCATCGTCGACCTGGAGGCCGCCGAGGGCGCGATCCGGCAGGCGGTGCACGCCGCCGAGCGGATGGCCAAGGTCGAGGTGCAGTCGGTCATCGTCAACATGAGCGGCGGGCGGTTGGCCTCGCAGCACTTCCAGGCGCGGGTGAACGTGCGCACTGGCACCGTCACCGGCGCGGACGTGGAGCGGGTGCTGGAGACGGCCAGCGCCCACGGCGTCAGCCCCGGCCGCGCCGTGCTCCACGCGCTGCCGACCGGCTACGCGCTCGACGGCCAGGGCGCGGTCATCGATCCCTCGGGCATGATCGGCGAGGCCCTCGGCGTCGACCTGCACGTGGTCACCAGCGAGGCGGCTGCCGCCCGCAACGTCATGCTCGCGGTGGAGCACTGCCACCTCGGCGTCGAGGCGGTGATCGCCACGCCCTACGCCGCTGGCCTCTCCGCGCTCGTGGACGACGAGGCCGAGATGGGCGTCTGCGTCGTCGACATGGGCGGCGGCACGACCAGCGTCGGCGTGTTCTCCGGCGGGCATCTCGTCCATTGCGACGCCATCGCGGTGGGCGGCCACCACGTCACCATGGACATCGCCCGCGGCCTCTCGACCCGGGTCGCGGCGGCCGAGCGCCTGAAGACCCTCTACGGCTCGGCCATCGCCACGCCGTCCGACGAGCGCGACATGATCGCGGTCCACGGCGTCGGCGACGACGAGGGCGAGACGCCGGCCCACGTGCCGCGCTCGCAGCTCGTGCGGATCATCAAGCCCCGCGTCGAGGAGGTGGTCGAGCTGGTGCGCGACCGCCTGCGCGAGGCGGGGTTTGCCGCCCAGGCCGGGCGCCGCGTGGTGCTCACGGGCGGCGCGAGCCAGCTCGTCGGCCTGCCCGAAGTCACCCGCCGGGTGATGCAGGGCCAGGTGCGGATCGGCCGCCCCCTCGGTATCCGCGGCCTGCCCGAGGCCGCCAAGGGACCGGCCTTCTCGGCGGCCGTCGGCCTGCTGGTCTACCCGCAGGTCGCGCATGCCGAGCACTTCGAGCCGCGGGGGCAGGGCGCCTTCGCCGGCACCGGCACCGACGGCTACATCTCCCGGGTCGGGCGCTGGCTGCGGGAGAGTTTTTAGGCACGAGGCGCGATCCCCGGCGAGGGGACCGCGCGACGACGACGATCGACGCCTTCGCGAAGGCGCCAAAACGGAAACGCGTACACGGTCACGAAGGGCTCGACACCATGGCCATCTCTCTCCAGGCGCCTGACATCCGCGAACTCAAGCCCCGCATCACCGTGTTCGGTGTCGGCGGCGCCGGCGGCAACGCCGTCAACAACATGATCGAGTCGGGGCTGCTCGGCTGCGAGTTCGTCGTCGCCAACACCGACGCGCAGGCGCTGACCTCGTCCAAGGCCGAGCGCGTGATCCAGATGGGCATCGGCGTGACGCAGGGGCTCGGGGCCGGCTCGCACCCGGAGGTCGGCTCGGCCGCCGCCGACGAGGTGATGGACGAGATCCGCGACCAGCTCTCGGGCGCGCACATGTGCTTCATCACCGCCGGCATGGGCGGCGGCACCGGCACCGGCGCGGCGCCGGTCATCGCGCGGGCCGCCCGCGACATGGGCATCCTGACGGTCGGCGTCGTGACCAAGCCCTTCCAGTTCGAGGGGGCGCGCCGGGCGCGCGTCGCCGAGGCGGGCATCAACGAGCTTCAGAAGAGCGTCGACACGCTGATCTGCATCCCGAACCAGAACCTGTTCCGCGTCGCCAACGAGAAGACCACCTTCGCCGACGCCTTCGCGATGGCCGACCAGGTGCTCTACTCGGGCGTCGCCTGCATCACCGACCTGATGGTCAAGGAGGGCCTGATCAACCTCGACTTCGCGGATGTCCGCGCGATCATGCGCGGCATGGGCAAGGCGATGATGGGCACCGGCGAGGCGTCGGGCGAGAAGCGCGCCAGCCGCGCGGCCGAGGCCGCGATCGCCAACCCGCTGCTCGACGACGTCTCGATGAAGGGCGCCCGCGGCCTGCTGATCTCGATCACCGGCGGCGCGGATCTGACCCTGTACGAGTTGGACGAGGCCGCGACGCGGATCCGCGAAGAAGTCGATCAGGAGGCCAACATCATCCTCGGCGCCACCTTCGACGAGAGCCTGGACGGCATCATCCGCGTGTCGGTGGTCGCCACCGGCATCGAGCCGGCGCTGATCGCGGCCAACTCCCCCAACAACAAGGACATCGCCGAGACCGAGCAGCGCATCGCCGAGGTCGCCGAGCGCCTGCGCTCGGAGGCGCGCGCGCGCGCGGCGCAAGCCGCCCCGGGCTTCCGCCCCGCGCCCGAGCCGGCCGTGACCCAGGCCGCCGCTGCGCCCGTGCCGTCGGCGCGGCTCCAGGCGCCCGAGCCCGCGCCGCTCCCCGAGGCCCGGATCGAGCCGGCCGCGATGATGCGCGACGACATCGTGCTGACCCAGGCCCAGCCCCGTGCCGCCGCACCGTTCGTGCCGGTGCCTGCGCCGGAGCCGGCAACCCAGCACCATGCCGGCCCGTTCATGCCGCCGCGCCCGGCCGCCCCCGTCGCGGCCCCGCTCACCCGGGCGCCGCGGATGCCGCAGATCCACGAACTGCCGGCGATCGCCCAGAACCAGATCGCGGCGAGCCGCGGCGAACAGACGGAGGCCCACGGCGACACCAAGCGCACCAGCCTGCTGCGCCGGCTGGCCACCGTCGGCTTCGGCGGTCGCCGCGAGGAGGCCGAGGGCGCCCCGGCGCCCCGCGCTCCCGCGCCCCAGGTCCCGATGCCGCCGGCCCCGCGGGTGCAGGCGCCCGTGGCGCCGCAGTACCGCCCGGCCCAGGGCAACCTCGACGCCCAGGGGCGCCTCGCGCCCCAGCCGCGGATGATGGACGACGACCAGCTCGAGATCCCGGCCTTCCTCCGCCGCCAAGCGAACTGATCGAGCGAACTGATCAAGCGAACGGATCGGGCCGCGCGTCCGGCATGCGCGCCGGACGCGCGTTTTGCATCGCACCATCGTTCCGCCGGTTCGCGAGGGCCGGCGGATCTTTGCGGTTCCGAACCCCGTCGGACGGGCTCCGGCCCGGGGGCGTGATGCTGCCCGGCCACAGCATGACCGGGCTGTCGAGGGGTTGTTAACCATTCTTTAACACTTTGAATTAGAAGGGTAATTCAGGTCCCGCGACGCACCCGCGTCTGTAACAGAGCGTAAGAAAGCGTGATTTGGTCGGGCTGTGCGGTGCAGCTATAAAAATGCCGGACGAACGAAAAGCGCGGCGGTTTCCGGACCGAAAGCGCACGCAGGGGCTTCAAGCAGCGGACGGATCGGAAGGCGTCGGCACCACGCGGTCAGCGGGGTGGCGTTGCCGGATCGCGGCCGAGGGCTAAGGAATGCGGACGAACCAACAAACGACACTCAAGGGCGCGGCCGTGCTGAGCGGCATCGGCGTCCATTCCGGAAGCCCGGTGGCGATCAGGCTTCGCCCGGCTCCCGCGAACCACGGCATCGCCTTCCTCCGCACCGGAACGGCCTCCGGCAACGACCGTCTCATCAAGGCCAGCCACGCCTGCGTCTCGGCGACCGAACTCTGCACCGTGATCGGCGACGTCGAATCCGGCGCGGTCGCCACGATCGAGCACCTGATGTCCGCCCTCTACGGATTGGGCGTCGACAACGCGCTGATCGAGATCGACGGGCCCGAGATGCCGATCCTCGACGGCAGCGCGCTTCCCTTCGTCAAGGCGGTCGATTCCGTCGGCATCGTGCAGGGCGGCGGCGCCCGCCGCTGGATCAAGGTCCTGCGCCACGTCCGCATCGAGGTGGGCTCCGCCTTCGCCGAGCTCCGCCCGATCGACCGGGGCTTCCGCCTCGACGTGGAGATCGATTTCGACAGCCCAGTGATCGGCCGCTCGCGCAAGGCGATGGACCTAACCGCGGCCACCTATCGCCGCGAGATCGCGCCCGCCCGGACCTTCGGCATGATGAAGGACGTGGAGCGGTACTGGAAAGCCGGCTTCGCGCTCGGCGCCTCGCTGGAGAACACCGTCGCCGTCGGCGAGACCGACGTGATCAACCCGGAGGGCCTGCGCTTCTCCGACGAGTTCGTCCGGCACAAGTTCCTCGACGCGGTCGGCGACCTCGCGTTGGCCGGCCTGCCGCTCCAGGGCGCCTACCGGTCCTATTGCGGCGGCCACCGCATGAACGTCGGCATCCTCGACCTCCTGTTCTCCGACCGCGCCAACTACGCGATCGTCGAGGCGCAGGCCACGCGCCGCGAGACCGCGCGCGCCGAGTTCGGCGTCGGCTTAGGGCTTGCCGCCTTCGCCGGCGACCTCTGAAGACGTCACCCGCCGCGATGACGCGCCTGCCCGCCCTTGTGGCCGGCAAGCCACAGGCGCCTGCCGATCTCTGGCCCCGTGGAACTGCCGCTTTCGCGCCCGAATCGGCCGTCACGGTGGCTCGTCCGTGAAGAGCGCGGCGACCCGGTCGGCAGTGGCCGACCGGGTCGGGTAGGTCGTTGCGCTCCGATACGAACCCATGATGGCTCAACGGCGCGTCCCCGTGCAGGACCGCGCCCGTTCGGGGAAAGTACCGCCAATGCCCGTGATCCTTCGCCCCCGCAGAGCGACGGCTGCCGTGCTCATCACCGCGCTCGGCCTTGGCCTCGGCGGCTGCGACTTCGACCCGACGGGCTTGTTTGCCGAGAAGTACAAGCCCGAGGTCGTGGCGGACGTGCCGGCGGACAAGCTCTACAGCGAGGGCCTCGCGCGGATCGAGGACAGCGACTACGAGGGCGCGGTCAAGAAGTTCGACAGCCTCGACAAACAGTATTCGTATTCCGACTGGTCGCGCCGCGCCCTGTTGATGACGGCCTACGCGAACTACGAGGGCCAGAAGTACGACGACGCGATCTCCGCCTCGAAGCGGTACCTGCAGCGCCACCCGGCGAGCAAGGACGCAGCCTACGCGCAGTACCTGATGGCGATGTCGCAGTACAAGCAGATCCCCGACGTCACCCGCGACCAGGACCGCTCGGAGAAGGCTCTCGTCGCTCTCCAGGAGCTGGTGCAGAAGTATCCGACCTCGGAATACTCCACCGACGCCAAGGCCAAGATCCAGATCACCCGCGACCAGCTCGCCGGCAAGGAGATGGAGGTCGGGCGCTACTACCTGGAGCGCCGCAACTTCCCCGCCGCGATCAACCGTTTTCGCGACGTGGTCAGCAAGTACCAGACGACCCGCCACGCCGAGGAGGCGCTGGAGCGCCTGACCGAGGCGTACATGGCGCTCGGCATCACCGCCGAGGCGCAGAACGCGGCGGCCGTGCTCGGGCACAACTTCCCCGACAGCCCGTGGTACAAGGACGCCCACGCCCTCCTCCAGACCGGCGGGCTGGAGCCGCGCGAGGAGAAGTCCTCGTTCCTGAGCAAGATCTACCGTTCCGTGATGGGCCGGACCGCGGCTGCCGAGTAGCCTGATCCGGTCACGGCGGGACGCGATCGCGGGCGGCGCTTCGGCTCCGCCCGTTTCGCATTTCGAGGGTGCGGGAGCGCCGCGCTGCGCCTACATGACGGCTTCACGATTCCCGCAGACATCGGCGGCCCCGCCTCGCGGGTCGCGGCCCCGGAGACTCGAAGGCGCGGCATGCTCGTGCAGCTCGCGATCCGCGACATCGTCCTGATCGACCGGCTCGAACTGAACTTCACCGACGGGCTCAGCGTGCTCACCGGCGAGACCGGCGCCGGCAAGTCGATCCTGCTCGACGCGTTCAGCCTCGCGCTCGGCGGGCGCGGCGACGGCTCCCTCGTGCGCCACGGCGAGGCCCAGGGCGGCATCACCGCCGTGTTCGACGTCGGCCTCGACCACCCCGCCCGCCGGATCGCGGCGGAGGCCGGGATCGACACCGAGGGCGACCTGATCCTGCGCCGCACCCAGATGGCGGACGGGCGCACCCGTGCCTTCGTCAACGACCAGCCGGTCGGCGTGCAGGCGCTGCGCGCGATCGGCGCGGCGCTCGTGGAGATCCACGGGCAGCACGACGACCGGGCGCTCGCCGATGCTGCCACCCACCGCGCCATCCTCGACGCCTTCGGCGGCCTCCACGGTCCGCTCGCCGCCGTCGCCGAGGCGTCGCGGGGGGTGCGCGCGGCGCGCGCGACGCTCGTCGGGCACCGCGCCCGCGTCGAGGCCGCCCGCCGGGAGGCCGACTTCCTGCGCCACGCCGTCGCGGAGCTGGCCGCCCTCGATCCGACCCCCGGCGAGGAGGCGACGCTGGCCGAGCGCCGCACGGTGATGCAGCAGAGCGAGAAGGTCGCGCGCGAGCTCAACGACGCGCTCGCCGCCGTCGGCGGCTCGCATTCGAGCGTGCCGCCGCTCTCCTCCGCCCTGCGCAAGCTGGAGCGCCGCGCAGCCCAGCTTCCGGCGCTGGTCGAGCCCTGCGTCGCCGCCCTCGACGCGGCGCTCGTGGCGCTGGACGAGGCCCGCGCCGTCCTCGACGCGGCCTTGGCCGAGGCCGAGTTCGACCCGCGCGAGCTGGAGCGGGTGGAGGAGCGCCTGTTCGCGCTGCGCGCGAGCGCGCGCAAGTACGATGTCGCCGCCGACGGTCTCGCCGCGCTCCGCGACCGCTACGAGGCCGACGTCGCGGCGATCGATGCCGGCGAGGCGGCCTTGGCCGGCCTCGAGGCCGTGCTGTCCGTCGCCGAATCGGCCTACGCGAAGGCGTCGGAGAAGCTCAGCGC
Organism: uncultured Methylobacterium sp.; assembly: GCF_964244095.1. Classification (GTDB taxonomy): domain Bacteria; phylum Pseudomonadota; class Alphaproteobacteria; order Rhizobiales; family Beijerinckiaceae; genus Methylobacterium. The sequence continues at coordinate 6,985 of NZ_CAXTHR010000058.1, read as the reverse complement.
CGGGCGCAGGCGCGCGGCCAGGCAGCTCGATGCCGCCGTGAAGGCCGAACTGCCGCCGCTGAAGCTCGAGCGCGCCCGCTTCATCACCGAGATCGTCACCGATCCCGAATCGCGGGACGCCGCCGGGACCGACCGGGTCGCGTTCTGGGCGCAGACCAATCCCGGCACGCGCCCCGGCCCGATGATGAAGGTCGCGTCCGGGGGCGAACTCTCCCGCTTCATGCTGGCGCTGAAGGTGGTGCTCGCCGACAAGGGCTCGGCGCCGACCCTGATCTTCGACGAGATCGACACCGGCGTCGGCGGCGCCGTCGCCGACGCGATCGGCGCGCGCCTCGCGCGCCTGTCCGCCGACGTGCAGGTGGTGGCGGTGACCCACGCGCCCCAGGTCGCGGCCCGCGCCCGCACGCACTTCCTCATCGCCAAGGATTCGGTGAAGGGCGCCGGGCGCGTCGCCACCCGCGTCGCCGCGCTCCCCGTCGAGGCGCGCCGCGAGGAGATCGCCCGGATGCTCGCCGGCGCCACCGTCACCGACGAGGCCCGCGCCGCGGCCACGCGCCTGCTCCAGGGGGCGTGAAGGCCGGTGCAGAGACGGTCAACCCTAACGATCGCTTAAGCGTAACCTCCCGTTAACCATCCCGCACGAGACTAGTCCCATCCGGGAGGGCCAGCGATTCGCGCCCTCCGGCGCGTTCGTGTTCCGGGAGGGAGCCATGCCCCAGGCCGCTGCCAAGTCCGAAGCCTGTCCGTCCGGTCGGGGCCTGTCCGGCATCGACACCCACCGCCTCGGCCAGAGCCTGCGCGCGGTCTACGAGGACACCGTCGACAAGCAGCCGATCACCGATTCGCAGGTCGACCTGCTCCTGCGCCTGCGCCGCAAGGAACGGGACCAGCGCCGCAGCGCCTGACGCTCGCGAACGCGTCTGCCGACCGGAGGACCGCCCCCCGCCCTGCGCGGGGTTGCGGCGCAAGGGATCACCAGCGGCGTGCACCGGGGCGGCGGCGGTACTCGGTCGCCCGGATGCGCGTGAGGACCATGTCGAGGCTCGAGAGCATCGTCGCCTCCTCGGCCCGCGCCCGCGCGACCTCGTCGGCATCCTTGCTGAAGCTCTGTCGCGCCTTCGCCAGGGCGAGGTCGCGTTCCAGCATCGCGCGCTCGGCGTGGAGCGCGTGATAGGCGGTCTCGTCGGACTGCGCCGCGCGCGGGGGCGCGGCGGGCGGATCGTTGGCCAAGGCTCGACCTTCCCGTCCGATCCGCCGCGGCGGAATGCGCGCGGCCGGCCTCGGAACCGGGTTGAAACGCGCGAGCCGCGCAAACCGTGCCATGTCGCGCCGGGACGCCCGGCGTCCGCCGTGTCATCCGGCTGTCATCTGCATGGCCTACCGGCGGCAACGTCGAGCGATGCCGCTGCGGCGGCCGGACCGTCCGGCCGGGCGCGCGGGCCCCGGCGCGCGGATCGTGCGACCGGCACGCCCGACGGACAACGGAGATGCACGTGAAACGCTTCACCTACGCGCTCGCGCTCGCCCTCGCGGCGGCCCAGTTCGCGCTGCCGGCAGCCGCCGCCGACATCACCGGCGCCGGCGCGACCTTCCCGTTCCCGGTCTACTCGAAGTGGGCGGAAGCCTACCGCAAGGACACCGGCACCGGCCTGAACTACCAGTCGATCGGCTCGGGCGGCGGCATCAAGCAGATCCAGGCCAAGACCGTCGATTTCGGCGCGACCGACGCGCCGCTCAAAGGCCCGGCGCTGGAGAAAGACGGCCTCGTCCAGTTCCCGACCGTGATGGGTGGCGTCGTCGCCGTGGTGAACATCCCCGGCGTCGAGCCGGGCAAGCTCAAGCTCACCGGCGAGATGATCGCCGACATCTACGCCAACCGCATCACCAAGTGGTCCGATCCGAAGATCGCCGCGCTGAACGACGGGCTGAAGCTCCCCGACGCCAACATCACCCCCGTCTACCGCTCGGACGCGTCGGGCACGACCAACATCTTCACCACCTACCTCAGCCAGGTCTCCGAACCCTGGAAGAAGGAGTTCGGCGCCGCCACCACCGTGAGCTGGCCCGCCGGCCAGGGTGGCAAGGGCAACGAGGGCGTCACCGCCACCGTCAAGCAGGTGCCGAACGCGATCGGCTACGTCGAGTCGGCCTACGCCAAGCAGAACAAGCTCAGCTACGCGCTGATCCGCAACAAGGCCGGCAAGTTCCCGCAGCCCGACGACAAGGCGTTCCAGGCCGCCGCCGCCAGCGCCGACTGGAAGAGCCAGCCTGGCTTCGGCATCACGCTCACCGACCAGGCCGGCGAGAACGCTTGGCCGATCACGGCGGCGACCTTCATCCTCGTCCACAAGGACCCCGCCGATCCGGCGAAATCCGCAGACGTGCTGAAGTTCTTCGACTGGGCCTACAAGAACGGCGACACCCTCGCCTCCGATCTCGACTACGTGCCGCTGCCCGACAACGTCGTCGGCCTGGTTCACGAGGAGTGGAAGCAGGTGAAGGGCAAGGACGGCAAGCCCGTCTTCGGGATGTGAGGATCGCGGGCCTGTGAGGATCGCGTCGGCCTGACGTGCGTGACCACGCGGGCGGCCACCGGGAAACGCGGTGGCCGCCCGATCTTGCAAATCGATGGCCGTCCCTCGCGCGCAACGGCGCGGCGCGCTACCACGGCAGCGGGTGAAAAGAACAGCGGATGACGGCCTTGACTGAACGGATCGCCCTGGCGAGTGCCGGGCCGCGCGCACGAAAAGCTCCGAGCAAGGGCTTCGACGCCCTGTTCCGCGCCGCCGCCTACGGCTCGGCCCTGCTCGTGTTGCTGGTGCTTGCCGGCATCCTCGGCTCGATCCTGTACGGCGGCTGGCCGGCCTTCCGCACGTTCGGCTTCGGCTTCCTCACGTCGAGTGTCTGGAACATCGGAACCGAGCAGTACGGCGCGCTGGTCGCGGTGACCGGAACGCTGGCCTCGGCTCTGCTGGCGCTGGTCATCGGCGTGCCGATCTCGCTCGGCATCGCGGTCTACCTGACGCAGCTCTGCCCCGGCTGGGCGCGCAAGCCCGTCGGCATGACGATCGAGCTGCTCGCTGCCGTGCCGAGCATTATCTACGGGATGTGGGGCCTGTTCATCTTCGCGCCGCTGTTCGCGCGCTTCGTGCAGGTGCCGGTCTCGAATGTCGTCGAGGGCCTGCCGATCGTCGGCACGCTGTTCTACGCCCGCGTGCCGTCCGGCGTCGGCGTGCTCACCGCCGGCATCATCCTGGCGATCATGATCGTGCCGTTCGTGGCCTCGATCGCGCGCGACATGCTCGACCAGATCCCGACGATCCTGCGCGAGAGCGCCTACGGCATCGGCTGCACCACCTGGGAGGTGGTGCGCCACGTCCTGGTGCCGCAGGCCTCGGTCTCGATCATCGGCGCGATCATGCTCGGCCTCGGCCGCGCGCTCGGCGAGACCATGGCGGTGACCTTCGTGGTCGGCAACGCCAACCGGCTCTCGGCCTCGGTGTTCGACCCCGGCTCGACCATCGCGTCCCGCATCGCCAACGAGTTCAACGAGGCCGACGGCATGCAACTGAACGCGCTCATGGCGCTCGGCTGCATCCTGTTCGCGATCACCTTCGTCGTCCTGATCATCGCCCGCTTCCTGACGCGCCGCGTCAAGGTCGCCTGAAGGGTTCCGCCATGGACGCCACCAACCCGCTCGTCGCCCAGGCCGCCCGGCCCGGCCGCATCCGCGGCAGCCGCCGGGTCGCCGATCGGACGCTGCGCATCGCCTGCCTGCTGGCGACCGTGCTCGGGGCGTTCGTGCTCGGCTCGATCCTGCTGATGCTCATCGTCGAGGGCGTGCGCGGGTTCTCGCCGGCGCTGTTCACGGAAGCGACGCCGGGGCCGGGCTCGGAAGGCGGCGGCATCGCCAACGCGATCCTCGGCAGCCTGGTGCTCACCGGCATCGGCATCCTCGTCGCGACGCCCGTGGGGCTGATGGCCGGCACATACCTAGCCGAGTACGGCCGCGGCTCGAAGCTCGCCGAGGTGATCCGCTTCCTCAACGACATCCTGCTCTCGGCGCCCTCGATCCTGATCGGCCTGTTCGTCTACACCCTGATGGTGCGGCCGATGGGGACCTATTCCGGCTGGGCCGGGGGCGTCGCGCTGGCGATCATCGCCACGCCCGTGATCGTGCGCACCACCGAGGACATGCTGCGCCTCGTGCCTGGGACGCTGCGCGAGGCGGGCGCGGCGCTCGGCGCCCCGCCCTCGAAGGTGATCATGAGCGTGACGTGGCGGGCAGCGTCCGCCGGCATCGTCACCGGCATCATCCTGGCGCTCGCCCGCATCGCCGGCGAGACCGCGCCGCTGCTGTTCACGGCACTGAACAACAACTCCTGGTTCGGCGCGAACCTGATGGGCGGCGTCGCGAACCTGCCGGTGATGATCTACCAGTTCGCGCTCTCGCCCTATCCGAACTGGCAGGCCCTCGCCTGGGCCGGCGCGCTGCTCATCACCATGACGATCCTGCTGCTCTCGATCGTCGCCCGCTTCGTCATCAAGCCGCAGCGCGCGCGCTGAGGGCTCCCACGGACATAAGTGCTTCGTCTCACGACGCGGTTCCTCTTCGAAGGCCGGTTGAACCGAAGCACTTGTGTCCGTGGGGACCCTGACCCGCCGCCGGCATCCACGAGGAACCAGACGATGAACGCCGCCCCCGCGATCAGCGCCTCCCAGTTCGAAGGCCGCAGCACGGCCGACGAACGCGCGCCCATCCGCATCAGTGCCAAGGACCTGAACTTCTACTACGGCCCGTTCCACAGCCTGAAGAACATCAACCTCGATTTCCACGACCGGCAGGTCACCGCGCTGATCGGCCCGTCCGGCTGCGGGAAGTCGACGCTGCTGCGCACCTTCAACCGGATCTACAGCCTCTACCCGGAGCAGCGGGCGGAAGGGCAGGTGCTGCTCGACGGGCAGAACGTCCTCGATGCGAGCGTCGACCTCAACGAGCTGCGCTCGCGCATCGGCATGGTGTTCCAGAAGCCGACGCCGTTCCCGATGTCGATCTACGACAACGTCGCCTTCGGCCTGCGGCTCTACGAGAAGCTGCCCAAATCCGAGCTCGACGGTCGGGTGGAGTCGTCGCTGCGCAAGGCGGCTCTGTGGGACGAGGTCAAGGACAAGCTCAAGCAGTCCGGCATGGGCCTGTCGGGCGGCCAGCAGCAGCGCCTGTGCATCGCCCGCACCGTGGCGCAGAGCCCGGAGGTGATCCTGTTCGACGAGCCGACCTCGGCGCTCGATCCGATCTCCACCGGCCGCATCGAGGAACTGATCGAGCAGTTGCGCGCCGAGTTCACCATCGTCATCGTCACGCACAACATGCAGCAGGCAGCGCGCATCTCGCAGTTCACGGCGTTCATGTATCTCGGCGAACTGATCGAGTTCGGGCCGACCAACCGCATTTTCATGAACCCGTCGGTGCGCCAGACCCAGGACTACATCACCGGCCGCTTCGGCTGAGCCGCCCGCGCTTCTTCCGAGCCCGCGCCCTTCGGGCCGATCGAGGACACACGCCCATGCCCGGCCACATCGTCAGCTCCTACGACACCGAACTGGAGGACCTGCGCCGCTCGATTTCCGAGATGGGCGGCGTCGCCGAGAAGATGATGACCGAGGCGACCGACGCGCTGGTCCGCCGCGACACCGCGCTCGCCCAGGCCGTGATCGCAGCCGACAAGCGCCTCGACACCCTCCAGCGCGACATCGAGGAGCGCGCGGTGCTGCTCATCGCCAAGCGCCAGCCGCTGGCGATCGACCTGCGCGAGACCATCTCGGCGATCCGCGTCTCGGGCGACCTCGAACGCATCGGGGATCTCGCCAAGAACATCGCCAAGCGCGTCGTGGCGATCAGCGACCAGGCCCAGGCGCAGAAGATCGTGCTCGGCGTGCAGCACATGAGCGACCTCGTGCAGGAGCAGCTCAAGGACGTACTCGACGCCTATGCCAGCCGCGACGTCAAGGCCGCCCAGGACGTGTGGGCGCGCGACGGCGAGATCGACGCGCTCTACAACTCGCTGTTTCGCGAGCTCCTGACCTACATGATGGAGGACCCGCGCAACATCTCGTTCTGCACCCACCTGCTGTTCTGCGCCAAGAACGTCGAACGCATCGGCGACCACACCACCAACGTCGCCGAGACGATCCACTACCTCGCCACCGGCGAGACGCTGGCCGGCGACCGCCCGAAGAACGACGCCTCGAACTACGCGACGGTGACGCCGGCCGGGTGAGCGACGGCTGCCGGATGGTGCGCGGGTCCCTTCTCCCCCTGGGAGAGGGGCCTGTCGGCGCCATAGGCTTTGCGAGATGAGGAATCGGGCGGTCCGCCTGGGAGTGCCCTGCATGCGTACGCGGATTCTGATCGTCGAGGACGAGGAGGCGTTGACGACCCTCCTGCGCTACAACCTCGAAGCCGAGGGTTTCGCGGTCGATGCCGCGGCGCGCGGCGACGAGGCGGAACTCCGCCTGCAGGAGCAGGTGCCGGACCTGATCCTGCTCGATTGGATGCTGCCGGGGCTGTCGGGAATTGAGCTGTGCCGCCGGGTGCGGGCGCGGCGCGAGACGGCCTCGCTACCGATCATCATGCTGACCGCCCGTGGCGAGGAGGGCGACCGCATCCGCGGGCTCGGAACCGGCGCCGACGACTACATCGTCAAGCCGTTCTCGGTGCCGGAACTGCTCGCCCGCGTCCGGGCGCTGCTGCGGCGGGCCAAGCCCGGCCACGTCGCCAACCTGCTGGAGGCGGGCGACATCGAGCTCGACCGCGACAGCCACCGCCTGCGCCGGGCGGGAAGCGAGATCCATCTCGGGCCGACCGAGTTCAAGCTGCTCGAATTCCTGATGCAGAGCCCTGGCCGGGTCTATTCCCGCGAGCAACTCCTCGACGGCGTCTGGGGCCACGACGTCTACATCGACGAGCGCACCGTCGACGTGCATG
>NZ_CAXTHR010000057.1:0-24598 GCF_964244095.1 uncultured Methylobacterium sp. | reverse complement strand
CGATCTTCAAGTGGTTCGAGAAGTGGTGCAACGACGAGTTCCGCCACGGCGAGGCGTTCGCGCTGCTGATGCGCGCCAACCCGAAGCTGACCCAAGGGGTGAACCGCTACTGGATCAAGTTCTTCCTGCTCGCCGTGTTCGCGACGATGTACGTCCGCGACCATTGCCGCCCGGCCTTCCACGCCGCGCTCGGCGTCGATCCGTCCGAGTACGACTTCACGGTGTTCCACATCACCTCCGAGATCTCGAAGCAGACCTTCCCGCTGACCCTCGACCTCGACAACCCGAAGTTCAAGCAGCGGCTCGACACCCTGCTCGACTGCTCCGTGAAGATCGCCGAGGCGCGCGCGCAGGGCGGAATCCTCGGTAAGCTGAAGCACGGGACCCAGGTCGCGCGGGCAGCCCTCACCTTCGCCCGGCTCTACGCGCTGCCGACCCTCGACAACCCGATGCCGGCCGAAATCCGGCTCGAGCCGGTCTGGTAGCGGGTCGCCGATGTCGCCCTACGCGGTACCGGCCCTCTACGCGGTGGCGCTCTGGTGGTTCTCCACCGGCGTGATCATCCTGCTCGACCACCTGCCGCAGCGGACGTTCCGGTGGAGCATGGCTGGCGGTACCGCGGTGCTGCTGGCTGCGCTCGCCGCGATCGGTGCGAGCGCGGGCGACGCCACCGAGACCGGGGCCTACACCGCCTTCACCGGCGCGCTGCTGGTCTGGGGCTGGCAGGAGATGAGCTACTACATGGGCTTCGTCACCGGCCCACGCCCGCAGGCCTGCCGGCCGGGCGCGCGGGGCGTCGAGAAGTTCCGCGCGGCGGCGGCGACCAGCCTGTGGCACGAGGGGGCGATCGTGCTGGGCGCGCTGGCCATCCTCGCGCTCACCTGGAACGCGCCGCAGAAATTCGCGCTGTGGACCTACCTCGTGTTCTGGGGGATGAACCTCAGCGCCCGGCTGAACATGTTCCTGGGCGTGCGCAACCTCAACGCCGAGTTCCTGCCCGATCACCTCGCCTACCTCGGCTGCTACCTGACCAAGCGGCCGATGAACCTGCTGTTCCCGGTCTCGGTGAGCCTCGCCACGGTGATCGTCGCGCTGCTGGGGCGGACGGCGCTCGCGCAGGAGGTCGGCAGCCATGAGATGGTGGGCTTCACCATCCTCACCACGCTGATGGCGCTCGCCACCCTGGAGCACTGGTTCCTGATGCTGCCGCTGCCCGCGGCGGCGCTCTGGAACTGGAGCCTTCCGTCGAAGACCGTCGCGGCGGCCAGCCTTGTCCAGGAACAGCGACCGGCCGAGGACGGCCGGCGCGACGCGGCCTAGGGCCGCGTCGCGCGGAGCGACGACGACCGTATGGGAATCGGGGCGAAGGCGGTGCGCGCGAGCGAACCGGGATGGCTCAGGACGCGGGAGAACCCGCGCATGTCGAGACGAGGACGGGGAGACGAGCGATGGATTACGAAGCGTTCTTCGGTGCCGAGCTGAACAACCTCCATCGCGAGGGCCGCTACCGCGTCTTCACGGACCTCGAACGCCAAGCCGGGCGCTTCCCGCACGCGACCCACCACCGGCCGGACGGGGCGCGGCCCGTAACGGTGTGGTGCTCGAACGACTATCTCGGCATGGGCCAGCACCCCGACGTGCTGTGTGCGATGCACGCGACGCTGGACCGGTGCGGCGCCGGGGCCGGGGGCACCCGCAACATCTCCGGCACCAACCACCACCATGTGCTGCTCGAGGCGGAACTCGCCGACCTGCACGCCAAGGAGGCGGCGCTGCTGTTCACCTCCGGCTACGTCTCGAACTGGGCGGCGCTCGGCACGCTCGCCGGCCGCATCCCCGGCTGCGTCGTGCTCTCGGATTCGGAAAACCACGCCTCGATGATCGAGGGCATCCGCGCGAGCCGCGCCGAGCGCCACATCTTCCGCCACAACGACCCGGAGGACCTGAACCGCAAGCTGCGGATGCTGGACCCGGCAAAACCGAAGCTCGTGGCGTTCGAATCGATCTACTCGATGGACGGGGACATCGCGCCGATCAGTGAGATCTGCGACGTGGCCGAGGCCCACGGCGCGCTCACCTACCTCGACGAGGTCCACGCGGTCGGCCTCTACGGCGCGCGCGGCGGCGGCGTGTCCGAGCGCGAGGGCGTCGCCCACCGGCTCGACGTGATCGAGGGCACGCTCGGCAAGGCGTTCGGCGTGCACGGCGGCTACATCACCGCGAGCGCGAAGCTCTGCGACTTCGTGCGCAGCTTCGCCTCCGGCTTCATCTTCACCACCTCGCTGCCGCCGGCCGTGGCCGCGGGCGCCGCGGCCAGCATCCGCTACCTCAAGCGGAGCGGCGTCGAGCGCGCCCGGCACCAGGAGCGGGTGCGGCGCGTGCGCGAGAAACTCGACGCCGCCGGCATCCCCTACCTGCCCAACGACAGCCACATCGTGCCGGTGATGGTCTGCGATCCGGTGCTGTGCAAGGCGATCTCCGACACCCTGCTCGACGAGTTCGGCATCTACGTGCAGCCGATCAACTATCCGACCGTGGCGCGGGGCACGGAGCGCCTGCGCATTACCCCGTCACCGCTGCACAGCGATGCCGACATCGACCATCTCGTGGGCGCGCTCGCGGCGATCTGGGGACGGATCGGACTGGAGCGGGCGGCGGCGGAATAACCCTCGGCGATCGCCCGCCCCCTATCGATCCGCTACGCGGGCCGCCCTGTCCCTCAGAGGGTTGCGGATCTACACATCTTGCCAGGGGTGCTGCGTGGATCGGGCGAAGCGCCGAGCGACCCCCTCTCCCAGGGGAGAGGGTTGGGGTGAGGGGCGTGACCTCTCCGGATCGTTCTCATCCCTCACCCTGTCCCTCTCCCGCTAAGGGCGTGGGGACCCGAACCCTGCCCGGATCGCGTCGAGCGATATGTGCATCCACGGACCCACGACCGGGAGAAGGCGCCGTGGCCCAGGTTTGCGCGCCCCGAAGACCGACCCTACGCTCGCATCCTGACCGATCCTCCACCGCCGGCCTCATCCTGGGGGCGCGGATGGGCGGAACCTGCCAAGCCCCATGAGCCGTCGAGTCCCGCACGCGTGAACACCTTCCCCTTCTCGGCCATCGTCGCCCAGGACGAGATGCGCCAGGCCCTGCTGATCGCGGCGGTCGATCCCGCGGTCGGCGGCGTGCTGGTGTTCGGCGACCGCGGCACCGGCAAGTCCACGGCGATCCGGGCGCTCGCCGGCCTGCTGCCGCGGATGCGCGCCGTGATCGGCTGCCCCTATGCCTGCGATCCGGCGGCGCCCGCCGGGGCCTGCCCGCACTGCGCCGGGGGCGGGGAGCGCAAGGCCGCGCTCGTGCCCGTCCCCGTGGTCGACCTGCCGCTCGGCGCCACCGAGGACCGGGTGGTCGGCGCCCTCGACCTGCAGCGGGCGCTGGCGCTCGGCGAGAAGGCGTTCGAGCCGGGGCTGCTGGCGCGCGCCAACCGCGGCTTCCTCTACATCGACGAGGTCAACCTGCTGGAGGACCACCTCGTCGACCTGCTGCTCGACGTGGCCGCTTCGGGCGTCAACACCGTCGAGCGCGAGGGCCTGAGCATCCGCCACCCGGCGCGCTTCGTGCTCGTCGGCAGCGGCAACCCGGAGGAGGGCGAGCTGCGGCCGCAGCTCCTCGACCGGTTCGGGCTCGCCGTCGAGGTGGCCACGCCCACCGACATCGCGACCCGCATCGACGTGGTCCGCCGCCGCGACGCCTACGAGCGCGACCCGGCAGGCTTCTGCGCCGGCTACGCCGGGGCCGAGCAGGCTCAGGCCGAGCAGATCACGCTCGCCCGCGAGCGCCTGCCGGCGGTCGCGATGCCCGACCCGGTGCTGGAGGCCTGCGCGAAGCTCTGCCTCGCCCTCGGCACCGACGGGTTGCGCGGCGAGCTCACCCTGATGCGCACCGCCCGCGCGCTGGCGGCCCTCGACGGTGCGGACGCGGTCGCGATCGACCATGTCCGCCGGATCGCGCCGGCGGCGCTCCGCCATCGCCTGCGCCGGAACCCGCTGGACGAGGCCGGCTCCACGGCGCGCGTGGCGCGGGCGGTCGCCGAGGTCCTGGCGTGACGCCGGAGGCCGGCGCCGCGCTCTGGGCCGATGCGGTGCGGGTCGCAGGGCTCCTGGCGCGGGACCCGCACGGCTGCGTCGGCGTGCGCCTGCGGGCCGGCGCCGGGCCGGTGCGCGACGCGTGGCTCGGCCATCTCACCCGCGGTCTCGCGCCCGGCACGCCCGTGCGGCGCTGCCCGCCCGGCATCGCCGACGACCGCCTGCTCGGCGGCCTCGACCTCGCCGCGACCCTGGCCGCCGGGCGGCCTGTGGCGCAGGCGGGCCTGCTCACGGAAGCCGATGGCGGGCTCGTCCTCGTGCCGATGGCCGAGCGCCTCTCGTCCGGCACCGCGGCCCGCCTCGCGGCGGCGCTCGACACCGGCCGCGTCGCGGTCGCGCGCGACGGCTTCGCCGAGAGCCGGCCGACGCGGGTGGGGCTGGTGCTGCTCGACGAGGGGCTCGACGACGAGGCGCCGCCGGCCGCGCTCACCGAACGCCTGGCCTTCGACCTCGACCTCAGAACCCTGTGCCTCAGCGACCTCGGCCGAACGTCCGGCGAGTCCCTTTCTTTACCGCGGGAAGATGGACCGGAGGCGCGGGGCGAGGCGCTCGGAGACCGCGCCGCCGTCGTCCCGTCGTCACCCGGCGACGCCGCGTTCCTGCGCGGCGACACGGCCGGGACGGCCCTCGACGACGAGGCCATCGCCGCGCTGTGCGCGACGGCCGAGGCGCTGGGCGTGGCCTCGCTCCGCGGGCCGCTGCTGGCGCTGCGCGTCGCACGGCTGATCGCCGCGTGCGACGGGCGGACGGCCCTCACCGAGGCCGACATCGTCGCGGCGGCGCGGCTGGTGCTCGGCCCGCGGGCGACGCGGATGCCCGTCGCCGAGCAGCCCGGCGACGCGGCGGAGCCGCCGGCAGAGGCGCCGCCGGAGGACGAGGCGCCGCCGACGCCGGATGCCCCCGGAGGCGAGGACGGTGCCGACCCGCAGACGACCGATGCGCAGGAGCTCGACGAGGTCGTGCTCGCGGCGGCGCTGGCCGCGATCCCGCCCGGCCTGCTGGCGGCGCTGGCCGCGGGCGATCCGCCACGGGGCGGCAAGGCGGGAAAGGCCGGCGCGGCGGCGGCGGCCTCGCGCCAGGGCCGGCCGATCGGCGCGCGGGCCGGCGACCCGCGGCGCGGGCGCCTCGCGCTGCTCGCGACGCTCCGCGCCGCCGCACCGTGGCAGGGGCTGAGACGCGCCGAGCCGGGCGCGACGCAAGCATCCCAGAAAATCATCGTGCGGCCGGAGGATGTCCGGATCACCCGCTATCGCCAGCGCACCGAGAGCACGACGGTCTTTGCGGTCGACGCCTCCGGCTCGGCGGCGCTCGAACGGCTGGCCGAGGCGAAGGGCGCCGTCGAGCTGCTGCTGGCCGAAGCGTATGTCCGGCGCGACCGGGTGGCGCTCGTGGCCTTCCGGGGCAGGGCGGCCGAGCTCGTGCTGCCGCCGACGCGCTCGCTCGTGCGGGCCAAGCGCGGGCTCGCCGGCCTGCCGGGCGGGGGTGGCACGCCGCTCGCCGCCGGGCTCGACGCGGCGGGCGAGGTCGCCGTGAGCGTCCGCCGCGGCGGCGGCACCCCGGTCGTCGTGCTGCTCACCGACGGGCGCGCCAACATCGACCGCACGGGCGCGCCGGGCCGGAAGCAGGCGGCGGAGGACGCGCTCGCCGCCGCGCGGCGGTTTCGCGGCGCGGGGTTCTCCGCGATCCTGATCGACACCGCGCCGCGGCCGCAGGATTCGGCCCGGGCGCTGGCCGCGGCGATGGGCGCCCGCTACCTGCCCCTGCCGCAGGCCGATGCCGGCACGCTCAGCGCCGCGGTGCGGGCCGCGGCGGCCTGATGTTCGGGGCCTGCGCGCCGGAGCCGAGGTCTCGGAGGGGCAGCGGGATAGGGTTCGGAACGGGGTGCCATCGCCGACGCAGGCGTTGCAAGGGATCAGGCGTTGCAAGGTATGACGACACCGATGCCCGAGGACCGCCCGGCCTGGGAGCGCGAGGGCCGCGACTGGCCGCACCGCGACGCGAGCCGCTTCGTCGAGGCGTCCGGCCTGCGCTGGCACGTGCAGGCGATGGGGCCGGAGGGCGCGCCCGTGCTGCTCCTCGTCCACGGGACCGGGGCTGCCACGCATTCCTGGCGCGGGCTGATGCCGCTGCTCGCGGAGCGGTTCCGCGTCGTCGCGCCGGACCTGCCCGGCCACGGCTTCACCGATCCGCTGCCCGCGGGCCGCCTGTCGCTGCCCGGGATGGCGGCGGCGCTCGCCGACCTGACGGCGCATCTCGGCGTGGTGCCGGCGGTGGCGGCCGGGCATTCGGCGGGCGCGGCCGTCCTCGCGCGGATGTGCCTCGACGGGCGCCTCGCGCCGAGGCTCCTGGTCGCGCTGAACGGCGCCCTGAAGCCGTTCCCGGGGTTGGCTTCGGTGCTCTTCCCGAGCATGGCGCGGATGCTGTTCCTCAATCCCGTGACGCCGAAGATCTTCGCGTGGACGGCGGACCGCGCCGCGGTGCAGCGGCTGATCCAGGGCACCGGCTCGCGCCTCGACCCGGCCGGGCTCGACCTCTACCGGCGCCTGTTCCGCAAACCCGCGCACGTCGCCGGCGCGCTCGGCATGATGGCGAACTGGAACCTCGACGCGCTGGACCGCGACCTGCCGCGGCTGTCCGTTCGGACGCTGCTGGTCGTCGGCTCCGACGACAAGGCGATCGCCCCGGACACCGCCTTCGCGGTGCGCGACCGCCTGCCCGACGCCCGCGTCGCGCTGCTGCGCAGCCTCGGCCACCTCGCCCACGAGGAGGCGCCGGAGCGCGTCGCGGCGGCGATCCTGTCGGAGGCGGATACGCTCGGCATCGCGCCGGCCGGAGGGCCCGCGGCCTGAGCCCGATCCGCGCAGGAAGCCGTTTGCAAAGCCCCTCGAAAAGCCTCTTGCCTGCGGACGGCTTCCGATCCTACTGTCACCTTATGTTGACACTCGAAGCGTCAAAAGTTCGAGCCCAGACGGATCGCCGGCCCCACGCCGTCGTGATCGGCAGCGGCTTCGGCGGCTTGGCCGCCGCGATCCGCCTCGGCGTGCGCGGCTACCGCGTCACCGTGCTGGAACGGCTCGACCGGCCGGGCGGGCGGGCGCGCGTGCACCGCCAGGACGGCTTCACGTTCGATGCCGGCCCGACCATCGTCACCGCGCCGTTCCTGTTCGAGGAACTCTGGGCTTTGTGCGGCCGCCGCATGGAGGACGACGTCACGCTGGTGCCGATGCGGCCCTACTACCGCATCCGCTTCGACGACGGCGCCACCTTCGACTACAGCGGCGACGTCGCGGCGATGCGGGACGAGGTCGCGAAGTTCTCACCCGGCGATGTCGCCGGCTACGAGCGGTTCATGGCGCGCAGCGCGGCGATCTTCCGCGTCGGCTTCGAGGAACTCGGCCACGTCCCCTTCGGCTCCATCCGCGACATGCTGCGGATCGCCCCCGACCTGCTGCGGCTCGGCGGCCACCGCAGCGTCTACGACGTGGTCGCCAAATACATCCGCGACGAACGGCTGCGCACGATCTTCAGCTTCCACCCCCTGCTCATCGGCGGCAGCCCGTTCCGGGCGAGCGCGATCTACTGCCTGATCGCCCATCTCGAGCGGCGCTGGGGCGTCCACTTCGCCATGGGCGGCACCGGCCGCCTCGTCGACGGCCTCGTCGACCTGATCGCGGGGCAGGGGGGCAGCTTGCGCTGCGGGGCGGACGTGGCCGAAATCCTGGTCGAGGCCGGGACCGCGACCGGCGTGCGGCTCGAAGGCGGCGAGACGATTCTGGCCGATATCGTCGTCTCGAACGCCGATTCCGCCCACACCTACCGCAAGCTTCTGCCCGCCTCCGCACGCCGCCGCTGGACCGACCGCAAGGTCGAGAAATCCCATTCCTCGATGGGCCTGTTCGTCTGGTACTTCGGGACGAAGCGGAAATACCCGGAGGTCGCCCACCACACCATCCTGATGGGGCCGCGCTACCGCGCGCTGATCGACGACATCTTCCGCAGGAAGCATCTCGCCGAGGACTTCTCGCTGTATCTCCACCGGCCGACCGAGACCGACCCGATGCTGGCGCCCCCGGGATGCGATGCCTTCTACGTGCTCTCGCCGGTGCCGAACCTCGCCGGCGGGCAGGACTGGGCGGCGCTCGCCGAACCCTATCGCCGGCGGATCGAGGCCGCGCTCGAAGCCAGCGTGCTGCCGGGCCTGTCGGACGCGATCGTCACCTCGAAGGTGACGACGCCGCAGGATTTTGCCGACGACTTCCTGAGTTTCCGCGGGTCGGGCTTTGGGCTCGAGCCGGTGCTGACGCAATCGGCGTGGTTCCGGCCGCACAACGCGTCCGAGGACGTGCGCAACCTCTTCCTGGTCGGTGCGGGCACCCATCCCGGCGCCGGCCTCCCCGGCGTGCTCTCCACGGCCAGGGTCCTCGATACGGTGGTGCCGGATGCCCGCGTCTTCGCTTGAATCGTCCCGAGGGCGCACGGCCCCGGCCGGTACGCCCCATGCGTCCGCCGCCGACCATGCCGCTTGCCGCGCGGCGATCCGAACGGGTTCGCGCAGCTTCTACGCGGCCTCGCACTTGCTGCCTGCGAAGGTCCGGCAGGCGGCCTACGGGCTCTACGCGTTCTGCCGTCTCTCCGACGACATGGTCGACGAGGCCGGCGCCTCCGTGGGCGCGGTCGCCCGGCTCGATGCGAGGCTCGCGCGGATTCATGCCGGCTGCCCCGCCGACCATGCCGCCGACCGGGCGCTCGCCGACATCGTCGCCGGTCACGCCATCCCGCAGGCCCTGCCGGCGGCGCTGATCGAGGGGCTGGCCTGGGACGCCGCGGGCCGGCGCTACGCGACGCTCAGTGAGCTCTGCGCCTACGCCGCCCGCGTCGCGGCCTCCGTCGGCGCGACGATGACGCTGATCATGGGCGTGCGCGACGCCGACGTGCTGGCGCGGGCCTGCGACCTCGGCGTGGCGATGCAACTCACCAACATCGCCCGCGACGTGGGCGAGGACGCCCGCGCCGGCCGGCTCTACCTGCCGCTGGACTGGCTCGCCGAGGCCGGCATCGACGCGGACGGGTTCCTGGCCGATCCGGTGATGACGGACGCGCTCCGCGCCGTGGTCGCACGGCTGCTCGCGGCCGCCGACGTGCTCTACGCCCGCTCCGGCGCCGGGATCGGCGGCCTGCCGCCGGCCTGCCGTCCCGCGATCCGCGCCGCGCGGCTGATCTATGCCGAGATCGGGCGGGCGATCGCGGGCAACGGCTTCGACAGCGTGACGCGGCGCGCCCGCGTCTCCGGCCGGCGCAAAGCGTGGCTCCTCGCCCGCGCGGCGCTGCCGCTGCCCGCGGACGCGGAGCGCGGCGCCCCGAGCCTGCCGGAGACGCGCTACCTGATCGAGGCAGTGCCGGGGCGCGTGCGCGTCGGCTCGGCGTGGTGGGACATTCCCGGCCAGATCGTGCAGGTGCTCGACATCATCGAGACCCTGCGCGAGCGGGAGGCGATCGGCCGCGAGGCGGCGTGACCGACCCGCTCTTCGCCGTCTTCGACATCGGGCTGGTCTTCGGCCTCGGCCTCGGGCTGGCGATCTGGCAGCTCGTGGTGCTCAGGCGCGGCATCCGCCGGGACCGCGCCGCGGCCGCCGAAGCGGAGCGCCGGGCTGTGCGCCCGGCCTCGGAGTAGCGTCAGGAGGCGCGGCCGGCCGCCGTGCCGCCGAGGTGGAACACCCGGTGCGGCACGAGTTCGCCGCGCTCGACGTCGCCCACCGCGACGAGGATGCCGCCGCAGGTCGCGAAGATCTTGCCCTCGATCGGCGCGTCGCGGCCGCGCAGGATCACCGGCTGGCCGCGCATCAGGCGCAGCGCCATGTCCCGCGAGATCGAGACCGAGGAGATCGCGTCGAGCGCCGTCTCGACCGGCTGGAGATGGGCGACGCTGCCCTCCGGGCCGGCGGCATCGAGGCCCGCGACGTCGCAGGCATCGGCTTCCGCGAACGGGCCGACGCGGGTGCGGCGGAGCGCCGAGACGTGGCCGAAGCAGCCGAGCACGCGCCCGAGGTCGCGGGCCAGCGCGCGCACGTAGGTGCCCTTGCCGCACTCGGCCTCGATCACCGTGCGGTCGGGCGCGTGCTCGACCACCGCGAGGCGGTCGATCCGCACGGGACGCGCCACCAGTTCGACGACCTCGCCGTCGCGGGCGAGGTCGTAGGCGCGCTCGCCCTGGATCTTGATCGCGGAGTAGCGCGGCGGCACCTGCTCGATCGCGCCGACGAAGGCCGGCAGCGCCGCCTCGACGGCCGCGCGGGTCGGGCGCACGTCGCTCGTCGCGACCGGGCGCCCCTCGGCGTCGTCGGTGTCGGTCTCGATGCCCCAGGCCACGGTGAACCGGTAGGCTTTGCGCCCGTCCATCACGAACGGGACGGTCTTCGTGGCCTCGCCGAGCGCGATCGGCAGGATGCCCGAGGCCAGCGGATCGAGGGTGCCGGCATGCCCCGCCTTCTTCGCGTTGAAGGCGCGCTTCACCACGGCCACCGCGTGCGTCGAGGTCATGCCGACGCCCTTGTCGAGGATGACCCAGCCGGAGACGTCGCGCTTCTTCGGCCGGTCGGGCCGCGGACCGCCGTGGGGCGGCCGGGGCGCGTCCCGGCCCCGGCGCTCATCGACGTGCGCCGCGCCGGCTTGTGGCATCTCGGGCACGGGAGCCGGATGCTCGGAGGTCGGGACGTCGTTCATGGAAACCTCGGTCGACACGGGTTTGTGACTGGCATCGGTGCGGCGGACAAGCGCGGCACCGTCTCGACTGCGACGCCGACGATCCGAGTGAAGGCGATCGGCGGGGGACGGGTTCCTGGCCCGCGCCTCAACGACCCGGCCCGCCCTCCGGCTCGTCGTCGGACGGCGGGGCCGCGTCGAGGTCGCGCTGGACGCGCTCGTTGCGCAGGAGTTGGTCGATCCGCGCGGCCTCGTCGAAGGTTTCGTCGCGGCGGAAGCGCAGTTCGGGGGCGTATTTCAGGTTCACTCGGCGCGCGACCTCCTGGCGGAGCGCCTTGCGGTTGCGCTCCAGCGCCGCGATCACCGGAGCTTCGTCCATGCCGCCGAGCGGCATCACGTAGGCGGTGGCGAGCTTGAGGTCGGGCGACATCCGCACTTCGGGCACCGTCACCACGTGGGTGCCGAGCACCGGGTCCTGGATGTCGCCGCGCTGCAGCACCTCGGCGAGCGCGTGGCGGATGAGTTCGGCCACGCGCTGCTGGCGCTGCGACGGGCCGGTCGGGTTTGGTTTCTGGGCCATGGTCTCTTCGGTCCGGCGCGAGGCCGTCCGGCGGGCGGGCGGAGCGGGACGGGAATACGAAAAAAGACGGCCGCGGCAGGAGCCGCGGCCGCCGTGTCGATGCCTGATCGTTCAAGATCAGAGCGTGCGGCGGATCTCCTCGACCCGGTAGCACTCGATGATGTCGCCCGCGCGCATGGTCTCGAAGTTCTCGAACGCCATGCCACAATCCTGGCCGGACGTGACCTCCTTGGCGTCGTCCTTGAACCGCTTGAGCGTCTTCAGCTTGCCCTCGTGGATCACCACGCTGTCGCGGATCAGGCGGACATGGGCGCCGCGCTCGACGACGCCGTCCGAGACGCGGCAGCCGGCGACCTTGCCGACCTTCGAGACCTCGAAGATCTCCTGGATGAACGCCTCGCCCAGGCGCTCCTCGCGCAGGGTCGGCGGCAGCATCCCCGACAGCGTGGCTTTGATGTCGTCCACGAGGTCGTAGATGATGTTGTAGTAGCGGATCTCGACGTCGTTGCGCTCGGCAAGCTCCCGCGCCTCCTTGTGGGCGCGGACGTTGAAGCCGATCACCACCGCCTTCGAGGCGGTGGCCAGCGTCACGTCGGACTCGGTGATGCCGCCCACGCCCGCGAGCAGGATGCGGGCCGAGACCTCGTCGTTGCCGAGCTTTTCGAGCGCGCCGGAGATCGCCTCGACCGAGCCCTGCACGTCGCCCTTGATCAGAACCGGCAGTTCCTTGCGGCCGGCACCCTCCTTGAGGTCGCGCATCATGTCGACGAGCGAGCGGTTGGCGCCGCCCGTGCGCGCGTTCTGGCGCTCGCGCTTCGTGCGGGCACGGTACTCCGTGACCTCGCGGGCGCGGGCCTCGTTCGGCACGACGACGACGCGGTCGCCGGCATCCGGCGTGCCGTTGAAGCCGAGCACCTCGACGGGGACGGAAGGCCCGGCGTACTGGATGTTCTCGCCCTGGTCGTCGATGAGCGCGCGCACCCGGCCCCACTCGGCGCCGGCGACCACGATGTCGCCGGTGAACAGCGTGCCGCGCTGCACCAGCACGGTCGCCACCGGGCCGCGGCCGCGGTCGAGCTTGGCCTCGATCACCGTGCCCTCGCCGTCGCGCTTCTCGTTGGCGCGCAGCGCCATGATCTCGGCCTGGAGCTGCAGGCCTTCGAGCAGTTCGGGCAGACCGTCGCCGGTCTTGGCCGAAACCTCGAATTCCAGGGTCTCGCCGCCCATCGACTCGACCTGGATGTCGTGCTGGAGCAGTTCGGTGCGCACCCGCTGCGGCTTCGCCTCGGGCTTGTCGATCTTGTTGATCGCCACGATCAGGGGCACGCCCGCGGCCTTGGCGTGCTGGATCGCCTCGATGGTCTGGGGCATCACGCCGTCGTCGGCCGCCACCACGAGCACGACGATGTCCGTCACCTTGGCGCCGCGCGCGCGCATCGAGGTGAAGGCGGCGTGGCCGGGGGTGTCGATGAAGGTGATCATGTCGCCGGACGGCGACGCGACCTGATAGGCGCCGATGTGCTGGGTGATGCCGCCGGCCTCGCCATCCACCACATGCTCCTTGCGGATCGCGTCGAGCAGAGACGTCTTGCCGTGATCGACATGGCCCATGATCGTGACGACGGGGGGACGCGGATCGAGATCCTCGTCGAGATCCGGCTCGTCCGAGGTCAGGCCCTCCTCCACGTCCGATTCGGCGACGCGGCGCACGGTGTGGCCCATCTCCTCGGCGATGATCTGCGCCGCATCCGAATCGATCACGTCGGTGATCTTGTGGATCTCGCCCTGCTTCATCAGCAGGCGGATCACGTCGACCGCCCGCTCCGACATGCGGTTGGCGAGTTCCTGGATCGTGATCGTCTCCGGGATCGTCACCTCGCGCGACAGCTTCTCCTTCTGCTCGACCTGCCGGCTGCCGCTCATGCGCTGCTGGCGGCGGCGGAAGGAGGCGATCGAGCGGGTGCGCTCGTCCTCGCCCGAGGTGGCGGTGGCGATGGTGAGGCGGCCGCGGCTGCGGTCGCCGCCGGGCTGCTTCGGGGTCTTGGGCGGCGTGATGATCTTGAGCGGCATGCCGGGACGGCGGATGACGCGCTTGGTCTCGCTCTCGTCCTCGTTCGCCGCCGGCCGGCCGGCCGGGCGCGCGGCCGTGCCGGCGGGGCGCGCGGCGGTCGTCGGGCTCGCGCTCTTCTCCGGCTCGGGCGCCGGAGCAGGCTTGGCCATGAAGTTCAGGTTCTGCGGCTTGCGCACGTCCGCGGTGATGGTCTTGCGCGGTTCGGCCGGCGTCGGGCGCGCGGTCAGCGGCGGCCGGGCCGTGGCGGCCGGACGCACGGGCGATGGAGCGGGACGGGCAGCCTGCGGAGCCGCAGGCGCAGCGGCAGCGAGGCGCGGGGCGGGTACGGGCTTGGCAGCGGCCGGCGCCGCCACCGCGTTCGGCGCGGCCCCGGCTTCCGTCGGCGCGGCGGCAGCCGGCGCGGGAGCGGGTTCCACGGCCGGGCTCGGCGTCGCGGCCGCGGCGAGGGCCGCAGCGGCCTCGGCCACGCGCCGCTTCTCGTCCTCCTGGCGGCGCGCCTCCTCGGCGCGCTTGGCGGCGGCGGCGACCTCGCGCTCGCGCTCCTCGGCGGCGGCCTGGGCGCGACGCGCCTCGGCTTCCACTTCGGACTGGCGGCGGGCTTCCTGCTCGCGGCGCTGCGCGTCGGCCAGTGCAGCCGCCCGGGCGGCGCTTTCCTGCTCGCTCAGCGTGCGCAGCACGACGCCGGAAGCCGAGCGTTGAGCGGGTCTCGGCGCAGCCGGCGGCGGTGCGACCCGCACGGGCGCCACCACGGGGGCGACGGGCGCAGGCGCCGCGCCGATGACACGGCGCTTCACCGTCTCGACCACGACCTGCTTGGAGCGGCCGTGGGAGAAGCTCTGGCGCACGGTCCCCTGCTCGATCGGACGCTTCAGGGAGAGCGGCTTCGCAGGAGTCTTGCTCAGAGTCTTGTCGCCCGGATTGTTCGTGTCGCTCATTCAGCCTGAACCCTGAGGGTTTCCATCGTCGCGTGAACCGGCAACCCGCGGAGCGCCGGCCTGATCCGTCACGGCATCGTCGTGCAGAGGGGGGCCGTCCCCGCCGTGTCCGGCGGGTCCACGCTCCTCGATCGCCGCGGCGACGCCCTCGAAGGAGCGCAGCCGACGCCAACGCGCCAGGCAGCCGGCGGCCCCGACTCCTGCGACGAGGGCAGCGTGTATCACATGATCCCGACCCAAGGCCATGTCCAATTCGTCTTCGGACAGGTCGTCGACGATCGGTACACGCGATATGGCATCGCCGTGCCGCCGGTACAATGCCGCGGCGAGCTTGCGCCGCCCGTCCGGGCTCGCATCCGAGGCGTGGATCACGGCAGCGACCCCGGGCGGCGCGCCGATCGCCGCCTCGACCTTGGCGAAGCCGGCGACGAGGCAGCCGGCCTTGTTGGCCAGCGCGATCGCCTGCCGCAGGTCGGCCCGAAGCGCCGCGGCGATCCGGTCGGGCAGGTCGGCCGGCGCCGTGGCGTCCTGCGTCCTGAACGCCCGGTTGAAGGCCCGCTTCTTCACGGCGGCCGCGACATCCTCGCGGCGCGCGCTTACCCAGGCGCCGCGGCCCGGAAGCCGGGCGCGCAGGTCCGGCACCACCGCGCCGTCCGGCCCGAGCACGAAGCGGATCATCGCGTCCGGCGCCTGTGCGAGGCGGGTCACGATGCAGGTGCGCAGCGAGCCCTGGCGGCCGCGATTGGGCCCGGCATCGAGGGCGAGGCCCTCGGCACCGGCGTCGGCGACCGGTCGCGGGGCCGGATTCATCGCCGGGCCCGGCCGCCTCAGTTCGCCTCGGCCGGCTCGGCCTCGCCCTCGGCCGCTTCCGGCTCGGGCAGGGCCTCGATCCAGCCGGCATGCAGGCGGGCTGCCATGATCATGCCCTCGGCCTCGGTGCGGGAGACCTCGAAGCCGTCGAGGTAGCCGGCATGGCGCGTCGCCTCGGGGCCGCGGCCTTCCGTGTAGCCGACGAGGTCGTCGGTGGCGCAGCCGGCCAGATCCTCAATCGTCTTCACGGCGTTCTCGCCGAGCGCCACCAGCATCGGCGTGGTCAGGCCCTCGATCTCGCGCAGTTCGTCCTGCACGCCGAGCTCGGTCCGGCGGGCGTCGTGCTCGCCCTCGATCCGGGCGAGGTGGTCCTGGGCGCGCGCCTGGATCTCGGCGCCGGTCTCCTCGTCGAGGCCCTGGATGCCGGACAGTTCCTGGATGTCGACGTAGGCGATCTCCTCGACGTTGCGGAAGCCTTCCGCGGCGAGCAGCTGGCCCACCGTCTCGTCGACGTCGAGCGCCTCCATGAACACCTGCGTCCGCTCGGCGAACTCCTTCTGCCGCCGCTCAGATTCCTCGGCCTCGGTCAGGATGTCGATGTCCCAGCCGGTGAGCTGGGAGGCGAGCCGCACGTTCTGGCCGCGCCGCCCGATGGCGAGCGAGAGCTGGTCGTCGGGCACCACCACCTCGATGCGGTCGGCCTCCTCGTCGAGCACCACCTTGACCACCTCGGCCGGCTGGAGCGCGTTGACGATGAAAGTCGCCTGGTCCTCCGACCACGGGATGATGTCGATCTTCTCGCCCTGGAGTTCGCCCACCACCGCCTGGACGCGGGAGCCGCGCATGCCGACGCAGGCGCCGACCGGGTCGATCGAGCCATCGCGCGAGATCACCGCGATCTTGGCGCGCGAGCCCGGATCGCGGGCGACCGCCTTCACCTCGACGATGCCGTCGTAGATCTCCGGCACCTCCTGCCCGAAGAGTTTTGCCATGAATTGCGGGTGCGAGCGCGAGAGGAAGATCTGCGGCCCGCGCACTTCCCGGCGCACGTCGAACAGGTAGGAGCGGATGCGGTCGCCGGGGCGGAAGGTCTCGCGCGGGATCATCTCGTCGCGCCGCACGATGCCCTCGCCGCGGCCGAGATCGACGATGACGTTGCCGTACTCCACGCGCTTGACCAGGCCGTTGACGATGTCGCCGATGCGGTCCTTGTACTCGTCGAACTGGCGATCACGCTCGGCGTCGCGCACCTTCTGCACGATCACCTGCTTGGCCGATTGCGCCGCCACGCGCCCGAAATCGAACGGCGGCAGGGTGTCGGAGATCACGTCGCCGACGAGCGCGCCGGGGTTGTAGCGCCGCGCCTGATCCAGCGTGATCTCGCGGGCGTCGTTCTCGACGAGATCGACCACCAGCAGGTGGCGCGAGAGCCGCAGCGCCCCGGTCTTGTTGTCGATCTCGGCATGCACGTCGGTCTCGGCGCCGTAGCGCGAGCGCGCCGCCTTGGCGATGGCCTCCTCCATCGCATCGATGACGATGGAGCGGTCGATCACCTTCTCGCGGGCGACCGCGTCGGCGATCTGGAGGAGTTCGAGCCTGTTGGCGCTGACGACGGCCATCGGTGTCGGTCCTTCTGTCGAATTGCCGGCGGGGCTTCCCGGCGCGGGGAGCCGCCGCAACGGTCAGTGAAGCGCGTCGCGGTGCTTGAGCCGGGCCGCCTTGGTGGTCACCGGCTTTTTCGGCGCATCCGAGGCCTGCTTCGCCTTCACGGGCTTGGCGAGCTTGGGCTTGGCCCCGGCCTTCTGCCGTTTCGGGAACGGCGCAGGGGGCGGGGCGGGCGCCGCCTCCGCGTCGTCCTCCTCGGCGTCGATGTCCCGGGGCGGGCCGCCGCCGCGGCGGAGCGATTCGCGCACCAGGTCGTCGGTGAGCACGAGATGCGCCTCGGCGAGGTCGCGCAGGGGCACGCAGACCCGGCTCGGCAGCCCCTCCTTCACGTCGGGCAGGTCGAGCGGAACGCTGAGCCCGTCCGCGTCGGGCGTGCCGATGATGCCGCGGAAGCGCTTGCGGCCGTCGAGCGGCACGGCAAGCTCGATCTTAGCCTCGTAGCCGGCCCAGCGGGCGAAGTCCGAGACCCGCACCAGCGGGCGGTCGATGCCGGGGGATGAGATTTCCAGGTAGTAGGCGATGCCGACCGGGTCGTCGAGGTCCAGGATCGGCGAGATCGCCCGGCTCACCGTCTCGCATTCGTCGATCGACAGGGTGCCGTCCGGCCGCTCGACCATGATCTGCACGGTGCAGCCGTTGGCGCTCGACACCTTCACCCGCACCAGCCGGAAGCCCAGGCCCTCGATCGGCCCGTCGATCGCCTGCACCACGCGCGCGGCCACCCCGGTCTCGCGGACCAGGCGTTTTTCGGACGGCTCGGACGAAGGCTCGGACATGACTGCGCTCAGGGTCGGACTCGCTGGTGCGGCGTTCCGGCGGGCGGCGCGACAGGGCTTGCGGCAATAAAAAAGAGCGGACCCGGTGGGGCCCACTCCCGAACCGCAGCCTTGCGACTGCAACCAGAACTGTTGATCGCCGATGTAGCGGGCAAACGTCCGGAGTTCAAGTACGTTCGTGCGAGGGAGAGCCTTCGGTGCGCGGGCGAAAGCGTCGGGCGAGGGCCGCTCAGCCGCCGACGCACAGGAAAGACGCCTCCCGACGAGAGGGCGGCGTCCTCGTCCCGAGCGAACCCCGACCGCGGGCTCAGGCCGCGCGCTTAGCCCGGCCGAGCAGCTTGCGGTTGATCAGGAGTTCGGCGATCTGGACCGTGTTCAGCGCCGCGCCCTTGCGCAGGTTGTCCGAGACGCACCAGAAGTTCAGGCCGTTCTCCACCGTCGCGTCCTCGCGGATGCGCGAGACGTAGGTCGCGTCCTCGCCAGCGGCCTCGTGCGGGGTCATGTAGCCGCCGTCCTCGCGCTTGTCGATCACCAGGATGCCCGGCGCGGAGCGCAGGATGGCGGTCGCCTCCTCAGGGCTGATCGGGCGCTCGAACTCGACGTTGACGGCTTCCGCGTGGCCGATGAACACCGGCACGCGCACGGCGGTGGCGGTGAGCCTGATCTTCGGGTCGAGCATCTTCTTGGTCTCGGCGACCAGCTTCCACTCCTCCTTGGTGTAGCCGTCCTCCATGAACACGTCGATGTGCGGGATGACGTTGAAGGCGATGCGCTTGGTGAACTTGCCCGCCTTCACCTCGCCCGCCGTGAAGACGGCGCGGGTCTGGTTGAACAGTTCGTCCATCGCCTCCTTGCCCGCGCCCGACACCGACTGGTAGGTCGAGATCACCACGCGCTTGATCGTCGCCGCGTCGTGCAGCGGCTTGAGCGCCACCACGAGTTGCGCCGTCGAGCAGTTCGGGTTGGCGATGATGTTGCGCTTCGAGAAGCCCACGACCGCGTCGGCATTCACCTCGGGCACGATCAGCGGCACGTCCGAATCGTAGCGGAACGCCGACGAGTTATCGATCACGACGCAGCCCTGCGCGCCGATGCGGGGCGACCACTCCTTAGAGGTCTCGCCGCCGGCCGACATCAGGCAGAGGTCGGTGTCGGAGAAGTCGTAGGTGTCGAGGGCTTTGACCTTGAGGATCCGGTCGCCGAAGGAGACCTCCTGGCCCTGGCTGCGGCGCGAGGCCAAAGCCACGACCTCGTCGGCGGGAAACGCCCGCTCGGCCAAAATGTCCAGCATCTCGCGGCCCACGTTGCCCGTGGCGCCGACGATGGCGACCTTGTAACCCATCTCCAAAACTCCGCTTGTCCGGCGTTTTCCGGGCGCCCGCGCTCCGCCGGCCCGACGCGTCCGGCCATGATACGTCCGCCCCGCGATCGCGCGAGGTGGGGCTTCCGGAAGGCCGGAGCAAGGCGCCGGCGCCCGGCGCCTGTCAAGGCCGGCCGGACCGTGCCTCCCGCGCTCCGCAGGGCGGATAAGGTTCGATTCACCGCGCAGCGAGAAACGCCGCAACGGAGCACCTCACTGATAACCGGATGGGAGGTGCGGCGGGACGACGATGCGGGCGAGTTCGGGGGCGTTTCCCCGTGGCGCGACCGCATCCGATGGCCAGGGACGATACCCATTCCAACGCCGATCCCGCGCCGAAGCTGCCGCGGCTGCCGTTGCTCGCGCTCACCGGTCGCGTCGTCGGCTCGGCGGTGGTGATCGGCATCCTCAGCCTGTTGGCCCGCGAGACGATCCGCACGCACCCGCCGGTGTCATCCGCCCCGGTGCCGTCGGTGACGGCCTCCGTGACCCGGGCCGAGCTCGGGATCGCCTTCGTGCCTGCGACGATGCCGGCCGCGCCCCCCGCGGTCCCGCTTGCCCCGAACGGTCGCCTGCGCCTCGGCACGGGGGGCGATGACGGGGCGGGCGATCCCGTCCGGGTCGAGCCGGTGCGCCGCCCGGAGACGCTCGCGCGCGGCGACTTCTCGGCGATCGAGGCAACGCACCTGCGCCTCACCCTGACGCGCGACGCCGCAGAGCCGGCACCGAGCCTGTTCGTGACGCTCGCCCGCCGCGCGGCGGAGGGGATGAGCCTGTCGGTGGTCCGCACGGCCGCGCGGGGCCGGATCGCGACCAAGTTCGGCGCGGTCGAGACCCTGGAGATCACGCTCGCCGGGCCGCTGCGCCGGGTCTGCACGGGCTTTGCCACCGTCGAGGCCCGGCCGGTGCGGATCGACGGCTGGCTCTGCGCGCCCCTCGGCCGGCCGCCGGAGCCGCGCGCGCTCGCCTGCACCCTCGACGCCCTGACGCTCGACGCGCCCGCCGACCCGGCGACGAACGCGGTGTTCGCCGAGGCCGAGCACCGGCGCGATCCCGCCTGCGATCCGATCCGGGCACTCTCGGGCGGCGAGGCCGAGGGCCGGACCGGCTCGATCGGCGCGCGCCGCAGACCGGCGCGGGGAAAAACAGTGCACGACTGATTGAGGCGACAATGCGGCAAAAGACGCAAGCGCGGCGGTTTCCCCCGGAACCGCGGCCGCGCTCGGGCGTCTACCCGCCGACAGGCACGGGATTCTTAATCTCCCGCTGCCACACTCGGCCCCGCATTCAACCAAGGTGCCTCATGCGCTCGATCAAGATCGCCCTGCTGGGCGCCCTCGCCGTCTCCAGCCTCGGCCTCGCCGTGCCGGCCCAGGCCCAGGACGGGTTCGGCCCGGGCTACCGCGTCAGCCGCCCGCTGCCGATCCGCATCCGCCCGCGGAGCTGGCTCGATGCCGGCAACGTGGTCGAGCCCGGCGCCGGCTCGGTGAGCAACCCGGCGACCAACCCGGTGCTCATCGCGCAGTCGAACCAGCTCAACCCGGTCTACGGCCGCAATGACCGCTTCGGCGGCGGCATCCTGCCCGATCCGATCACCAACGGCCCGTTCATCGGCGCCCGGTCGAGCGCGATCCGCAACGTCGACTTCTCGGCCATCGACGCCATCGACCCGACCTCCTACGTCGCGCGCTACGGCAACCCGTACTGAGACGGTTCGGACCGGGGCTTCCCGACCGGGGCGCGCGGCGAAGGCCGCGCGCCCTTTTTCATGTCCGCTCAGGCGGCGCGGGCCCGCAGATCCGCTGCGATCAGCCCGGCCATCGCACCTGTGCCGACCGCCTCGGTGCCCGGGCTCGCGATGTCGGCGGTGCGCGCGCCGCCCGCCAGCGTCGCGGTCACCGCGCTCTCGACGAGGTCGGCGGCCTCGCCCAGCCCGAACGAGTAGCGCAGGCACATGGCCAGCGAGCCGATCATCGCGATCGGGTTGGCCGCGTCCCGGCCGGCGATGTCGGGAGCCGAGCCGTGGACCGGCTCGTAGAGCGCCTTGCGGGTGCCGCGGCCGTCGAGCGCGCCGAGCGAGGCCGAGGGCAGCATCCCCAGCGAGCCGGTCAGCATCGCAGCCACGTCCGAGAGGATGTCGCCGAACAGGTTGTCGGTCACCAGCACGTCGAACTGCTTGGGCCGCCGCACGAGCTGCATCGCGCAGTTGTCGGCGAGCACGTGCTCGAGTTCCACGTCGGCGTAATGCTGCGCGTGGACCCGGGTGACGACCTCCTTCCACAAGACGCCGGACTTCATCACGTTATGCTTCTCGGCCGACGCCACCCGGCCGGACCGCTTCCTGGCGAGATCGAATGCGACGTGGGCGATCCGCTCGATCTCCCCGGTGGTGTAGACCTGGGTGTCCACCGCGCGCTTCGCGCCGTCAGGAAGCGTCGTGATCTCCTTGGGCGCGCCGAAATACACGCCGCCGGTGAGTTCGCGCACGATGATGATGTCGAGGCCCTCGACCAGCTCGCGCTTGAGCGCCGAGGCGTCGGCGAGAGCCGGGTGGCAGATCGCCGGGCGCAGGTTGGCGAACAGCCCGAGTTCCTTGCGCAGGCGCAGCAGGCCGGCCTCGGGGCGGATGTCGTAGGCGACGCCGTTCCATTTCGGGCCGCCGACAGCGCCGAGCAGGATCGCGTCGGCGGCCTCCGCCCTGGCCAGCGTCGCGTCCGAGAGCGGGGTGCCGTGCGCGTCGATCGCCGCGCCGCCGACGCGGTCGGTCTCGGTCTCGAACCGCGCCAGACCGGTCTCGGCGAGCGCGCCGAGCACCGTCTCGACGCCGGCCATCACCTCGGGGCCGATCCCGTCGCCGGGCAGGAGCAGGAGCTTGTAGGTGGCCATGGCGTTTCGCCTCTTCGGGGACGGGAGGCTCCGGATGTAACCGCCTCAGACCTTCCGGGCCACCGTGAACCGCGCCGCCTCGCACAGCGTCCGGGCGCGCTCGCCCCAGCGCGACACCGCGTCCTCGCACACGCCGACCAGCCGGTCGCACTCGGCCCGCGCGCCGTCGAGGCCGAGGCGGTCGACGAGCGTCGCCTTGCCGGCGCCCTTGTCCTTGCCGGTGGCCTTGCCCATCGCCTCCGGAGAAGCCTCGCGGTCCAGGATGTCGTCGGCGATCTGGAACGCCTGGCCGAGCGCGAGGCCGTAGCGCAGCAGCGCGGCGCGCTCGTCCTTCGTTGCCCCGCCGACGAGCGCCCCGGCCTCCACCGAGAAGGCGAGGATCGCGCCGGTCTTCATCGCCTGGAGCCGGAGCGTGTCGTCCACGCCGAGCTGGACCGGGCCGAAGCGCCCCTCCGCCGCGAGGTCGAGGAGCTGGCCGCCGACCATGCCGCCCAGCCCCGAGGCGCGGGCCAGCCCGAGCACGAGGTCGGCGCGGACCGACGCGTCCGGCTGCCACGTCGGGTCGGCGAGGATCTCGAAGGCGAGCGTCTGGAGCGCGTCGCCGACGAGGATCGCGGTCGCCTCGTCGTAGGCCTTGTGCACGGTGGGCTTGCCGCGGCGCATGGCGTCGTCGTCCATCGCCGGCATGTCGTCGTGGACCAGCGAGTAGCAGTGCACGAGTTCGACGCCGGCGCCGGCGGCGAGCGCCCCGGCCTCGGCGCCGCCGAGCATCCGCGCGGTCTCGACCGCCAGGAACGGGCGCAGGCGCTTGCCCCCGCCGAGCACCGCGTGGCGCATCGCCGCCATCAGACGCGGGGGCCGGGCGATCTCGCCGGGGCCGGCCTCGGGGCCGAGGCGCTCGACCAGGAAGGTCTCGGTCGCCTCGGCCACGCGGGCGAGCTTGCGGGAAAAGTCGTCGTCCGTGCCTTGCACCTTGACCGGAGCGGGGTGAGCCTGCGTTGAGGTCATCGGGGGGCCTTGACGGGATGGGGACGCGGCGCTGTGCGGGCGGAGGATGACAAGGCGGCAGCCGATCGCGACGCGCAGAGCACCGAGGCGCGAGACCTGAAATCGCTCGGACGCCCGCGGCGACCGCGGCGCATCGGCAGGCTCGTCGGGCTGGTCCTGCTCGTCCCGGCCATCGGGCTCGTCCTCCTGCTCACGCTGGCGCTCGTCTATCGCGCGGTGACGCCGCCCTCAACCCTGATGCTCGGGCGATGGTTGACGGGCCAGCCCGTCGCCCGCGCGGCGGTGCCGCTCGCGGGCATCGCGCCGGCCCTCGTCCAGGCGGTGATCGCCGCGGAGGACCAGCGATTCTGCCTGCACGGCGGCGTCGACCTCGGCGCCCTCAGGGACGTGGTCGAGGACGAGGACGGCCCGAGCCGCGGCGCCTCCACCATCGCGATGCAGACGGTGAAGAACGTGTTCCTGTGGCCGGGCCGCTCCGTCGTCCGGAAGGGGCTGGAGATCCCGCTCGCGTTCCTCGTGGATGCGCTCTGGGGCAAGCGGCGGATGATCGAGGTCTACCTCAACGTCGCCGAGTGGGGCGACGGGATCTACGGGGCGCAGGGCGCGGCCCGGCACTGGTTCGGCAAGGACGCAAGCGACCTCACCCGCGGCGAGGCGGCGCTGCTGGCTGCCACCTTGCCGAACCCGATCCTTCGCAGCGCCGGGAAGCCGTCCCGCGGGGTGCGGGCGCAGGCCGGACGGATTCAGGCCCGGATGGGGCAGGTCGAGGGGCTGATGGGCTGCCTGCGCGGCTGATCTTTTTGCGGTGCGGCCGGGTTCGCAGCGTGCGGGGATGGGATAGGACGCGTCGTCCACGCGGGAATACGACGGTCATGGCCGAGCACGGCGGAACGGAAATCACCCTGGAGCGGATCGCCCTGATCCGCCGCCTCGTCGTCGGCTGGAACGCGGACGGGCTGGGCGCGCCGATGATCCACCCGGACGCGCCCTACGGCAGCACTGACCGCGACGGCGACATCGCCAACGTCACCGGCGACGACGAGGGCGCTGAGGCGGAGCACCGGGCGGTCGGCGCGGCGCTCGGTGCCTTCGTCCGCCACGCGGCGCTGAGGCCGGGGCGCTACCAGTACCACAACCCGCTGGCCAAGCTCGATCCGGGCCGGGCCGGCGACGTGTTCCGCGACGGCGACGGCGCCACGCCCGAGCACATCACCTTCGACGTGACGGACGCACACCTCGCCCTGATCCCGCAGCTTGCCGTGCTGTGGAGCGACGCGCTCGACGTGCCGTGCATCGATCCCGAAAAACCCTACGGTGCCGTGCCCGTGCCGGAGGCCGGGCTGCACCACGCGATGCAGCCGGCGCTGCAGATCTTCCTGCGGTATGCCGACATCGCGCCGGGATTGTTCGATCTGAAGTAGTTCAATACGGAATCTTCCGGCCTGAAAACATCGGAATACGCGCTGCTGCAGGCCGCCGCAGCGTCCCGGCGGCGGCACAGCGGATCGCATCCTGGCGACTTCTGAACAGGCCGCCCTTGCATGCGTCCCGATGGCGACCCGGTGTCCCTCGGAATCCTGACCGATGACGAAGCTCGGACCGTCGTCGCGTGGGATATCCGGGCACCGGATCGTCGGAGATTTTGGACTAGAGCATTTTCCAGCGAGGTGGATAC
>NZ_CAXTHR010000056.1:0-24980 GCF_964244095.1 uncultured Methylobacterium sp. | reverse complement strand
AGTTCGACACCAGCGTCGGGATGCCGATGCCGAGGTTCACGTAGAAGCCGTCCTCAAGCTCCTTCGCGGCGCGCGCCGCCATCTGCTCGCGGGTCCAGGCCATTTTTTAATCCTCCTGTGAGGCGCGTCCCGCGCCGTCCGCCGCACCTGCGGCGACGCGCGGTCGCGCTTGCGGCCTGCCGGCCGGTTCCTCTGTGAGGCGCGTCTCGCGCCGTCCGCCGCACCTGCGGCGACGCGCGGTCGCGCTTGCGGCCTGCCGGCCGGTTCCTCTGTGAGGCGCGTCTCGCGCCGTCCGCCGCACCTGCGGCGGCGCGCCTTCGCGCTTGCGGCCTGCCGGCCGGGTTCCGGTGCGGATCAGATGGCGCCGCCGCCGGCGCCCGCCGGCGCGGCCTCGGTCCGCTTGCGCACCGTGCGCTGCTCGATCCGCTTCTCGCGCGCCGGCACGTGGATGATGCGCTTCACGTAGATGCCCGGCGTGTGGATGTTGTCCGGGTCGATCGTGCCCGGCGGCACGAGGTGCTCGACCTGCGCCACCGTCACCTTGGCCGCGGTCGCCATCATCGGGTTGAAGTTGCGCGCCGTCATCCGGTAGGCGAGGTTGCCCTCGGTGTCGCCGGTATGGGCGTGGACGAGGGCGAGGTCGGCAAACAGCCCGCGCTCCATCACGAAGGGCTCGCCGTCGAAGTCCCGCACCTCCTTGCCCTCCGCGACCTTGGTGCCGACGCCGGTCTTGGTGAAGAAGGCCGGGATGCCGGCCCCGCCCGCGCGGATGCGCTCGGCCAGCGTGCCCTGCGGGTTGAACTCGATCTGCAACTCGCCGCCGAGGTACTGGCGGGCAAACTCCTTGTTCTCGCCCACGTACGAGGAAATCATCCTGGCGACCTGCCGGGTGTCGAGGAGCTTGCCCAGCCCCACCCCGTCGATGCCGGCGTTGTTCGAGACGACGGTCAGGCCCTTGACGCCGGATTCCCGCACCGCCTCGATCAGCGCGTCGGGGATGCCGCAGAGGCCGAAGCCGCCGCACATCACCATCATGTCGTCGCGCAGCAGGCCGGCGAGCGCCACCGTCGGATCAGCATAGACCTTCTTCATCGACCCCAACCCCTCCGGACCGTGCACCGCCGCGCCGATCGCCTCGAGCCCTGCTGTCCCCGATTCCCGCGTTCCGGTCCAGTCGGGCCGCGCCCGCATCCGGACCTACAATCGCGCCGGCCGACCGCGACCCCGTGGGCGGCAGGGGAGGCGACAGGCAGACAAAGCCCATCGGAGCGGCTATGGGAATCACCGGAACGGTCCGGCAGGTGACGGTGGGGACAGCCTGAAACCTCCCGCGCCGGCCCTCGTCCCGCGTCGCGCCGCTCCACGGCCGCCTCGGGACGCGCCCGTCAGCCCGGAGTGCAATGTCGCCGCGCCGCATCCTGCCCGTCCTCGGCCTCGCGTCGCTCGCCGCCCTCGTCACCGGGGCCGCGATGCTGCCCTGGCCCGTCGGAACCCCGACCGCGGCGGCCTTCGTCAGCCGGGGCCTGCGGGATTACGGGCTCGCGCTCACCGCCGAGGGCGCGACCACGATGACGCTGCTGCCGATGCCGCGCCTCAGCTTCGCCCGCACCCGGCTCGCCGCCGCGCAGCCCGGCGCCCCTGCGCTGATCGAGGGCGGCAGCCTCGTCCTCGAACTCAATCCCTTGGCCCTGCTCTCGGGCCGGGCCGACGTCGGCAGCCTCGTCCTCGGTGGCGCCACGATCCACCTGCCCCGAGGCGGCGACGACGCGGGCTGGGCCGAGCCGATGCGCCGCGTCGCCGGGCGGGTCGCGCAGGGCGGATCGCATCCCCGCCGCATCACGCTGACCCGCGCGACGCTGGATGCGCCCGCCGGCGGCGCGCAGGACGTGGACCTCACCCTCGCCTGGCCGCTCTGGAGCGCCACCCTCGATGCGGCGGCCAGCCTGACTTGGCGCGGCGCGCGCACGAGCCTGACCCTCGTCGGCATCCGCGCGGCCGACCTGCTGAACGGGGCCGCCTCGCCCTTCGCGCTGGACGCGGAATGGCCCGCCGGCCGCCTCAACGCCGCCGGGAACGCCACCACCGCCGGCGGCCTCGCGCTCGCCGGACAGGGCCGGATCGAGACCCGCTCGCTCCCGGAGACGCTGGCCTGGATCGGCGGCGCGGTCGCGCTCGCGCCCTTCATCCAGGCCTTCACCCTCGACGGGCGCTTCGAGACCGCCGGGCGCACGCTGTCGCTGGCGCCCATGCGCGCGACGGTCGGCGACGACGTGCTGGAGGGTGCGGGCTCGGTGAGCCTGGGCGAGACCCGCGCCTCGGTCCAGGCGACGCTGGCGGCCGAGAGCCTGAACCTCGCGCCGCTGCTCGGCGGCCTGATGCGGATGTTCGCACCGGAGACGGGCGAGGCCGCGCGGCCTCTCGCCCTGGCGCCGCTCACCGGCGGCGACCTCGACCTGCGGATCTCGGCGAGCGAGAGCCGGATCGGGCCGCTCCTGTTGGAGGACCTCGCGGCCAGCGTCCTGGTGCGGCCGGGTTCGGTCGAGGTCGCGCTCAACCGCGCCGCGATCCAGGGCGCGACGCTCAAGGGCCGCGTCGCCCTGTCCACGTCCGGCGCGGACGGGGCGGAGACGGAGGTGAGGGCGCAGGGCGCCTTCGACCGGCTCGATCTCGGCGCCCTCCTGGCCGACTTCGGCGAATCGCGCTGGGTGCTCGGGGGCACGCAGGGGCAGTTCGCCCTGGAGAGCAGCGGCCGCGACGTCGCCGACCTCACCGCGCGCGTCGGCGGGCGCGCCGCCTTCGCCATCGATGGCGGCATGATCGCCGGCCTCGACCTCGCCGACGTGATGCACCGCAACGGCGCCGTCGCGCCCGGCGCGCTCGCCCGCCGGAACGGGCGCACGCCCTTCGAGCGGGCCGTGGTCGCGCTGAAGTTCGCCGACGGCATCGGCGAGATCGGCGAGGGCTCGCTGAAGGCCGCGAGCCTGACGGGCGCCCTGCGCGGGCAGGTCTCGCTGCCCGGCCGCAGCGTCCGGGCGCGGGCGGAGATCGGTGCGAAGGGCGCGGAGCCGGGCCGCCCGGCGATGGCCTTCGACATCGCCGGGCCCTGGGGCGCCGTCAGGGTCCGCCCCGCGCAGGGGCCGGCGGATCCGGAGCCCCGCGACGAGGGAGCGTCGCCCCTGCGGCTGCCGACTGCGGCCGACATCCCCGGGACGGCGCGGGCCTACGCGCCCTGAGTTGGGCTTTCCGGATCGTGACGCGCCGAATCGTGACGGGCCAGCGCGCGCCAGCGCAGGACCAGGGCCTCGAAGTCCGCGAGGTCGGCGGCGCCGAGCCGCCCGAGCGTGCGGCCGACATAGGCTGCCTGCGCCGCGAGCCCGCGGAGGGCGAGCTCGGACCCGGCCCCGGTCAGGTGGAGGGCGTGCGAGCGGCGGTCGCCGGGGATCGCGCGGCGCTCCACCAGCCCCGCCTCGACGAGGCGGTCGATCAGCCCCGAGACGTTGCCCTTGGTGACGTAGAGGCGGGCGGCCAGATCCCGCTGGGTCAGGCCCTCGCGCTCGGTCAGCGTCGAGAGCACGTCGAATTGCGGGATCGAGAGCCCGATCGCCCGCAACTCCACGCCCATCGCCGCCGTCACCCGCCGGTTCAGGCGGATGAAGCGGAACCAGACCCGCAGAGGGTCGGCCGAAGGGTCGGCCAAAGGAACGGCCAAAGGAACGGCCAAGCGGTCGGCCAAGCGGTCGACGGTGGCCGGGCTCGGCTCGGCGGGGCGGGAACGCGGCATCACGGGGCGAGGCTATAGCAGACCTGGGCGGCTCCGCGAGTGGCGCCGGAACGCCCCGGCCGGTATAGCTTGCACCGATCGCGAACCAGACCGAAGCCATGCGCCGCCTGCTCGTCGAGGAACCCGTCACCCGCGCCGGCCCGCTCGCCAAGCGGGCCGCCCTGTTCTCGCTCCTCGTCTCGGGCATCGCGATCGTGCTGGTGCGCGATCCGCGGGCGGAGGCCGGCCCGGCGCTGGCGACGCTCGCCGGCGGCCTCGCCGTCGCGTTGCTGGCGGTGCTGCTGTCCGCGTTCGCCTTCGTTCGGGTCTGGCGCGAGGGCGCGCGCGGCCTCGGCGCGGCCCTGGCCGGGCTGTTCCTCGCGATCCTCGTGCTGGCCTACCCGGCCTACGCGGCGTTCCGCGGCCTGCGGCTTCCGGCGCTCACCGACGTCGCCACCGACGTGGACAACCCGCCGGCCTTTTCGCGGTCGCGCCAAGCCTTCGCGGCACGCAACGGGCGCTATCCCGCCGATCCCGGCCCCGCGGCGCGCGAGCAGCAGCGCGCCGCCTATCCACAGATCGCGCCGCTGACCCTCGACATCGGCGCCGACGCAGCGTTCGAGCTCGCGCGCAAGGCCGCGGTGAACCGGCGCTGGCAGATCGTCGAGGCGATCCGCCCGGGCGGCCGGCTCGGCAACGGCCGGATCGAGGCCGTCGCGCGCAGCCTGGTCCTCAACCTGCCCGACGACGTCACCGTGCGCGTCCACCCCCGCGCCGACGGCGCCCGCATCGACGTCCGCTCCGCCTCGCGGCTCGGCCCGCGCGATCTCGGCGTCAACGCCGACCGCATCCGGGCCTATCTCGACGAGGTCGCGAACCTGGCGCTGGCCGTGAAATAGTCTCTTGCCGCGCGCCGGCTCTCGCACCGTCGCGGGCGGGAGATCCCCCCTGCGCATCGGCGTCCGGCACGGGCGCGCCGCCCGGGGGTCACCCGCCGGACATGCCGCGAACGCCACGGCGGCCCCCGCAGCCCGCGACGCGATAACCCTAATCGTAAGGCAAGAGACGGAAATGACCGGGACAAGCCGACACGAGAGAGCCCGTCTTCGGAGACCGCACCGGACTGGCCGTCTATAACGTCCGCGCTGCGCGTCCGACGGTGATCCGATGAGCCGGGCTGCAGCGATCGCAGGGTCCGGCCATGTCGAGCACCGCCTTTTCGATGCCTCCCGAAGCCGCGTTCCGGGAAGACCGGGGCGTGCGCGTCGCGATCGATGGGTCGCTCCTGTCGAGCAGCGACGTCAAGGAACTCGAATTCTGGTCGAACGATCGCGGCGAAGGGCCGGACGCCGACCTCTTCGAGAACGTGATCTACAAATCCCGGGTGATGATCGTCTTCCGATCCCTGGTCGACCGCCTGCGGATCGTCCCGGGCGAACGCATCCTCGAACTCGGTGCCGGGCACGGATGGGCCAGCATCATCGCGAAGTCCCGGGTCCCGGACGCCTACGTCGTGACCAGCGATCTCAGTCACGACGCGATCCGCAATTCCGCGAAGTACGAGACCCTGATCGGCGCGAGGATCGACGAGAAATGGGCCTGCTCCGCCGTGGCCCTGCCGTTCGAGGATGACCGGTTCGACCTGGTGTTCTGCTTTGCCGCCTTCCATCATTTCATCATCGGCTCGCGCTACGACGCCGTCCTGTCCGAAGTCCATCGCGTGCTGAAGCCCGGCGGGCGCCTGGTGATGCTGTACGAGCCGTCGTCGCCGCGTTTCGTCTACGACGTGGCCAAGCGCCGAACCGCCGGGAAGCGGCACTTTGCCAGCGTCGATGAAGACGTCATCCTGCTCGACCGGCTGGCGCGCGACGCGAAGGGGCTCGGGCTCGACATGAAGGTCGAGCATCACCCGGAATATCGGCAGCGTTCCGGCATCGCCGCAACGGTGTATTATTTCGTTCTCTCGAAGATCCCGTTTCTCCAGGCCATCCTGCCCTGCACGGTGAACGTCACGCTCACCAAGCCGCGCTAGAGCATTTTCCAGCGAGGTGGATACCGGCTCGCGTGAAGAAAATGCGACCACACGGAGACTTGGAGCATCTTCCGTGATCCAGGGATCATGGAAAATGCTCTAAGTCCGTCGTAACGATCGGAAGCCGATCGGGCGGACCCGGCCGGGTGACGATCGAGCCGGCCCTGTCGGCATTTTCCTCAGCCCGCATCCTCCGCGCGCCCGAAAACCCCATCGTGCCGCGGCGCACCGTCCGTCACCACGAGGCCGCGTTCCACCAGATCCTCGAGATGGGCGAACACGGAGAGCGCCGCAGCCCCCTCGAGCCGCGGGTCGAGCCCCTGGTAGATCGCCGCGACGATCGCGGGGATCGTGGCGGCGCCGGCCGCGACCCGCGCCCGGATCGCCGCCTCGCGCTGGCGGCGGTGGTTGGCGAGCCCGCGCACGAACCGGCGCGGGTCGCGCACCGGGCCGCCATGGCCCGGCCAGTAGATGGTCTCGCTTCGCCCGCGCAGCCTGTCGAGCGAGTCCATGTAGGCGCGCATCGAACCGTCGGGCGGCGCGACGATGCTGGTCGACCACGCCATCACGTGGTCGCCGGAGAACAGGGCCTCCGCCTCCGGCAGGGCGAAGGCGAGGTGGTTCATGGTGTGGCCCGGGGTCTCGACCGCGACGAGCGTCCAGCCGTCGCCGGAGAGCGTCTCGCCCTCCCGCATCGCCCGATCCGGCAGGTGGTCGCGGTCGGCGGCGGCGTCGAGATGCGCGACCTCGCCCGCGGCGAGCGCCCGGGCGGCCCGGTGGGGGCCGCACCCGACGATCGGCGCGCCGGTCCGTGCCTTCAGCAGGCGTGCGCCGGGGGAGTGGTCGCGGTGGGTATGGGTGACGACGATCATCGCGACCGCCTCGGACCCGAGGTCGGCGAGCAGCGCCGCGACATGCGCCGCATCGTCGGGCCCGGGATCGATCACCGCGACGCGGCCGTGTCCGACGACGTAGGTGCAGGTGCCGCTTGCCGTGAACGGCCCGCCGTTCGGCGCGACCCGGCGGCGCACGAGGGGCCCCAGCGCCACCATCCGGCCGGGCGGGGGCAGCGCCGGATCGAAGTCCGGCGCCGCATCGATCTCCGCCATCGAAGGCCCCTCCGCCCGCGTTCCGCCCCGATGGCCGCGTCCCGGCTACGCCATCGTGCCCCGCGGGACAACCGGGTGCATGGGTCACGCGCGAGGACGGCTCCCGCGAGCGTGCCGGAAAAGATCAGCGCAGGAACGGGGAGGGCGAAACCACGCGGATCGGTGCGGGATCGCCGGGCGGAGGCCCGGGGATCGGGAAGCCCGCACCGGCGGAGGCCACCTGCACGAGCCCGCCGCGGTCGGCCGGCCGCAGGGTCCGGCGGAAGGCGCGCGCCTCGGCATCGCGGCGGAGCGCGCCGACCTTCGCCTCGATCGCCCGGCTTCGGCCGGGGCCGAGCGCGGCATCGCGAAAGTCGACCCGCGCGACCGAGCCGGCACGGATTCCGGTCACCACGTCGGCGCTGCCCAGGGTGGCCACCACGTCGCCCTTGCGCAGGGTCTGGTCCTGGACGACCGGCAGCGGCGGGGCGCCCCCGGGCGGGCGGCACGCGCAGTCCGCCACCCGGCGCTGACGGTAGACGTCGGCCAGCGCCGAGGCGCGGTAGGGCAACCCCTGCGGGCTGATCGCGCGGTCGAGTTCGGTCTCGCGGGCGGCGAGCGTGTACAGGCTGGTCGGTGCGCCCGGGCAGGCGGCGGCGCAGGCGGCCGCGTGGACCGGCATGTCGGCCCGCGCCCCGAGATGTCCGAGCGGGAACAAGTAGCCGTCGCACATCCGCACGCAGACCGTGCGCTGGCCCGTCGAGGCCAGCGCCACGGGGACCGGGCGCCGCCGGCTCGCGCGACGCGCGCGGCCGAGCGACAGGTCGGCCAGCGGCCGCGGGGTGTGGTACACGGGGCGGGCCGCGCCGATGCGGCGACCGTCGGGCAGGTTGGCGTAGCGGCCGGGCCGGTGCGCCGGCGGCGCGACCTCGGGGCTGGCGGGCCCGCGGAAGAGCTGCTCGAAGAAGTCGAAGAGCCCACCGCGCTCGGAGGCGTGGACCAGGCTCGATCCGATGGTGACGCTGCCGAGCCCCAGGATCAGTCCCGCCACGGCCGTCCCGAGCAACGGCCGCCGTGTCCCGCCGCAGCCGAGGATTCGCCGCCCGTGCGTCCAGAACGCCATGTGTCGCAAGGTCCCAGCAAGTCCGGCGCGCCGGACAGGCCCGGCGGCGGCACGGGCGGCCGAGCGCGACTTAAGGGAGCATCGGCACCACCGGCAAGTGCGGAAGACAACCGACCCGCTCCCGGCACCGCCGGGCGCCGGCGGACACCCGCGGCCCATCCGCCGGTCGGCTCGCCGTCGCGCAGCCGGCCCGGCTTGGCGTCCGAGGCTGGAATCCCGGAAGGAACGGCGCTCATGCAAGGGCGTGGGCAAGGGCGCATGAACAAGGGCGCATGAACAAGGGCGCGTGAAAAAGGCCGCCCTGCGGGACGGCCTTTGAAAGGGACGGTCGCGGCGAAGGTCGGTCAGCCGCGTCTTTCGGGTCCGGCCCGCCGGACGCGCACGGGCACGAGGCGGGCCTGCGGCCTCGGCACGACGGAATCGAGCAGGTCCTCCAGCCCGCGCGCCGCGGCATCCGCCGCAGCCGTCAGGGTTTCGGTGAGGCGCTGGACCAGGGCTGAGGCTTTTCTCATCGCGAATCTCTCGCTTCGGGCTTGGCACTACGAACGCCGTGCTGGATCGATCCGTTCCGGCACGGCCTCGCGGCCCCATGCTCCCATATGGCGCCGCCCGCCCGCCGGTGCGAGGGGCTGAGGCGGG
Organism: uncultured Methylobacterium sp.; assembly: GCF_964244095.1. Taxonomy (GTDB): domain Bacteria; phylum Pseudomonadota; class Alphaproteobacteria; order Rhizobiales; family Beijerinckiaceae; genus Methylobacterium. The sequence goes on along the minus strand of NZ_CAXTHR010000056.1, from coordinate 16,338 downwards.
ATTTCGCAGCGTCGGCGGCTACCCCGCTCAAGCAGCGACGGTTTTTGCGGTGTGCAGGCATTCGCGCCGACGGAACCGAAACAACGACTTGACGTTCTTAATGTCAGAAGGTCGCGGTCAAGTCCGCGTCCAGATTTTGAAGGACGACGCAGATGCTCGGTTGGGCCGTAACGTTCCTCGTCGTGGCCCTCGTGGCCGCCCTGCTCGGTTTCGGCGGCATCGCCGGCACGGCGATGGAGGCCGCGAAGCTCGTGTTCTTCGTCGCGATCGTCCTGTTCGCCATCTCGGCCGTGATCGGCCTGATGCGCGGCCGCTCGCCGACCCTGTAACCACGAACCGGCCTTCCGCGGGACCGGCCGGTCCCGTGGAAAGCCCCCGAAGGACGCCGGACCTTTCTCGAAGCACGCCCTGACGACGCGGATGCCGGTTCGTCGCGAAAGTGTACGACCACACAAGAGCTTGGAGGCGCGATCCGACCGGAGCGGGCACGTCTCTAGGGCGTGTCGGGTTCGCCCGCATCGAGGCGTTCGATCAGGTCGCGGAACCGGTCGGGCACGGGCTGTTGCAGGATGCCGTCGTACATCGCGCGCAGATGGTTGCCGAGACGCATCTGGGTCTGGTCGCTGAGCCCCCGGGACATCACCGTGTCCCGCCTCGCCGCGAGGTTTACCCGATCGCAAGGGCCCTCGACGCCAGCCTCGTCACCCGCGCGGGGCACGGCTCCGCCACGCGGGAGCCCTGCCTTTCCGACTTCCGTCATACCTCTGATCCCCCTGATGCCGTCGGCGGCATCCGCGCATGGCCGTCTCGCATTGTCTTGCGGCGTCACATCCGTCATGGCTGCCCCTGCAACGCGGCGGGTCATGGCCGGTTCCGCCCCCTCCGGAACGGAGTCGTCGCCCTCGCGTTGGGGCGGCAGGTTGGGATAAAGGCCGCCAAGGCACAGGGGATCGTATGTCGACATCGCAACTTGTGGTGCAGCACCTGCCGTACCTGCGGCGCTACGCCCGTGCGCTGACGGGCAGTCAGGTGGCGGGCGACGCCTACGTGGCGGCCACGCTGGAGACGCTGGTCAACGAGCCGGACACGCTCGGTCGCAGCACCAACGTGAAGGCGGATCTGTTCCGGGTGTTTACCCGTATCTGGAACTCGCTTCCGGTGAACGGCCGCGGCGAACAGGTCCAGCACGACCTGCCCGCTGAGGTCCGGCTCGGCCAGATCACCCCGCTCCCGCGCCAAGCGTTCCTGCTCTCCTGCCTCGAAGGCTTCTCCGAGGAGGATGCGGCGATCATCCTCGACGTCGACGTCGGCCAGGTGCGCGACCTCGTCGACGAGGCGGGCCGCGAACTCGCCGCCGACATGGCGACCGACATCCTGATCATCGAGGACGAGCCGCTGATCGCGATGGACCTCGAGGCCCTGGTCGAGGGGCTCGGCCACAACGTCATCGGCGTCGCGCGCACCCGCACCGAGGCGGTCAAGATCGCATCCGACAGCAAGCGCCCCGGCCTGATCCTCGCCGACATCCAGCTCGCGGACGGCTCCTCCGGGCTCGACGCGGTCAACGACCTCCTGAAGACCTTCGAGGTGCCGGTGATCTTCATCACCGCCTACCCGGAGCGGTTCCTCACGGGCGAGCGGCCGGAGCCGGCCTTCCTCATCGCGAAGCCGTTCCAGCCCGCCAACGTCTCCGCGGTGATCAGCCAGGCGCTGTTCTTCCAGCAGACCGCACGGCGGCGCGAGGCGAAGACCGCCTGACACGCGAAGACGGCGCGGCGGCACGGCGAACTTCGCGGACGACACCAAACCCCGGCGGCGAGCCGGGGTTTTTTGTTGGCCGCGCGTCTCGTGCCGGCACAAAAAAACGGGCCGGAGAAGCTCCGACCCGTCGATGAGGTTCCGGCCGATGCACAAGGGGAATGCGGGGAGGACCAGTTGGCCGGGTGCCGTGAGAACGATCCACGGGTGGACGGGTTCCGCGACGCAACACTTTTTCGGACCGGTGTGATCCCCAAGCCACTGTGCACGGCCGTGGACGCGGACCGTGCGGCCGCGCACGTTTTTCGGAACGGCGTCCGAATACTGATTTCGGCGAAAGCGTGGCAGTGAAGGAACCGGAACGCGGAAGACGCGTTGTCGGAACATCCTGTCAAGCTCCCACTCGGAGATCACGACGATGCTTCGCTCCGGCTTCGTTCTCAGCGTGAGTGCACCGGCCGTGATCCTGACATTCCTCGTCCATCCGATGGTGCGGGCGAGCGCCGACCAGTGGGTGGCTCCCGCGATCGTCGTGGCACCGGACCAGCCCGCTCTGAAGCCGTTGCCCGGCATGCGGCCGGTCTCGATCGTCATCAGCCCGACGCGGGTTGCCAGTCTTCAATCCGATCGAGGCCGCGCCGCTTCATCTGCCGTCGAGACCGCGCAGGAGATCGACAAGGATCTCGTCAAGCCTCCGCTGAAGCCGCGCCGGACGATGCGGGAGGGCTGCGAGGCGGCGCTCAGCTCGCTCGTCGGCCCGGAGGCGCGCCGCATGGTGCCGGGCCGCTGCATCTCCTGAGCCGGCGCCGCACCATCCCCCTCTCCGCGTCACACAAAGGCCCGCCCCGGACGACGGTGGCGGGCATTTGCTTGCCTGCAACGCGCCGGCACGACGAAAAACGGCGCCCGCCCGTCACCGGGCAGACGCCGCGCATCGTAGAGGACGATGGATCACTCGGCGCCGTCGCGACCCGTACCGGTGGACTGCCCACCCTTGCGGCCGGCCGATGAAGCCAATTCGCGATCCTGCGAGAACGAGCGTTTCTCGGCCGGCACGCTGCGGCCGCCCTTGCTGGCGATCTCCCGCTGCCGCTCGAGATCCATCGACGCAAAGCCTCGCTTCGAGGTCGAATTACCGGATGCCATCAGCTCCTCCTCAGGCTTCTCTTCTACCCCTTCACAACCTTCGCCAATATCCGAAGGTTCCTCTCACGCTTCATGCCCAAGCTTAGCCGCAACCGCGCCCCGGCGGTCGCGTTGCAACACATGGATGCCCGCGGCCGGACCTTGGCCGTGGGGCTAGAAGAGGTCTTCCAGGCATGACGAATCGCGAGATGGTGAAGGGTGCGGCCAAAGCGCCGGCCGCGACCGTGCCGGAACCGAACGCGACGCCGCTCCCGCCGATGCCGGCGCCGGAGGACAGCCCGACGCCGACGACGGACGCGGAGCCGATCGACTCGCCTCAACCGAACGCCAGCGCCGGTCGCGCGCCCCCGAGCGCGGACAAGCCGGGCCTCGCGACCGAGCGGTGAGCGCGCTCACGCCCGCCGCGGGCGCCGGCTCAGGATGAGGATGCCGAGGGCGATCGCGAGGATGGTCGCCGCGGCCGCCGCGCCGAGGATGCGCCGGATCAGCGGCGTGTAGAGGCCTGTGGCGGCGTCGTAGCCGTAGCAGAGCAGGGCGAGGCGGTCGGTCAGGCCGCCGGTGCTGCCTTCGCCGGCCTCGACCAGCGCCAGCCGCAGGTCGCGCCCGTTGAGCGCCAGCGGCGAGAGCACGCGGGCGACCCGGCCGTCGCCGGTGAGCAGCATCGCGGCCGCCGGATGCGCGAAGCTGTCGGTGCCGGCATCGTAGACGAAGCCGTAGCCGAGCGCCCGGGTCAGCCGCGCCACCGCGGCCGCGTCGCCGACGAGGGCGGCGGCCTTCGCGGCGAGCGCCGGCGTCCCGAGGTCGGCATCGCGCATGCGCCGGGCCGCCGCCGCGTCGTCGCGCGGGTCGATGCCGACGAGGACGAGGCTGTAATCGCGCCCGGCGACGAGGCCGGTGGCGGCGAGCGCCGTGCCCGACAGCGCCAGCATCGGATCGCAGACGTTGCCGCAGGTGTAGTCCACCGGCAGCATCAGGGTCGCGCGGCCGCCGAGCGCCGCCCCGAGCGTCGTCGTGCCCCCGCGCCCCGCATCGCCGAAGACGAGGTCGAGGGGCACCCGCGCATCCGGGGCGGGCGCTGCCGCGACGCGGGCGAGTTCGGTCCGGTTCAGGCGGGCGGCGGCCGGACCGGCCCCCGTCACGAGGCAGGCGCAGAGCGCCGCCCGGCGCGCGCGGCGGAACAGGGTGGCTCGGCGCATCGCATCTCCCGTCGACGGTCCAGGCATGCCCGATCCGGCCGCGCGGCACATCCGGGTCAAGCCGCCGCACGCGGCGCGGGGCACGGGGCTGGACAAGGCGGCATCGAGCCGCATGGATGGACGCGCCGGCGGCGTCGCGACAGCCGGCGCGGTCCGGAGCATGTCCATGACCCTCGACACCGAGGTGACCTCGCTCAGGCAGGTGCCGCTGTTCCGAGGGGTGGAGCCGTCGCGGCTCAAGCTCCTGGCCTTCACGAGCGAACGGGTCCACTTCGAGGCGGGCCAGAGGTTCTTCTCCCACGGCGACGTCGCGGATGCCGCCTACCTGATCCTGGAGGGCAGCGCCGCGGTCACCCTCGACGGCGCGGCGGGGCCGGTGCGGCTGGCGCTCCTCGGCGCCAACGCGCTGGTCGGCGAGATGGGCATCCTGGCCGACCAGCCGCGCTCCGCCACGGTGACGGCCGAGACCGCGGCGACCGCTTTGCGCATCGATCGGGGCGTGTTCCTCGAACTGCTGGCGCAGTTTCCGCAGATCAGCATCGCGCTGATGCGGGAACTCGCGCTGCGCCTGGAGCAGACCAACCAGGCGCTCGCCCAGAGCCGGGCGTGACCGCCGGCGTTTCAGCGGTGGCGGGACGGGCGCCGCATCCCCGGACGGCCGGAAGCCCGCCGGTGGAGGCGCAAAAACATCTCACGTCTCCGGATAGGTGATGAACGCCATCAGCGAACCGTCCGGATCGCGGAAGTAGACGCTGGTGCCGGTCCCGGCCGCGCCGCGGCGCTCGACCGGGCCACGCTCGACCGGTACGCCCCAGGCGGCCAGATGCGCCATCGCGCCCTCGATCGTTCCGGACCAGCGGAAGCAGAGGTCGCTGCCGCCCGGCATCACCGGCTTCTCGGCGAGCGGCTCCGGATCGAGGCCCGGGCCGTGGCCGTTCAACTGTACGCCGCCGAAGCGGTAGACGAAGCCGGCGCCGGCGGCGATCACCTCGGCGCCGATCACGTCGCCGTAGAAGGCGTTGGCGCGCGCCCAGTCGGTGACGTGGATGACGCAATGGTCGAGGTGGATCGCCGGACGCAGGAGCGTCTCGGGCAGAACCCCTTCCGCGCCGGGGAGGGTCAGGGTATCGGCCATGTCGCGCCTCGTCTCGGAACCCATCGGAGGAAGATAGGGCGGGGCAGCGCGCCGAACGAGGCGGAATCCGGGCCGGCGACGGGGCGCTTCGGCCTCCGCTGCGGCGCCGAAGTCACATCGCGCGGAGCGGGGAGAGGATAGGCAGGGCCCTCACGACCACCCCGTATGGCGAGGCCCCATGCACACCCGCCGGACCCTGATCGCCGCGTTGGTGATCGCTCCGCTCGCCGCCTGCAACCAGCGCGGCCCGGTGAACGTCGCAGCCGACGACGAATCCGCGTGGTACGTCGGCACGCAAGCGGACAAGCCCTTCGACGTGCCGTTGGTCGATACCGGCCGGCTCGATCCGAAATACCGCCGGCAGGTGGTGAGTTATGCCGGCCCTGAGCGGCCGGGCACGATCGTCGTCGACATCGACCGCCGCCAACTCGCCCTGGTCCAGCCCGACGGAACCGCCGTGCAGTACGGCGTCGGCGTGGGCAAGCTCGGCTTCTCGTGGAAGGGCGAGGCCCGCGTCGGCCGAAAAGGCGTCTGGCCGGACTGGACGCCCACCACCACCATGGTCGCGCTGCATCCCGACATCGACCGCTCGCGCAAGGGCGGCCTCGACAACCCGCTCGGCGCGCGGGCGCTCTACCTCCACCAGGGCGGCCGCGACATCCTGTTCCGCATCCACGGCACCAACGAGCCGTGGAGCATCGGCGAGCAGATGTCGTCGGGCTGCATCCGCATGCTCAACGAGGACATCGTCGACCTCTACGAGCGCGTGCCGGTGGGCACGCCGGTGCTGGTCAAGCGCAACGGCCGGTATCGCGTCTGATCCCCAACCCGGCGGGCAGGGTTCCGGGCGCTCGGCCACGGCACTGCGACGGTCGCCGGGCAGGCGACGGTTCAGTCGGCGAGCAACGCCGAAAACCGCGCGACCAGCCGCCGGCCGACCTCGTCCTTGTCCAGCCTCGGCCAGGTCTCGACCGTGCCGTCGCGCGCGATCAGGTGGACGGTGTTGGCGGTGCCGCCCATCACCCCGCCGGACGCCGAGACGTCGTTGGCGACGATGAGGTCGCACCCTTTCCGCACGATCTTCGCGCGGGCGTGCTCGATCACCCGATCGGTCTCGGCGGCAAAGCCGACGACGAGGGTCGGGCGCCCCTCGCCGAGGCCGGCGATGGTGGCCAGGATGTCCGGGTTCTCGATCAGCGCCAGCGGCGCGGGCGGCGCGCCGTCCTTCTTGATCTTCGAGCCCTGCGCGGCGTCCGGGCGCCAGTCCGCGACGGCGGCCGCGAACACCGCGACCGCGGCCGGCAGCGCGGCCTGCACCGCCGCCAGCATCTCGCGGGCGGTCTCGACCCGCACCACGGCGACGCCCGGCGGATCGGGGATCGCGACCGGGCCCGAGACCAGCGTCACCGCGGCCCCGGCCTGGGCCGCAGCCGCGGCGATGGCGTGGCCCTGGCGGCCGGACGAGCGGTTGGCGATGAACCGCACCGGGTCGATCGGCTCGTGGGTCGGTCCCGAGGTGACCAGCACCCGCCGGCCGGCGAGCGGTCCGGGGGCTTTGCGTGGACGGCCGGACAGGAAGCCGAACCCGGCGGGCTCGGCCGCGGTCTCGGCCAGCATGGCCGCGAGGGCGTCGGCGATCTCCACCGGCTCGGCCATGCGCCCGACGCCGGTCTCGGGCTCGGCCATCGGGCCGGCATTCGGGCCGACGACGCGGACGCCGTCGGTGAGCAGGGTCGCGAGGTTGCGGCGGGTGGCCGGATGCGCCCACATCGCCACGTTCATCGCCGGCGCGATGAGGATCGGCAGGGTGGTGGCGAGCAGCACCGTGGTGGCGAGGTCGGGGGCGTGGCCGGTGGCCATCCGCGCCATCAGGTTGGCGGTGGCGGGCGCCACCACCACCGCATCGGCCTCGCGCGCCAGCCCGATGTGGCCGATCTCGGCCTCGTCGGCCCGGTCGAACAGGTCGGTGTGGGCCGGCACCCCGGCAAGCGCGGCGGCGGCCAGCGGCGTCACGAACTCCTGCGCGCTCCGCGTCAGCAACGGGCGGACGGCGGCGCCGCGCTCGCGCAGGCGCCGGATCAGGTCGAGGGCCTTGTAGGCGGCGATGCCCCCGCCGACGATCAGGAGGACGCGGCGGTCGGCGAGCGGCTTCGTCATCGCCGCATCAGGGCGCGCCGGGATCGAGGCGTCAATCCCGGCAGCGCGAGCAGGACGCTCACGCGGCCGCGGCCCTCGGGCGTCCGGCCCAGAGGTCGATGACGGCGTAGAGCTCGGCGCGCCTGAACGGCTTGCCGATGTGGTCGTCCATGCCGGCGGCCCGGAACCGCTCGACGTCGGCCGGCAGGACGTTGGCGGTCATCGCCACGATCGCCACCGCGCTGGCCGGATGAGCGAGCGCCCGGATGTGGCGCGTGGCCGCCAGCCCGTCCATGCCGGGCATCTGCACGTCCATCAGCACGAGGTCGTAGACCCTGGCCTGCACCGCCGCGACCGCCTCGGCGCCGTCGCCGGCCACGTCGACGCGATGGCCGGCCCGCTCGATCATCGCGCAGGCGATCTCCTGATTGATCACCATGTCCTCGACGAGGAGAATCCGGGCCCCGCCCGCCGAGACCACCTCGGCACGCGGGGCCGCGGCCTGCGCGGCCTCCTGCCCCCGGGCCAGTCGGACGGTGACGGCGAAGGTCGAGCCGCGGCCGACCTCGCTCGCCACGCTGATCGCGCCGCCCATCAGCTCGATCAACTGCCGCGAGATCGCCAGCCCGAGGCCCGTGCCGCCGAACTCGCGCCCGATCGAGCCGTCGACCTGGGAGAAGCGGTGGAACAGGCGGTCGAGCCTGTCCGCGGGGATGCCGATCCCGGTGTCGGAGACCGAGACGCGCACGGTGCAGGCTTCCGCGTCGCGGGCGAGGCAGGCGACGTCGAGCCGCACGGAGCCGCCCTTGGTGAACTTGATCGCGTTGTTGAGGAGGTTCAGCAGCACCTGCCTCAGGCGATTCTCGTCGCCGATGAGCGCGGTCGGGGTGTCCGCGTCGATCGCCGCGTCGAGGCGGAGCCCCTTCGCGCCGGCGTTGATCGCGACGATCGCGGCGGCATCCTCGACCAGGGTGGCGAGGTCGAACGGCCGCTGTTCGATGACGACGAGGCCGGCCTCGACCTTCGAGAAGTCGAGGATGTCGTTGACGACGGTCAGGAGCGCGCTCCCCGCCCCGTGGATGCGCTCGACGGCGTGGCGCTGGGCGGGATCGAGGCCGCCCTGGTCCAGCAGGATGTCGGTGTAGCCGATGACGCCGTTCAACGGCGTGCGGATCTCGTGGCTCATCGAGGCCAGGAACTCGGTCTTGGCCTGGTTGGCCTGCTCGGCCGTGCAGCGCATAGCCTCGAGTTCGCCGGTGCGCTCGGCCACGCGCCGTTCGAGGCTCTGGTTGGCCTCGGCGAGCCGCTGGTCGCGCTCGGCCACGGCCTGCCACATGCGGTTCAGGGCGGCGGCGAGGCGTCGCAGCTCGCTCGTTCCCTCCAGCGGCAGGACCGGCGCGGAGGCGGGCGCGCGGGCGAGCGCGTCGGCGGCATCGGCCAGGCGCAGGAGCGGCCGGCTGATCTGGCGGCCGATCACCACGCCGAGCAGGGCGGCGGCGACCGCGAGGACGAGGCCGCCGAGGAGAAGTTGGTGCGCGAGCCGCTGGGCCGGGGCGAAGGCGATCTCGGCGGGCCGGCGCACGAGGATCGTCCAGCCGAGGCCGGGATAGTCGTTCAGCCCCACCGTCCGGCTGGCGCCGACGAGGTAGGCGACGCCGTCGGGCCAGGTCTCGATCGCGTGCGCGCCGCCGGGGCCGGCATTGCGCCAGAGCACGGAGGCCTCGGGCACCGCGACGCCCTGCAGGTCGGCCGGCCCGAGGATGACGAGGCCGGCGCGATCGACGACCAGGACGTCCGTGCCGGGGTTCTTGGCCGCGACGGGATCGACGAACGAGCGCGTGAGCTCCCGGGCCCAGGCCCAGCTCAGGTGCGCGCCGACCACGCCCTCGACCCGGCCGTCCGGGTCGCGCACGGGCGCGGCGAAATCCAAGAAGCGCCAGGGCGCGCCGTCGGCGGCGGCCGGGAGGTACTTCTCCAAGAGGAGGGCGGCGTGCACGTCGCCCGCGAACGGTGCCTCGAGGCCGGCCTGGAACCACGGCCGCGCCTGGACGGTGGCGCCTTCGAGCACCCGCCCGGTCGAGGCCGTGACGACCCCGTCCCGGTCGGCGAAGCCGATCCAGGCATAGGCCGGAAAGGTCTGGCGCATGGCATCGAGCCAGACCCGGCGCGCGTCGGGCGTGGGCGCCGCGGTCTGGGCGACGCTCGCCAGGATGCGGATGTCGCGCCACCGGGCGTACATGCTGCGGTCGAGGACGTTGCGCACCTGATCGGCCACGGCGGCCATCTCGGTGCCGATCTGAGACTTCAGGCGCTCGCCCGTCAGCCGCTGCGCGACCCAGGCGCCGCACAGGGTCAGCGACAGGGCGAGCGCGGAGAACAGGCCGGCGTGCAGGGTTCGGAGGCGCATGCCGATGGTCTGCCTCAAACGGAGGGCGTTGCTATCACCGCAGGGAGGCAACGATAACGGCGGTGTCTGAAGATTTTCATGCGGGCGGGATCGGGCGACGAAGACAGGCGTCCGCCGCCTTCGATCGGGCCCCGCCATCGCTCTCAGCGCAGCGCCAGCACCAGCACGCCGAGGGCGATGGCCCAGAGCGCGAGCGTCTGCCAGATCGCCTTGCGGCGCTCGTCGCGCGCCACCCGCTCCAGGCGGCGGGCGTTGCTAGGTGCCGCCTCGTCGAGGCGGAGCAGCAGGCGCTTGAGGCGCAGCGCGAGGTCCGGCACGTCGGAGACCACGTCGGCCAGCGTGCGGGCGGCGTGCGCCGCGCCCTCGATGCGGCCCAGCGGCCCGACGTTGCGGGCGATCCAGCCCCGCACCACCGGCTCGGCGGTGGTCCACATGTCGAGCCGCGGATCGAGCGAGCGGGCCACGCCCTCGACCACCACCATGGTCTTCTGCAGCATCACGAGTTCGGTCCGCGTGCTCATGTCGAACAGGGCGGTGATGTCGAACAGCAGGGTGAGCACCTTGGCCATCGAGATCTCGTCGGCGCGGCGCTGGTGGATCGGCTCGCCGATGGCGCGGATCGCCTGCGCGAAGTCGTCGACCGAGTGGTGCGCCGGCACGTAGCCGGCCTCGAAATGCACCTGCGCCACGCGGCGGTAGTCGCGCAGGATGAAGCCGAGCAGGATCTCGGCCAGGAACCGGCGCTCGTTGCGCCCGAGCCGGCCCATGATGCCGAAATCGACCGCGACGAGCTTGCCCGCCGCGTCCACGAACAGGTTGCCCTGGTGCATGTCGGCGTGGAAGAAGCCGTCGCGGATCGCTTGGCGCAGGAAGCTCTGGATCACGGTGCGGCCGACCGCGTGCGGATCGTGGCCGGCGGCCGTCAGCGCGGCGGCGCTGTGCAGGCGCGTGCCGTCGATCCACTCGCAGGTGAGCACGTCGCGGGCGATCAGCTCCCATTCGGGTCTGGGCACGCGGAAGTCGTCGTCGCCGGCCGTGTTCTGCGCCAGTTCGGAGGCGGCCGCCGCCTCGAGCCGGAAATCCATCTCCATCATCACGGAGCGCGCCAGGATCTCGACCACGTCGCGCGGGCGCAGGCGCTCGGCCTGGGGCGAGAGCACGTGGACGATGCGGGCGATGAAGCGCATCACCGCGATGTCGCGCTGGAAGCGCTCGCGCACGCCCGGCCGCATGATCTTCACGGCGAGCGTGCGCCGCGTCCCGTCGGGATCGAGCACCACCGCCTTGTGAACCTGCGCGATCGAGGCCGCGGCCACCGGCTCGCTGAACGCGACGAACAGGGCGGCGAGCGGCTTGCCGAAGGCGGCCTCGACCACGCGGACCGCCTGGTCCTGCGGGAAGGGCGGCACCCGGTCCTGGAGCTTTTCGAGGTCGAGCGCCGCGCCCATGCCGACGATGTCGGGGCGCGTGGCGAGGAACTGGCCGAACTTGACGTAGGACGGCCCGAGCCGCGTCAGCCCGGCCGAGAGCCGCGCGGCGCCCGCGCCGAGGCCCGGCCGCTCCAGCATGCGGCCGACCCGCAGGGCGAACGCCAGGTGCGGCGGCAGCCCGGACGGGTCGACGAAGGCCAGCGCCCCCTCGCGCGCCAGCACGAAGCCGACATACGTCCCGCGGGCGAGGTTGACGGCGGCGCCGATCATCGTGGCGTCCGCCGGCCGGTCCCGGTCACGACACCTTCCAGCCGGAATGGATCGCGACGATGCCGCCCGACAGCGGCCGGTGGGTGACGTGGCGCAGGCCCGCCTGCTCGATCATCCCGGCGAACAGGCCGGGCGACGGGAACTTGCGGATCGACTCGACGAGGTAGCGGTAGGAGTCCGCGTCGCCCGCGACCTTGGCGCCCAGCCGCGGGATCACGTGGAAGGAGTAGGCGTCGTAGAGCTTATCGAGCACCGGCAGGTCGACCTTGGAGAATTCCAGGCACAGGAAGCGCCCGCCGGGCTTGAGCACGCGCCTGGCCTCCTCGAGCGCCCGTTCGATGCGTGGCACGTTCCGGATGCCGAAGGCGATGGTGTAGCCGTCGAAGGCCGCGTCCGGCAGCGGCAGCGCCTCGGCGTTGCCGGCCACGAAGGCGATGCGGCCGTCGAACTTGCTCCCCGCGCGCTCGGCGCCGACCCGCAGCATCGCCGCGTTGATGTCGAGCACCGTCACCGCCGTCTGCCGACCGCCGGCGCCGAGCACCCGGAAGGCGACGTCGCCGGTGCCGCCGGCCACGTCGAGATGGCGGAACGGCCGGGTCCGGGACGGGCGCAGCAGGGAGATGAGCTGCGCCTTCCAGGCCCGGTGCAGGCCGCCCGACATGAGGTCGTTCATCAGGTCGTACCGCTTGGCCACCGAGCGGAACACGTCGTCGACGCGCGCCTGCTTCTCGGCCAGCGCCACCCGCTCGAACCCGAAATCGGTCTCCTGCGCGCCCGGCGCGCCGTCTCCGGCCTTCATCGCGTACCCACCCCTCTGCCCCGGCCTCATAGCGAAGCCGCAGTCAAACCGCCATGCGGCGTCGGGCACGGCGGAAGCTCTCCGTCGCCGCACGCCCGAGATCGCCTGCCCCCGAGGTCCAGTGCCGCCGCAAGACGCGGGGCTCGGGAAGACGCGGGGCTCGGGCAGCGCGGCGGGATTGCCCGGCGCTGGAAACGCGCCGATACCCCGCCTCGACCGGTCGAAACCCATCCCGCCAGAGCACCCGAACCGAGAATGCCGGAGCTTCCCGAGGTCGAGACGGTGCGGCGCGGCCTCGCGCCCGCCATGGTCGGCGCCCGCTTCAGCCGCGTCACCCTGCGGCGGGCGAACCTTCGCTTCCCGTTCCCCGAGCGGTTCACGGCGCGGCTGGAGGGCCGCACGGTCTCGACGCTCGCGCGCCGGGCGAAGTACCTCACGGCCGAGCTCGATTCCGGCGAGACGCTGATCATGCATCTCGGCATGAGCGGGCGCTTCGACGTGGCGATGCCCGACGGCAGCAACACCGCGCCCGGCGACTTCTACCTCGACGGCGCGCAGGGCCAGCCGAAGCACGACCACGTGGTGATGGCGATGGGGAACGGCGCCATCATCACCTACAACGACGCCCGCCGCTTCGGCTTCATGGACCTGGTCCCCACCGAAACGCTCGCCGCGTGCCGGCACTTTTCCCGGATGGGCATCGAGCCGCTGGGCGCGGACCTCACCGGCGAGGCGATCGCCCGGCTGTTCCGGGGCAAGGTCGCGCCGCTGAAGGCGGCGCTGCTCGACCAGCGCCTGATCGCGGGCCTGGGCAACATCTACGTCTGCGAGGCGCTGCACCGGGCGGGCCTGCACCCGGAGGCCGCGGCCGGCATGCTCGCCAAGGCCGACGGGACGCCGACGCCGAAGGCGCGGCGTCTCGCCACGGTGATCCGGCAGGTGCTCACCGAGGCGGTCGCGGCCGGCGGCTCGACGCTTCGCGACTACGCCCACCCCGACGGCGGCACGGGCGCCTTCCAGCAGGCGTTCCGCGTCTACGACCGGGTCGGCGAGGCTTGCCGGACCAGGGGCTGCGCGGGCTCGATCGGCCGTATCGTGCAGGCCGGCCGCTCGACGTTCTTCTGCGCGACGTGCCAGCCGGCGCGGACCCGGATCGTCGCGATGCCCCGTCCGAAGGGGTCCTGACCCGCCGCGCACCCGAAAGCGGCCGGAAGCGGTACCGACCGCATCCGGCGCGCGGCGCCGGACGGCAATTTCGCCACAAACCCGCGTAGGTTCCATCACGTGCGGCCGTCCTCGCGAGGGCTGCCCCGTCGCGCATGCCCGCCCGGCACCAGAACCCGTCGCCGGCGCGGGCCAGAGCAGGATTCTGATGGTCTTCCGCCGACGCCAGACGCACGTCCCGTCGCAGCCGCTGGCCTACGACGAGCCGGCCCAGCCGAACCGGCTCTCGCCGCGCTCGCCCGACGAGGCGATCAAGCCGACCGCGGCCCCGCCGCCGCCCGACGCGCCGGAGCGCCGCCGCGGCGGGCTGCTCGCCACCGTCAGCGGGCTGCTGACCTTCTCGGTCGTCGCCGCCGTCGCGGCGATGTTCGGGCTGACGCTGTTCCAGCGGCAGGTGCAGGAGGCCGGCCCCCTGGCCGCCGACAAGGTCGTGGTCATCCCGGTCCGCAGCAGCACCTCCGAGATCGCCGAGATCCTGAGCCGCGAGGGTGTGATCGCCCATGCCGGCCTGTTCGAGTTCGCCGCCCGCTTCGGCGGGCGCCCGCCCCTGAGGGCCGGCGAATACAGCTTCAAGGCCCATGCCAGCCTCGGTGAGGCGATCGATACGCTGGCGACCGGCCGGCAGGTGCAGCACGCGGTGACCTTCCCCGAGGGGCTCACCTCCGAGCAGATCGTAGTGCGGCTGAACGACAACGACGTGCTCGCCGGCGAGGTCGGCGAGATCCCGGCCGAGGGCTCGCTCCTGCCCGACACCTACAAGTTCGAGCGCGGCGCCACCCGCCAGCAGATCGTCAACCTGATGCGCACCAAGCAGAAGGAAGTGCTGGCCCAGATCTGGCTGCGGCGCAGCGCCGAGGTTCCGGTGCGCACGCCCGCCGAGATGGTGACGCTGGCCTCGATCGTCGAGAAGGAGACGGGGCGGGCCGACGAGCGCCCGCGGGTCGCCGGCGTGTTCGTCAACCGTCTCAACAAGCGGATGAAGCTGCAATCGGACCCGACCATCGTCTACGGGCTCGTCGGCGGACGCGGCACCCTCGGGCGGGGCATCCAGCGTTCCGAGATCGAGCGGGCGACCCCCTACAACACCTACGTGATCGAGGGGTTGCCGCCGGGGCCGATCGCCAACCCCGGCCGCGCGGCGCTGGAGGCGGTCGCCAACCCGTCGCGGACGAAGGACCTGTTCTTCGTCGCCGACGGCACCGGCGGCCACGCCTTCGCCGACAGCCTGGAGGGTCACCAGAAGAACGTCGCGCGCTGGCGGCAGGTGGAGAAGAGCCGCCAGAGCGCCGCGCCCGACGCTAACGGCGTCGACAAGGCCGAGCCGCCGTCCGACGCGGCGCCGCCCGCCCGCGCCTCGGCCTTCGCTCCCGTCAACGCCTACGCCCTCGACGGCGCGACGATCGGGCCGGGCGGGCCCCGGCCGCGCGCCTTCGACGCCTCGGAGGGCACGAAGCTCGACCCGCTGCGGAACAAGACCTACGACCTCGGCTCGCCCAAGACCGTGCCGGCGCTGAAGCAGCCGTGACGGTCTGACGGTTCGGACGCCGTCCCGGGACGCGACCTGCCGGCCCGTGCCGGGTGGCGTCGCAACCGGCGCAAAACCGTAATCCAGGACACCCCGGACCGATGATCGCGAGCATGACCGGCTTCGCCCGGGCCGCCGGCACCACGGGGCCGGTGCAATGGGCCTGGGAGGTCCGCAGCGTCAACGGGCGCGGGCTCGACGTGCGGCTGCGGGTGCCGAACGGCTGCGAGGCCGTCGGCGAGGCCGCGCGCGCGGCGTTGCAGAAGGCCCTGGCCCGCGGGCAGTGCCAGCTTTCCCTGAGCCTGACCAAGCCGGAGACCGCTGCCCGCGTGCGGATCAACGCGGCGCTGCTGGCGAGCCTCGCTGCGGCCGTCGCCCGCGTGCCGGTGCCGGAGGGGCTGGCACCCGCGACGATGGACGGGCTGCTCGCGATCCGCGGCGTGATCGAATCCGAGGACGAGCCCTCGGCCGAGCCCGAGGCGCTGGCCCGCGACCTCGCCGCGGGCGTGGTGCGGCTGGTGGCCGACCTCGTCGCGGCACGGCGCGACGAGGGGCGGCAGTTGGAGGCGATCGTCTCCGACCAGGTCGCGCGGATGGGCGAACTGACGCGGGCGGCCGAGGATTGCCCGGCGCGAAAACCCGAGGCGGTCCGCGCGCGCCTTGCCGCCGCGGTCGCGGGATTGCTGGAGGCCGGCGGCCTCGACCCCGAGCGCCTGCACCAGGAGGCGGTGCTGATGGCGGCCAGGGCGGACGTGCGCGAGGAACTCGACCGGCTCCACGCCCATCTCGCCGCGGTGTCCGAGCTGCTGGCGGCCGGCGGCGCCGTCGGCCGGCGCCTCGACTTCCTCGCCCAGGAACTCGGGCGCGAGGCCAACACGCTCTGCGCCAAGGCCAACGACGTGGCGCTCTCGCGAATCGGACTCGACTTGAAGGCCGTGGTGGAGCAATTCCGCGAGCAGGTTCAGAACGTCGAGTAACGGATCGGGACGAGGCGATGGGCGCGCGGATCACGGCCGGAGCACGCGGATGAGCGACGCTTCCACGACCTCCGTCTCGGATTCCATCCCCCGCCGTGGGCTGATCCTGATCCTGTCCTCGCCGTCGGGCGCGGGCAAGACCACGCTGACGCGGGCCATCGCCGACGAGGGCGGCTGGGGCCTCGACCTGTCGATCTCGGTGACGACCCGCGCGCGGCGCCCCTCGGAGATTGCCGGGCGCCACTACCACTTCATCGCGCGCGAGGCCTTCCAGGAGCTCCGCGCCCGCGACGACCTGCTCGAATGGGCCGAGGTCCACGGCAACTTCTACGGCA
>NZ_CAXTHR010000055.1:0-24997 GCF_964244095.1 uncultured Methylobacterium sp. | reverse complement strand
CGCCGAGTAGCCGTCCTTCGCGGGCGGCAGGGCGCGGCATGCACGCGCGTGTGCGGCGCGTTCGCGTCGGGCGCCGGAACCGGCTGACACACCGCGTCCGGCACGGCCGGGGAAGCATCTCCGGCCTGACGCGGTTGATCACGTCCCCCCTCTCCCGACCCTCGCTCACGCGAGGGCCACCCTCCCCCGCAGAGGGGGGCGCGGTGCCCGCCCTGCGCGATGCGTGATCCGGTAGCCCCGCGGGGATGAGGGGATGCGCCGCCACCGAGGCGTCAAGCGCCGGGATGTGTGAATCCGCAAGCCTCTGCCGGGGAGGTTGGGCCCCGGCTCACGCGCGGGTCAGGAGCGGCTGGCCCGCGGAACTGGATTTCTTCCGCTTGGCGGTATACCGGCGGCCCGAAGTCTCGCGGCACCTCCTCCGTTGGAGGCCGAGCGCGAACGCGCCTCACGGCTCCTGATGCGTCGACGGCGGGGGGCGTTGGCGGAAGAGCGGGCGCCGACGCGGCGGATGCCGGGGTGCGGTGGGACGGGAGCGGCATGGATTTCGTGGGGATGGACACGCCGGCACGCATCGCGGTCCTCGGGGCGCCGGTGGAGGTCGGCACCAGCGAGCCGGGCGCCGTCATGGGCCCGGCCGCGCTCCGCACCGCCGGCCTCGTCCGCGCCCTGCGCGCGCTTGGCCACGCGGTCGCCGACCACGGCGACCTGACGCCGGACGGTCCGGCCGACGCCGTCGGCCTGCCCGCCGTCGCGGCCTGGACACGCGCCCTGTCGCGCCGGGTCGAGGCGATCCTCGCCGCCGGCGACCTGCCGCTGGTGGTCGGCGGCGACCACAGCCTGTCGCTCGGCACCGTCGAGGGCGCGATGCGCCACTGCGCCGCCGCCGGGCGGCCGCTCTTCGTGCTGTGGCTCGACGCGCATGCCGACTTCAACACCCTGGAGACCTCGCCGTCGGGCAACCTCCACGGCATGCCGCTGGCCGCGCTCTGCGGCGAGCCGGGCCTCTCGAGCCTGTTTTCCGATCCCGGCCGCGCGCCGCTCGACCCGACCCGCGTCCACCTGTTCGGCCTGCGCTCGATCGATGCGGGCGAGCGCGCGCTCGTCGCCGCGCGCCGGGTCGAGGTTACCGACATGCGCCACATCGACGAGTTCGGCGTGGTGGCGCCCCTCCGGCGCAGCCTGGAGCGGGTCGCGGCCGCCGGCGGTCACCTCCATGTCAGCTTCGACATCGACGTCCTCGATCCGGGCCTCGCGCCCGCCGTCGGCACCACCGTGCCCGGAGGCGCGACGTTTCGCGAAGCGCACCTGATCATGGAGATGCTCCACGATTCCGGGCTCGTCGGCTCGCTCGACGTGGTCGAGCTCAACCCGTTCCTGGACGAGCGCGGCCGTAGCGCCCGCGTGCTGGTGGAACTGGTGGCGAGCCTGTTCGGCCGGCGCATCCTCGACCGGCCGACCCCACCGGTCGCGGCCGTGCCGCCGCCCGCCGCCCGCGGCTGACCGGAATGCGCGATCGTTCGAGCGACGCCGACGCGGTGCGGGCGGCCTCGGCCGGGGAGGCGCCGCCGCCCGCCCCCGCCCGCCAACGCTCGGCCGGCCACGTCGCCCTGCGCGTCGGCACCGACGGCGCGGGCACGCCGACGCGGGTCCGCGACCTGTCCGAATCCGGACCCGCGCGCCTGCGGTTTCCCCGCGCCCACGGCGGCGCGATGGAGGCGATCCTGGTCAACACCGCGGGTGGGATCGCCTGCGGCGACGCGCTCACGGTCTCGCTCGACCTCGAGGCGCAGGCCGGCCTCGTCCTCACCACGACGGCGGCGGAGAAGGTCTATCGCTCGGACGGGCCGGTGAGCCGGATCGCGAACCGGGTCGCGCTCGGCCCCGGGGCCCGGCTGGCGTGGCTGCCGCAGGAGACGATCCTGTTCGACCGCGCGCGGCTGCGCCGCCGCTTCACGGCGGACCTCGCCCCCGATGCCGGGCTCCTGGTGTTCGAGGCGGTGGCCTTCGGCCGCGCCGCCCGCGGCGAGACGGTGGAGGCGGGGCTGTTCGAGGACGTGTGGCGGGTGCGCCGGGCCGGGCGTCTCGCCTACGCCGACAGCCTGCGCCTCGACGGCCCGATCGCGGCGCTGCTCGCGCGCCCGGCGATCGGCGGCGGGGCGCGGGCCTGCGCGACGCTGCTCGACCTCTCCCCCGGCGCTGAGGCGCGCCTGGAGGAGGCCCGCGCCTTGCTGGAAGCCTTCGGCGCGAACGCCGCGTCCGGTGTCGAGGCGGGCGCGAGCGCCTGGAACGGGCACCTCGCGATCCGCTTCCTCGCTCCGGACCTCGGCCGGCTGCGCGACCTCGCCGCCCGCCTCCTCGCCCGCTACCGCGGCGCCCCGATGCCGCGGGTCTGGCAGGCGTGACGAAGGGCCCGGGCCGGGGCCCGCATCCGCGGGCTTTCGCCCCGCGCGGCGCTCCATGCTTTCGGCCGTTGCCCAGCGCCCGTCTCGTCTGCTAGAGACCGCTCACCCCGCGCCGGCCGCCCGGCACGGGCCGAGCGGCTCCCCTCGCTGTCCGGGGCCGCCCTGCGACGAGGCCTCGTGGCGGAGTGGTTACGCAGAGGACTGCAAATCCTTGCACCCCGGTTCGATTCCGGGCGAGGCCTCCACGTCGCCGCCGACCGCCTTTCCTCGAGACCCGTGCCCGACCAGGCCGGATCGTGCTCGGCCCCAGCTCTTCGTCTTAAACGCGCACGTTGGCGACGAACCGGCATCCACTTCGTCGGGAAACACTCCGGCGTCCTCGTTCCGTTGACCGGACCTGGCCGACGCGCGGCAACGGCGGACGTCCCGTGCTGTGGCAGGGGCGCAACGACAGTGCCCTCGGCGTCGCGCCCTCATCCTCCGTAAGGTTCCGCGGATCGCCGAAACAGCCGTTCGGCGCCCTTGCGCCCCGCATCGGCCCTGTGTAGAGACGCCCCCGTGATCCCCGATAGCTCAGTTGGTAGAGCAGGCGACTGTTAATCGCCTTGTCGCAGGTTCGAGTCCTGCTCGGGGAGCCATCCTGATTTCAAAAGTTTGTTCCAGTTCATCTTTTCGCCCTGAGCCCCGTACCGGGTCGGAGGGTGCGGGGCTGGACATCCGTGCGGCCGCCCGATCGGCGATCCGCTCGGGTACGCGCCCCCGGTGCCGGTCCGCCGTCGGGACGTGGACGCGAAGCCGCCGGCTCGTCGGCTTCGCGATGCCGGACGATCGAAACCCGGAACGGCCTACGGCCGGCCGGGCAGGACCGCCCGCGCATCGGCCCGCACCCGGCCGAGGGTGCGTTCCGGGAGCGCCGTGACGCGCGCGATCCGGCGCACGCCGACCATCGTCAGAATGCCCGCGACGACCGTGAACGGACTCGCGACGAGGGCCGCCGCCACGACCTCCGAGCCGATGAGCACGGCGAGCGCCTTCACGAGCGCGTCGAGGAAGACGAAGAACGCGGAGACCAGCAGCACGACGATCGCGCCCAGGAGCGCGAGCAGGCCGACGAGGGCGCGAAGGTTGCCCTCGATCTCGGTTCGCGCCAGGGCCAGCGTCCGGCCTGCCAGTTCGCGGCTCGCGCGCAGGGCGCCGACGACCAGCGCGAAGGTGCTCTCGGAAGGCCGGTCCTGCATCGTCGTCGCGCGCTGTCGCCTGAAGGCCGGGAGGGGCGCCGCTCGGCGCGGCCGTGATCAACTCAAGCACCGATCGGCCGTTCCCCCTCGACGACACCCGGCCCGCGGCACCGCTCAGCGCGGCACGATCCGCACGGCGGGAACGGTATCGAGGCCGTGCCGGATGCGTGCGCCGGCTGCGATGCCGGCCGCGCAGATCCGGCCGGCAAGCGTGTGGACGACGCCGGAGACCAGCACGAGAGCGGCGATCGCGCAGACGGGACCTGCGAGAAGCAGCCCGATCACCAAGCGTGCCGCGATGCGCTCCGCGAGGCGGCGTTCGAGCCGCATTCCGGGGGCCAAGTCGAGCATGCGTTCGTAGAGCATGGCGAACCCGCTCGATCCTGGACGGCCGGCCCGGCCACGCCGCCGCCGGGGCCCGACCGGTGTTCAACCGCTGCGGTGCCCGCGCGTTGCATCGGGCACCCGAAGAAACCGGACCTCCGAAGACGCCGTCGATCCTGCCGGTGGCGTCAGCGTGCCCTGCCGCCCGCGAAGACCTGAGCCGCCGGCGCGACGACGACGAGGTTGCCGCACGGGGCCTGCCGCGACAGGACGGCGCTCGCGACGCCCCACACGAACACGCCGCGCCGGTCCTGGCCCACGACCGGGCCGCCGGAATCGCCCAGGCACACCCGGCCGCCGTTCACCCGCGCGATCGTGAGGCCCGTGCCCGTCGCCGCGACCGGCGTCAGGCTCGCGGTGCGCAGCCGGCCGACCACGCGGCCCGACAGGCCGGTCCCGGCGATGCGCAGCGCCCTCGGCACCCGGCTCGGATCGGTCGCGAGCGGCACCGGCACGCGGTCCCTGACGGGCGAGGACAGGCGCAGCACGGCGAGATCCAGCGACAGCGCGTTCAGGTCGACCGCGACGACGTTCGCGGTCATCGCGCCGGGGTCCGGGCTGTAGCGCGCGATCACGCGGGCCGTGCGCACCGGCTTCACCGGCTCGCCGCCGCGGAAGAACACCACCATTGAGCCCAGCGGATCGCCGTTGACGCAATGCGCCGCCGTGAGGACGAGGTCGGCATCGATCAGCACCCCGGAGCAGCGCGAGACGTGCAGCCCGTCCCCGGGGGCGGTGACGGTGCCGATCCCGACGGCGGGCTGCGCGAGCGGATCGCCCGTCCGTGCGGCCGCGCCCCCCTCGATCGACGCGGCCGGCCGCGCGCCGAATCCGACAGCCAGGAGGGCGAGGGCGAGGCGGGACGCGGTCATGAATCGAAGCACGCTGGCCTCCGGGGCGCGGCACGCCGTCATAGGAGGTCGCGGCGCACCGGTCTGGGAGATGATCCGGGCACGCCGGCGGACAATCGGGCGCGACGCCGCAAGGTCTCGACGCTGCAAGCCCCCGATGCCGCAAGACGCCTCGGCAGGCGCATCGCGTCGGGGTGGCGCGCGCAAGGGGGGCGGCACCCCGCGCACCGTCACGCGGATCGCCCGTCGCCCGGCGGGCTCAGGAATTCTTGTCCTCGCCGTCCTTCGCTTCGAGATCCTTCAGCATGGCGAGCACCGAGCGCCGGAGGTCGGCGTCGCCGATCGCCTGGAAGGCCCGGAGCAGCTCGGTGGGATCCGCCGCGACGGCGTCGCGCCGTGGAGCGGGCGACAGGAAGAAGGAAGGCTCGACGCGAAGGAGTTCCGCGATTCTGGCCAGCAGGACCCGGGCCCGCTCGGACCGGTTCGATCCGGTGTTCTGGCCGTCCTCCACGATCCCATCCTCGCGCCGCGGTGCCCGGAAGGCATCGCAGGGTTGCGTCGCAACCTAGAATAAATTTTTCGCGCCCTATAAACAGCCTGGAACGGAGTCTGTCCAGTCGCGCCGGCGGTTCCGCGGGACCGGTCGCCGAGGCGGCGAAGCAGCCCCGTCTTGCGGCTTCTGCGAGACGATTGCGCGCCCATGATCACGAAGGCCATCGACCTCACCTACGGCCTGTTCCAGGCCTTCGACCGGGCCTCCTCGGTGGCCGAGCTGAATCGCACCCTGCTCGCCGCGGTGGCCAAGCTCGGCGTCGAGAGCACCTTCGCGGGCATCATCCCCGTGCCCGGCACCAGCCGGCGCGACCAGGCCGCCCACGTCCTCCTCGACAGCACGCCGGCCGGCTGGACCGAGCGGTATTTCGGGGCGGGCCACCTGTTCCGCGATCCGACGATCCATCGCCTCACCACGGACCTGACCGCGTTCCTGTGGTCGGACATCGAGCCGCAGTACCGCGCCGACCCCGCCGCGCGGCGGGTGATGGAGGAGGCCGGCGACTTCCGGCTCCGCCAGGGCTTCACGGTGCCGCTCATCACCCTCGACGGCCGGGTCGCCGGCTTCAGCTTCGGGGCCGAGCGGTTCGAGCTCTCGCCGGAACTGCGCGGCATGCTGCAACTCGTGGCGAGCTACGCCTTCGGCCGCTCGATCGTGCTGAGCGAAGGGCCGCCGCGGCCCGACATCCGCCTCACCCCGCGCGAGCGGGAGGCCCTGCAATGGGCGGTGGTCGCCGCCTTCGACCGCCGCACCCTCCTGCGCCTGCGCGAGACGCGCGGCGACGACGCGTCCGTGCTCACCGCCCGGCCCGACCGGGCTCGCCGCCTCGCGAGCTGACCGTCCGCACCCGACGCCGTGCGCGGCCGGCTCCCCCACCGAAGAACCACGCGATCCAAGCCATGACCCGACAGAACGGAACCGCGGCCGACGAGCCGGACCAGCCGATGGAGCGTCTCGCCGAGATCTGCATCGAGGCGCACGGCCTGATCGAGCGGGCGGGCACGCCGGAGATGAAGGCCGCGATCGAGGCCCTCCTGGTGCGGGTCGGCTTCGGCCTCGCCGAGCGGCTGGAGGCGGAGCGCGCGCCGGCCTGATCCGCCGTGCCCGCAGCCGCCCGGGGACGGACTTGTCCACCGCTTCCCGGACGATGCGGCCCGGCGGGCAACCGCCTGGTAAGGGGCGCCGCGCAACGGTGCCCCCTGACCAGCAATCGGGACCCGGGCCGATGATGACCAAGGACCAGCTCGCGACCGCGCTGAAGCGCATCGCGGCGACGCAGATCAGCGACATCACGCGCGCGGTGAAGGAGGGCCAGAAGTCCATCGCCCTCAACGAGGTGCGGGACATGGCCCGGCGCCTCGACCTCCTGGCCGACGCGTTCCATCCGCGGCCGCCCGGCGTGGCCGAGACCTCCGATCCCGCGATCCCATCCGGTGCCCCGGCCGCCTGACGCTGCCCCACGTCCGACGGCGCGACAGGCCGTCCGCCCTCACGGCACCGGGAGTCCGATCATGATCCACGCGTTCTTCAACATCCGCCTCGACGACGTCTACCTGCCGGAGAGAACCGGGCAGTTCGTTGCCGACGCCGAGGCGGCGCGCGCGGTGGCGCGCACCATTGTCCGCCGCCTCGTCGTCCAGCACGGCGGCGAGCCGCGCCTGCTGAACGCCGTCATGGCGGTCACCGACGCGGCCGGCGCGAGCCTCCTCGAGCTGTCGTTCCTCGAGGCGCTCTACATGCCCGTCGCGCCGCCGGAGCGCGCCGGGACCGACCTGCGCCGGGCCGCGATCCTGACACGGGGCCGGGCGGCCGCCGAGCGCGGCGCCGCGCGCCTGCGGGCGATGCTCGGCCCGGCGGCGGGCCCGCGCCTGCGTGGCGCGCTCGCGAAGCTTTCCGCGCACCTCGCGGCGGCCACCGACCTGCTGTCGCTCCGGCGCGACCCGCGCCAGCGCCTCACCCTCGGCCTCGAACCGGGGCGCTGAGCCGGCATCCGCCCGGCGATCCGCGGGACCGCCCTCACCCGACCAGGGCCAGGGCCTCCGCCTCGTCCTGCGGGATCACGTCGACCTCGACCTTCAGCTTCTGCCGCCCCGAGCCGCTGACGATGCCGTCGATCGGTGCGACGTCGCCGTAGTCGCGGCCGCGGGCCACGACGATGTGGTCGTCGCGCACCCCGATGCCGTTGGTCGGGTCGAGGCCGATCCAGCCGTCGCCGCACCAAACCGCGACCCAGGCGTGGCTCGCATCCGAGCCGCGCAGCCGCGGCCGGCCGACGGGCGGATGGGTGCGCAGGTAACCGCTGACGTAGGCCGCCGGCAGCCCCATGCCGCGAAGCCCCGCGATCATCACGTGGGCGAAGTCCTGGCAGACGCCGGCTCTCAGGGCGAAGGCCTCGGAGAGCGGCGTGCGCACGTCGGTGGCCTTGGCGTCGAAGCGGAAATCGGCGCGGATGCGGGTCATCAGGTCGAAGGCGGCGCCGTAGGCGCTGCGGCCGGGGGAGAAGCTCGTCCGCGCGTAATCGGTGACGGCGGGCAGCAGCGGCACCCGCGCGCTCGGGAACAGGAAATGGACGGGCGCCGCCGCGCCGAGGTCGCGGGCGGCGACCACGCCCGCGCGCACCGCCTCCCAGGGGCTGCCGGATTCGGGCGCCGGAAGCGCCCCGCGCTCGACCGCCACCTTCGAGAGCGCCTCCACCCGGAACGTGGTGTGGGGGGTGTCGAGGGTGATGCCGACGGTCTCGATGCCGAAATAGTCGCGCCGGATCGAGGCGGTGGCCGGGCTCGGGTCGATGGTCACCACGCTCTCGATCACGCTCTGGCCCTCGCCCTCAGTGGGCTTGAGCCGCAGGGAGCAGCGCGCGAACCGCACCGGCCTGGCATAGCGGTAGGTCGTGACGTGGCGCAGGGTGTAGATCACGCGAGCCCCGCCAGCTTCTCCGAGCGCAGCGCGTGCGGGCCGTTGGGGAAGTAGCGGCCGGCGATGGCGTCGGCGAGCCGCTCCAGGTCGGCCTCGATCCGCGCCATCCCGACCGCGTCGAACTCGGCGGCCTCGCCGCTGCGCAGGCCCGCCGCGATCCGCGCGGCCAGCCGGCAATGCGGCTCGGGGATGCCGTCGGCCGAGAGCGCCGGCAGGTCGGCCAGGTGCCGGACGATCGCCTCCGCCTGGAACGCGACCGAGCGCGGGTTGTAGGGGTCGAGGAGCACCATGTCGCGCACGGGGTCCAGCGCCACGCCCTGCATGTAGCGCGCGCCGTAGGTCACCTGCGAATCGGCCAGCGACAGGAGCACGCCGAGGCAGTCGGGGCCGGCCTCGTCGTCGGCCAGGGCGAGCGCGAAGGCGCAGGTGTTGATGCCCCGCTCCACGCGCCGCCCGAGATCGACGAAGTGCCAGCCGGCGGCGCGGTTCATGTTCTCGTGGGTCAGCCCCGAGAGCGCCGCGATGTGGCTCAGCGCCCGCTCGGCCCGGCCGAGCAGCTGCGATTCGGTGAAGGCGCGCGCGGCATCGAGCGAGAGCAGGTCGATCAGGTCGGCGAGCACCCGCCACGCCTCGCCCGAGAGCCGCGCGCGCAAGGTGGCCGCGTTGCCGCGGGCCGAGATCAGGTGGGCGCGGGCCGAGCCGTGGGCCTCGCGCCCGGTCAGCGCCTCCTGCGCCAGGGCCGCGGTCGGCAGGTCGGCGGCGCTGGCAGCGCCCCATTCGTCGAGCAGCGCGCGGATGCGCAAGGCCGTCGGCGCGGCGGTGTCGCCGGAGATGTCGGTGACCACGGCGTCGCCGACGCTGCGCAGGTGCGCCAGCACGAGGCGGATCACGGCCTCGGACCGCTCGACGTAGCGGCCGAACCAGAACAGGCCGTCGGCCGCCCGCGAGGGCAGGTGGCCGGAGATCCGCCGCACGCGCGGCGTCGCCTGCTGCACGAGGTTGCGGGCATCGACCGGGTTCTCCGAGAGGATCCAGACGTCGGCCGAGCGGATGCCGAGCCGCATCTCGATCGGATCGACGTTCTCGCGCTCCGAGACCCGGCAGAAGCCGCCCGGCATCACCCGCCAGCCCTCAAGCGTCCGGGTCGCGAACACCCGCAGCGCGAAGGGCCGCGGCACGAGGTGCAGGCCGCGGTCCGTGCGCGCCCAGGCCGGCATGGTCGAGAGCGGGCCGAGTTCCTGCCCGACGAAGTCGAACGGGCGGTCGCCGAGCGCCGCGATCACCCGCTCGCGCTCGGCCGCGAGCGCCTGCGGCCCGAGGATCGCGTCGCGGCCCGCCCCGCGCTGCGGCGTGGCGGCGGGGCGCAGCGTCATCGCGTCGAGGTTCTCGCGCACGTGCGCGAGGCCGGCCGGGTCTCCGCACCACCAGGCCGGCGGGCTCTTGAGCGTGAGGCCCTCACCGAGGACGCGGTGCGCGATGGTCTCGAGGTAGGGGCTGAGCGCGGCCGATTCGACGACGCCCGAACCCGGCATGTTCGCCATCACCAGGCTGCCGTTGCGCAGCGCCTCGATCACCCCGGGGATGCCGAGCCGCGAGGCCGGGTTCAGCTCGATCGGGTCGAGGAAGTCGCCGTCGATCCGCCGCCAGAGCGCGTCGGCGCGCTTGAGGCCCGAGACGGTGCGCACGTGCAGCCGCCCGTCCTGCATCACGAGGTCGTCGCCCTCCACCAGCATCAGGCCGAGGTAGCGCGCCAGCGCCGCCTGCTCGACGTAGGTGCTGCTGTAGGGGCCCGAGGTCAGCAGGCAGATGCGCGGGTCGGAGCGCTCGGACCCCGCCGCCAGGCCCTCGCGGAACGCCTGGAAGAAGGCGGGGAAGCGCTCGACCTGCAGGCTCTCGAACACGTCCGGGAAGGTGCGGCCGAGCACCATCCGGTTCTCGAGCGCGTAGCCGAGGCCGGACGGCGCCTGGGTGCGGTCGGCGAGCACCCGCCACGACCCGTCCGGCGCGCGGCCGATGTCGGCGGCGTAGAGCTTGAGGTGGCGGCCGCCCGGCGGCGAGACCCCCTGGAGCGGGCGCAGGAACTCGGGGCTGCCGGCGACCACGGCGGCCGGCAGCAGGCCGTCCGCCACGAGGCGGCCCGGCCCGTACACGTCGGAAAGGATCGCCTCCATCAGCTCGGCGCGCTGGATCAGGCCGGCGCTCAAGGCCCGCCACTCGGCCGCCTCGATCACCAGCGGCAGGGAGCTGAGCGGCCACGCGTGCTCGCGCTGGTCGCCGTAGATCCGGAACGAGATGCCGGTGTCGCGGATGTGGCGCTCGGCCGAGACGAAGCGGGCCATGATCTCGGGCTCGGCGAGCCGCGCCAGCCGTTCGAGCAGGCGCGGCCACGCGCCGCGCGGGCGGCCCTCGGCGTCGAGGTACTCGTCCGGCCGGCCGGCTTCCGGCCGGTAGCCCTCCGTCCAGCGCGCGAGGCGGTCCGGCCCGTCCGCCGCGCCCTGTCCGGCCGTGGCCGTCGCCAGCGCGGGGCTCATGCGGGGGGCGGCGTTCGCAGGTCGAGGGTAAGGGGGAATTCGGGGTTGGCCTCGGGCGGCGGCATCGCGATCCGGCCCGGCGTGTGGCCGTGCGCCTGGAAGCGCGCGAGGCGTCGCCCCTCCGCCTCGTAGGTGTTGACCGGATGGGTCTCGTAGTTGCGGCCCCCCGGATGCGCCACGTGGTAGCGGCAGCCGCCGAGCGAGCGCCCGCTCCACGCGTCGAGGATGTCGAAGGTCAGCGGCGCGTGCGCGGGAATCGTCGGGTGCAGCGACGAGGCCGGCTGCCACGCCTTGAACCGCAGGCCGGCCACCGCCTCGCCGCCGGTGCCGGTGCCGGTCATCGGCAGCCGCCGCCCGTTGCAGGCGATGACGTGGCGGCCGGGGACGTACCCTTCGACCTTGACCTGCAGGCGCTCGACCGAGCTGTCGACGAAGCGGACGGTGCCGGCACTGGTCCCCTCCTCGCCCATCACGTGCCACGGCTCCAGGGCCTGGCGCAGTTCGAGGTGGACGCCGCCGTGCTCGACCTGCCCGAACACGGGGAAGCGGAACGCGGCCTGCGCCTCGAAGGCCGCGGGGTCGAAACCGTAGCCCGCGCCGCGCAGATCCTCCAGCACGCCGAGGAAGTCGGCCCAGAGGAAATGCGGCAGCATGAAGCGATCGTGCAGGCCCGTGCCCCAGCGGACACAAGCCCCGCCTTGCGGCTCGCGCCACAGCCACGCCACGAGCGCGCGCAGGAGCAGTTGCTGCGCGAGGCTCATGCGCGGGTCGGGCGGCATCTCGAAGGCGCGGAACTCCAAGAGGCCGAGGCGGCCGGTCGGGCCGTCGGGCGAGTACAGCTTGTCGATGCAGATCTCGGCGCGGTGGGTGTTGCCGGTCACGTCCACGAGGATGTTGCGGAACACCCGGTCCACGAGCCAGCGCGGGATGTTGGGCTCGCCCGGCCCCGGCACCTGGGCGAGCGCGATCTCCAGCTCGTAGAGGCCGTCGTGGCGGGCCTCGTCCATGCGCGGGGCCTGGCTCGTCGGGCCGATGTAGAGGCCCGAGAACAGGTACGAGAGCGCCGGGTGGCGCTGCCAGTACAGCACCAGGCTCTTGAGCAGGTCGGGCCGGCGCAGGAACGGCGAATCGTCCGGCGTCGCGCCGCCCATCACCACGTGGTTGCCGCCGCCCGTGCCGGTGTGGCGGCCGTCGGTCATGAACTTCTCCGCGCCGAGCCGGGTCCGGCGGGCGTCGGCGTAGAGCTCGGTGGTGATCGCCACCGCCTCGCGCCACGAGGTCGCGGGGTGGACGTTGACCTCGATCACGCCGGGGTCCGGCGTCACCTTGATCACGTTCAGGCGCGGGTCGAAGGGCGGCTCGTAGCCCTCGACGTGGATCGGGAGGCCGAGCTCCGCCACCGCCTCCTCCAGGCAGCCGACGAGTTCGAGGTACTCGTCGGCCCGCTGGGTCGGCGGCATGAACACCCGCAGCACGCCGTCGCGCGGCTCCACCGCGAGGGCTGTGCGCACCGCGACGCCGGTGATGCCGGAGCCGTTCACCGTCGCCTGTCCGGGATGCCCGTCCGGGAGGGCGTCGCGCGGCTCCAGCGGGTCCTGCGGCTGGTAGTAGGGGTAGTGCTCCGGCGGCACGTGCGGGAGCGAGCCCAGCGGCAGGCGGAAGCCCAGCGGCGAGTCGCCGGGCACGAGGAAGGCGTGGCCGCGGCGGAACTCCCAGGCTTCCGAGATCCAGCGCCGGTCGGCATCGCCGTCACGGCCGGTGGGCAGGCTCGCGAGCGGCAGCACGAAGCCGGCGGGCTCGCCCAGGCCCCGGCCGTAGACGCGGGCGATGCGGGCGTCGAACTCCACCGAGCCGCTCTTGGCCTCCGCCTTCGTCACGTTGACGGGAAGCTCCGCCGCCTTCTCCTCCCAGTGCGCCGGGTCCTCGTAGGCCGGCATCACGTAGGCCGTGAGGCCGAAGCGCCCGGCCACCGCGTCGATCAGCCTTCGCGCGGCGGCGGCGTCGGCCGTCTTCGGGCCGTCCTCGGCGGCGATCAGGCCGGCGTCGCGCCAGATCGGGCGGCCGTCGCGGCGCCAGTACAGGGCGAAGGCCCAGCGCGGCAGGCTCTCGCCCGGATACCACTTGCCCTGGCCGTAATGCAGCAGGCCGCCCGGCGCGAAGCGGTCGCGCAGGCGCCGGATCAGCGTGTCGGCGAGCCCGCGCTTGCTCGGGCCGACGGCGGCGATGTTCCATTCCGGCGCCTCGAAGTCGTCCACCGAGACGAAGGTCGGCTCGCCGCCCATGGTCAGGCGCACGTCCTGCGCCGTGAGATCCGCGTCGACCCGGTCGCCGAGCGCGTCCATGGCAGCCCACACCGTCTCCGAGAACGGCTTGGTGATGCGCGCGGTCTCCTCCACGCGGGTCACCGTCATCTCGAAGCCGAACGCGACCTTGGCCGGCTCGGCCAGCCCCGAGATCGGCGCCGCCGAGTGGTAGTGCGGGGTGGCGGCGAGCGGGATGTGACCCTCGCCGGTGAGCAGGCCGGAGGTGGCGTCGAGCCCGATCCAGCCCGCGCCCGGCAGGTAGACCTCGGCCCAGGCGTGCAGGTCGGTGAAATCGGTCTTGGTGCCCTCGGGGCCGTCGACGGCGGTGGTGTCGGGCACGAGCTGGATCAGGTAGCCGGACACGAAGCGGGCGGCAAAGCCGATCCGGCGCAGCACCTGCACCAGCAGCCAGCCGGAATCGCGGCAGGAGCCGCTCTTCAGGGTCAGGGTCTCGGCCGGCGTCTGCACGCCCGGCTCCATCCGCACCCCGTAGGCGACCTCGCGGGCGATCTGCCCGTTCAGCGCCACCAGGAACAGCACGGTGTTCGGCTCCGACGGCAGGCGCGTGAGGAAGTCGTCGATCTCGGGGCCGTGCGCGTCGTCGAGGACGCGGTAGGGGGCGAGCTCGGCCGTCAGGTCCGGGGCGTAGGCGAAGGGGCGCGTCTGCGCGTAGTCCTCGACGAAGAAGTCGAACGGGTTGATCACCGACATGTCGGCGGTGAGGTCGACCTCGATCTTCAGTTCCGCGCTCTTCTCCGGGAAGACGAGCCGGGCGAGCCAGTTGCCGTTCGGGTCCTGCTGCCAGTTCACGAAGTGGTTCTCGGGCGTCACCTTCAGGGTGTAGGACGGGATCCTCGTGCGGGTGTGCGGGGCCGGCCGCAGGCGGATCACCTGGGGACCGAGCGCGATCGGCCGGTCGTAGGTGTAGTGCGTGACGTGGTGCAGGGCGGCTTTGATCGACACGGGCACTCTCGTCTGGACGATGAATCCGGGCGCCGGATGCGAGGCGGCGGCGTCTCGTGCCGCGACTTATGCGGCAAAGGGCCCTCGGCAAGCAATTTCCGTGCGTCGGGCGCGGGGACGGGCGATGGGCTGGGCGATGGGCTGGGACGGCGCGCGGATGCCCTGCGCGGCGCCGGGCGGGAACTTCGGAGGCCCAGTCCGTTTGATGGCGCAGGGGCGGACCGCGGACGGGGCTGGACCCGATCCGGCGCGGGATGCGCCGGCGGACGGCGCGCCGGCCCGCCCCGGGCGCCGGGACCCGCGATGAAGATCTTCCAGTGCCAGGCCTGCGACCAGCCGCTGACCTTCGAGAGCACGGCCTGCGACTCGTGCCAACGGCGGCTGGGCTACGTCTGCGCCGTGCACGAGATCTCGGCGCTGGAGCCCTCCAGCCCGTCGCTCCATCCGGGCGCGCAAGGAGCGCCGACCGTCCACGCCTACGCCCATCCCGGGCGCCGCTACCGCTTCTGCGCCAACGCCAGGCACGCGGCGTGCAACTGGCTCGTGCCCGAGGACGCGGCCGAGACCTTCTGCATCGCCTGCCGGCACAACCGCGTGGTGCCCGACCTGACGCTCGCCTGGAACCTGACCCGCTGGCGGCAGGTGGAGGCGGCCAAGCGCCGGCTGTTCTACTCGCTGCTGCGCCTCGACCTGCCGCTGGCGACCCGCGCCGCCTACACCGACGGGCTCGCCTTCGACTTCCTCGTCGACCCCTCCGAGAGCTTCCTGATCGGGCCGCCGGTGCTGACCGGCCATCTCAACGGCCTGATCAGCATGAACATCGCAGAGGCCGACGACGTCGAGCGCGAGCGCCGCCGCGTCCGGTTCGGCGAGCATTACCGCACCCTGCTCGGGCATTTCCGCCACGAGATCGGGCATTACTTCTGGTACCTCCTGGTGCAGAACAGCCCGCACCAGCGGACCTTCCGCGCCCTGTTCGGCGACGAGAGCCTGAACTACGTCGGCGCGCTGCGGACCCACTACGCCTACGGCGCGCCGGCGGACTGGGAGGAATCCTACGTCTCGGCCTACGCCACGAGCCATCCGTGGGAGGACTTCGCCGAGACCTGGGCGCATTACCTGCACATCGTCGACACGATCGAGACCGCCTCGACCTTCGAGCTGCGATTACGCCCGCGCCTTCGCCACGGCGCGGCCGAACCGGTGGTGATCGACTTCGACCCCTACCGCACGCCCGACCTCGACCGCCTGATCGCGGCGTGGCTGCCGCTGACCTACGCGGTGAACTCGCTCGCGCGCAGCATGGGCCAGCCGGACCTCTATCCCTTCAAGCTGACGCCGGCGGTGATCGCCAAGCTCGCCTTCGTGCACGAGCGCATCTACGCGGTGCGCGCCGACATGACCGCCGAGGCCGGCGCGGAGGCCGGCGCCGACATCCTGCGCGCGGTGATCGCAGGGTTGCGCCAGCGGGTCGCCGCGCCGAACGCGTGAGCCCCGCTCACGCCAGCCCCGCCCAGCCCGCCCCCACGCCGAGGCTCTGGGCCGCGTCGAGCAGCTTGGCCGAGCGGCACGGCTTGAGGAACAGCAGGCTGCCCTCGACCCGGCGCGGTTCCACGTCGCTGTAGCCGGTGACGTAGATGACCGGGAGCGCGGGCAGGCGCGTGCGTGCGCGCTCCGCGATGTCCCACCCGTCGATCGTGCCCGGAAGGCGGATGTCGGTGAGCAGCAGGTCGATCGTCTCCGCACCCTCCATGATCGCGAACGCCTGCTCGCCGGAACTCGCCGCGATCGTCTCGTAGCCGGCGGACTGGAAGGCGTCGATCGTCACTTCGAGGAGCAGGTCCGCATCCTCGACGATCAGCACGGTCGGCTTCCTGGTCACGGTCGTCTCCCCTCGCTCCGGCACACGCCGCTTCCCCGGTGGCGTCCCCCGGACCGCCGCGCCCGACCCCTCAGGC
The DNA here is from genome assembly GCF_964244095.1 of uncultured Methylobacterium sp. Taxonomy (GTDB): domain Bacteria; phylum Pseudomonadota; class Alphaproteobacteria; order Rhizobiales; family Beijerinckiaceae; genus Methylobacterium. Next base: position 8,898 of record NZ_CAXTHR010000055.1, on the reverse strand, counting down.
GCAGGCCAGCGCGAGGCCTTGCTCCGCCTCCGTGGCGAACACGTCGATGCAGGGGAACCAGAGCGTGACGGTCGTGCCCTGTCCCGGCTTGGTCTCGATCTCCTTGCGGCCGCCGGTCTGGCGCACGAAGCCCACCACCTGGCTCAGGCCCAGGCCGGTCCCGTGGCCGACGGGCTTAGTCGTGAAGAACGGCTCCGACGCCCGCTCGGCCACGTCGGCGGCCATGCCGCAGCCGGTGTCGCTCACCGCCACCCTGACGTTGTCCGCGCTCCGGTCGGTGGTGATCGTGACGACGCCCCCGTGGGGCATGGCATCCCGCGCGTTGAAGACGAGGTTCAGGATCGCGTTCTCGAACTGGCCGCCATCGACCGCGATGAGCGGCAGGCCCGCGCCGAGATCGGTCCGCAGGCTGAGGCCGCCGGTCAGGGTCCCGCGCACCAGATCGGTCACGTTGCCGACGAGGTCGTTGACGGAACAGGGCAGCGGGCAGAGGGGCTGCTTGCGGGCGAAGGCGAGGAGCTTGTGCGTCACCGCCGCCGCGCGCTCGCTGCCGGTGATCGCGTTGGACACCCAGCGGTGCATCGGGTCGTCGATCGGGATCCGGCGCTGGATCATCTCCATGTTGCCGATCACGATGTTGAGCATGTTGTTGAAGTCGTGCGCGACGCCGCCGGTCAACTGGCCCATCGCTTCGAGCTTCTGCGCATGGTGGAGGCGTTCCTCCGCCCGCAGCCTCTCGCCCGTGGCGAGTTCCAGGGCCGCGAGCGCCCGGTCCCGCTCCGCGATGCCGAGCCGCAGGGCATCGTTGGCACGCCGGAGCTGGCGCGGCGACGGGAGCGTGAGCAGGCGCGGCATCACCTTCCAGAGCATGAAGGCCGTCGTGACCGACGCCGCCGCCGTCGCGACCTTGACGAGGGCCTCGATGCCGTAATCCGGCACCCACAACGTCCAGATCGAGAACAGATGCGTCGTGCCGCAGGCCAGGATGAAGGCCGCGAACGCCCAGAACACGTTCTCGAAGGCGATGTCGCGCCGCTTCAGGAGAAAGTATCCGAGGGCGATCGGGATCGAGAAATAGGAACCGGCGATGATCAGATCCGAGGCCACATGGGTCCAGATAAGACCCGGTTCCCAGAACAGGCAGATGCCGTGCGGCGAGAGGCTGTTGGTCGATCCGAGCGATCGAATCCACTCCACCGCCACTCCCTTCACGTCACCGTCGCATCCGAGGCAATGTCGGCGAAGGCGGGGGAAATTGCAACCGGAGATTTAAATTGCCTGGGATCGCGCACCTGCGGTGGAGATGCAGCCTGTTGCGGAAACCTGCGGCGTGATGGCCTGGCGCCGGAATCCGGTCCGGCCGGATCGGACTTTGGGTCCAAAATGCAATTTCTTCGCGTCGTGCGGCAGGATGGCGCGTCCGTCGTCCCTCGATCGGCGCAGCACGCGGCCGTGGCGGCGGCGTCTCAGGACGGCGCGCGGCCGGCCATGAAGGCGGCGTGCTCGGCCATGAGCTGGCCCGACAGCGCCTTTCCGATCAGCGCGCGGGTCTCGGCCACCCCGTAGAGCGCCACGAACGAGCCGAAGCGCGGCCCGCGGGCCTCCCCGAACAGAACAGTGTAGATCGTCGTGAACCACGCCTGCGCCACGCCGGGCCGCCCGTCCGGGCTCCTGCCCTTGCCGGACAGGTCCGGGAAGTGCCGGCGCCCGACCTCGTAGACCACCGCCTGCAGCCCTTCCGGATCGGTCGAGCCGTCGTGCCCGGCGAGCGCCGCGGACAGGTCCTCCAGCGCCGCGCGCTCCTCCGGATTCGGCGCCCGGTAGGTCTTGGCCGGGCGCACGAAATCGCGAAAGTAGGCCAGCGCGTGGCCCACCAGCCGGTCGAGGCCGGGATGGGTCGCGGGTCCGACATCGGCCGCATAGCGCCGGATGAAGCCCCAGAGCACGCCCGGCTCGTCGGCGTTGGCCACCGCCACGAGGTTGAGCAGCATCGCGAAGGTCAGCGTCGTACCCTTGACGCCTGCCTCCCCCACGGTCTCGGGCACCGGCGGCGCGCCCGCGTGCAGGTGCCAGGCCGGGTTGCCGAGCTTCAGCTTCGGCTCCTGCCCGGCGTAGCGGTCGAGGAAGCCGAGATAGTCGTCGACGTGGCGCGGGATCACGTCGAAGAACAGCCGCTTGGCCTCTCGCGGCTTGTTGTACATGAACAGTCTCAGGCTCTCCGGCGTGCCGTAGGCGAGCCAGTCGTCGATGGTCAGCCCGTTGCCCTTCGACTTCGAGATCTTCTGGCCTTTTTCATCGAGGAAGAGTTCGTAGTTGAAGCCTTCGGGCGGCTCGCCCCCCAGGGCGCGGGCGATCTGCCCGGACAGCTTGACCGAGTCGATCAGGTCCTTGCCGGCCATCTCGTAGTCGATGCCGAGCGCCACCCAGCGCATCGCCCAGTCGGGCTTCCATTGCAGCTTGGCGTGGCCGCCGGTGACCGGCGTCTCGTAGGCCTCGCCCGTCTTCGGGTCGCGCCAGACCAGGGTGCCGCGGGATGCCCGAACCGCGTCGATCGGCACCTGCATCACCGCCCCCGTCACCGGATGCAGCGGCAGGAACGGCGAATAGGAGGCCGACCGCTCGGCGCGCAGCGACGGCAGCATGATCGCCATCACCGCGTCGTAACGCTCCAGAACCCGCATCAGGGCGGCGTCGAACACGCCCGTCCGGTAGCAGTCGGTCGCCGAGCGGAACTCGTAGTCGAACCCGAACGCGTCGAGGAAGCGGCGCAGTTCCGCGTTGTTGTGCGCGCCGAAGCTGTCATGCGTCCCGAACGGGTCCGGCACCTGCGTCAGCGGCTGGTCGAGGTGACGGGCGAGCATGTCGCGCTCGGGCACGTTGTCGGGCACCTTGCGCAGGCCGTCCATGTCGTCCGAGAACGCGATCAGCCGCGTCGGCACGGCGTCCCGCGTCAGCACCCGGAAGGCGTGGCGCACCATCGCGGTCCGCGCCACCTCGCCGAAGGTGCCGATATGCGGCAGGCCCGACGGCCCGTAGCCGGTCTCGAACAGCACGTCTTGCTTGGGCTTGCGCTCGATCCTCGCCAGAAGCTTGCGCGCCTCCTCGAACGGCCAGGCGGCTGCGGTGGCGGCGGCCTCGATCAGGTCGGGGTCGAGGTGCAAGGAGGCGGACATGGCGGGACGCTTGATGGATGAAGGGCCTTTTCGGAAGGCCGGCACCCTAGATCGCTTTGCCGCGATGCGAAATCGCGTTGCGCCGCCTTTTACGAAGGTCGTCGGCCCGCCCGGTCCTCGCCGCCGGGGCGTCAGGCCGTCAGCAGGCGTTCCAGCGTCCTGATGGCATCGACGAACTTCGGAAAGGTCGCCTGCACCAGCATGCGGTTCTGCTCCGTCCGGGCGGCGTCGAGGTCGAAGCCATAATTGTGCCGGACGCGATGCCGGAAGCCCTTCAACTCCGTCAGCGCGATGTAGAGGTCGTCGTCGAGGACGGCGGGGCGCAGGCCGGGGATGTCGGCTCGCATCTGGTCGAGGAGGTCCTGATGCGCGGTGTCGCCGGTCGGCAGGGCGCCGTCCACGTCGTTTGCAAGGGCGAGCAGGACATCCTCCACGCCGTCATAGGCGTTGTGCACGGCCGCCGCGATGGCGGTGAGACGCCCCCAGGCGGTGGCCCGATCCGCGGGAAGGGTATCGTACCGGGCGAGGAACGCATCGAGGTTGGCGCGTTCGCGGCCGGCCCGTTCGAGCTTCGGCCCGAGCTTCGCGAAGACCGGCTGCCGGGATGCGATCACGCCCCGGACGCCGGCTCGAACGCCGCCCGCTGCGGCTCCGTGAGGTCGCAGGCGAAGATCAGGTCGTAGGGGATGCCCGTGCCGCGCAGCACCGCCGCCACCGCGCGCTCCACCGCCCCGCGCCCGGCCGGGTCGACGGGGCTGCGCACCAGCAGGTCGATGTCGGAATGCAGCCGGAAGTGTCCGCTCGCCAGCGAGCCGATGACGGCGACCTCGCGCCCCTGCCCTTCCAGGTCCGACACGATGCGGGCGGCCAGAGCCTGCGCCGTCCCGTGCCGGTCCGCGGTGCGCGCCGCGACGATGCGCTCGAACCGGCTCTGAGCCGTCATGGCTGCTTCACGCCTGCTGCAGGGCCCGCGCGACGATACCCCGGCCGACGGCCGCGGAAAAGCGCCGGCCCCGACCCACATCAGAACGGGCTGACGGGGAAGAACCGCAGGTACAGCTCGGCATACCGGCCCTCGTCCCAAACCCGCTGGAGCGCGTCGTCGAGGGCGCGGGAGAGCGCGGCATCCTCCTGGCGGGTGACGAGGCCGATGCCTTCGCCGAAATAGCGGTTCTCCAGGTAGGCGCCGCCGACCAGCGCGCAGCAATCGCCCGCCTCCAGGCCGCCGACCCAGAGCGCGAGGCTGAGGCCGTCGGCGAAGACGCAATCTACCTCCCCGCGCTTCACGGCGCCCTCGGCCGAGGCGAGGTCGGCGAAGGCCTTCGCCTCGGCCTTCGGGAAGAACGCCGCGAGGTAGGCCGCGTGCGCGCTGCCGCCCAGGACCGCCACCGACCTGCCCGCCAGCGTCCCGGCCGACGGGACCGCCAGGCCGCGGTCGGCGCGCGCGGCGAAGCGCGCCGGCCAGCGGAAATACGGCCGCGTCGCGGAGAACCTGGCCCGCAAGGCCGGTGTCAGCGGGATCGCGGCGGCGACCACGTCGCCCTGCTTGTCGGCGAGCCCGTCGAGCAGGGTGTCGAAGCGCCGGGCCTGCATGGTGCAGGCTATCGCCAGCTTCTCGCAGACGGCGCGCGCGAGTTCGACCGCGAAGCCGGTCGGGGTTCCGTCCGGCCCTGCGAAGTGCAGCGGCGGGAACTCGTCGTCGGTCAGGAAGCGCACGGCCCGGCCGGTCTGCGGCGCCTCGACCCGCTCGCCGCGGCTGCGCGGGTTCCAGAAGTTCGGCACGGTCACCGTGTCGGGCGCGCCGTTGGGCCGCTCTTGGCTGCCTGCCCGTGGCACGAAGGCAGAATAGAGGGCTGTTACGAGGACAAAGGTCTTCAGTGTAGCCGTCATCCTTGCGCCGTAACTTGACGTCGCTATGATCGCGATGCGCCGAGGGCGCGACGTGGAGAGGGTCCGGCTCACGCCCCTCCCCTAGCACGTCCCCGAGCCTGCGGCAGCCGGCCCCCGTGTCGTTCCTCCACTTCCTGGCCCACCCCTCCGACACGTCGGCGCTGCCGCCGGAGATCGCGTTCCTCGCAGCCGAAGGCGTCGATCCGGCGCTGCTCGGCGCGGCGGCGGCGCTCGCGCAGGCGAGCGGCACCGATGCGGCGACCGCCCTGCTGCGCGCCGGGCTGATGGCCGAGGAACCATATTACCGGGCGCTCGCCCGGGCGCTGGAGGCCGAGTTCCTCGATTCCGACATCCCGCTCGGCATGGGTGCGCGCTTTCCCGACAGCTTGGTGCTCGGCATGGCGCCGCTGGTCTCGGGCGCCTCGGCGCCGGCCGTGCTGGCGCCGCGCGGCCGGCAGATCGCCGAATTGCTGTCGGGGCGCAGTCCGCGCGGCCGGATGCCGGCGGTGACGAGCCCGACGCGCCTGCGCGCCGCCCTGTTCGCGGCGCTTCCCCGTGCGATCGCCGACTACGCCGCTGACGACCTGGAGGCGAAGGCGCCGGACTGGGCCTTCGGCAGCGGGCCGCTCGGCCCGGCCCTGATGCTCGTCGGCCTCGTGGCCTGCAGCGCGGTCGCCCTGTTCGTCGCGCTTCCGCCGCCGCTCGCGCTCGCCGCGACCGTCGCCGCGCAGACGCTCTTCCTGGGGATGGCGACCTTCCGCGTCGGCGCCCTGTTCGTCGGCGCCGCGATCGATCCGCCGCCGAGCCCGTCCCCCTTGAGCGATCGCGACCTGCCGACCTACACCGTCCTCGTCGCCCTCTACCGCGAGGCCCGCGTGGTGCCGCGCATCGTCGCCGCGCTCGCCCGCTTCGACTACCCCGCGGCCAAGCTCGACCTGAAGTTTGTCGTCGAGGCCGACGACGCCGGCACCATCGCGGCCCTGGCGCGCATCCCCCTCCCCGCCCGCTTCGAGGTGATCGCGGTGCCCGATGGCGTGCCGCGGACGAAGCCGCGGGCGCTCAACGTCGCCCTGCCGCTCGCCCGCGGCGACCTGCTCGTGGTCTACGACGCCGAGGACGTGCCCGATCCCGGCCAGCTCCGGCTCGCCGCCGAGATCTTCGCGAAGGCGCCTCCGAGCACCGCCTGCCTCCAGGGCCGCCTGGTGATCGACAACCCGGAGGATTCCTGGATCGCCCGGTGCTTTGCCCTCGAGTACGCGGGCCTGTTCGACGTGCTGAACCCGGCGCTCGCGCACTGGCACCTGCCGATGCCGCTGGGCGGCACCTCGATGCATGTCCGCACCGAGGTGCTGCGGCGCCTGCACGGCTGGGACGCGCGCAACGTCACCGAGGATGCCGACCTCGGCATGCGGCTGGCGCTGGCCGGCTACGATGTCGGCGACCTGCCGAGCGCCACGATCGAGGAGGCGCCGATCCGGTTCAAATCGTGGCTGCACCAGCGCATCCGCTGGATGAAGGGTTACCTGCAGACGAGCGTCACGCATGGGCGCCGTCCGATCGAGACCTACCGGAGGCTCGGGAGGCTGGACACCCTGTGCGCTGCCACCCTGCTGCCGGGCGCCGTCGCCTCGGCGCTGGTCTACCCGCTCCTCATCGTCTGGGCCGCGGCCGACTTCCTGCTGCGCGAGATCCCGGCGGCACCCCACCCCTGGCCGAACCTGCCGCTTGCCATCGCGATCACCCTGTTCCTGTCGGGGCTCGCGGCGCTGGTGCTGCCGGCGGCCCTGGGCTGCATCCGGCGGGGCTGGTTCGACCTGCTGTGGTTCGTGCCCGTCATGCCGGTCTACTTCGCGCTGGTGAGCGTGGCGGCGTGGCTTGCGGTGATCGAGTTCGTGCGCGCGCCCTCGCGCTGGAACAAGACCGAGCACGGCCTCTCGCGCACCTCCCGCAGCGGCCTGCTGCGTCCCCGGCGGCCGGCCAAGCGACCGGCGGCGTGAGCGCGTGCCCCGTCCCCGCGCCGGGATCAGATCCGCTTGGCCAGTTCCGCCGCCGTCTCGTCGGCCGGGCGCATCAGGTTGAGCGCGCCGAGGAAGCGGTTCCGCGAATCCATCACGTAGACGAGCGCCGTGTGCTCCATGGTGTAGTCGCCGTCCTTGCCCGGCACCTTGCGGCTGTAGGCGCGGTAGCTCTTCACGGCCGCCGCCACCTGCGCCGGGCTGCCGGTGAGCCCGGTGATGCGGGGATCGAAGCTCGACAGGTAGGTCTTCAGGCTCGCCGGCGTGTCGCGCTCGGGGTCGACGGTGATGAAGGCGACCCTCATCGCCCGCGCCTTCGGGCCGAGCGCGACGAGCACGTCCGAGATCTGCTGCAGCGTCGTCGGGCAGACGTCGGGGCAGTGGGTGAAGCCGAAGAACACGAGGTGCGTCGCCCCGGCGAGATCGGCCTCGGTGACCGCCCTGCCGTCCTGGTCCACCAGCGCGAACGGGCCGCCGACGCTCGACGTCCCCACCTCCGCCCGCTCCGGCATCAGCGCGAACACAGCCGCGCCGCTCAGGGCCACGAGACCGAGGACGAAGGCGAGGATGGGCAGGAGGGCGCGGCGCATGGGTTTTCCGGAATCTCTCGCGGGGCCGGGGATGAGCATGGGCCGGCGCGAGAGGCAAGCCGGCATGGGGTCGCCACGATGCCTCCACGTAGGTGGCGATCCCCACCGCTATCCCGAAGCGTCAGACCGCGACCCGCTCCGCCTCGACCCCGCTCGCCACCGCGCCGCGCATCTCCGAGAACGCTTCCCCCACCATCAGGATCGCCGGCCCGTCGAGGCCGGACGCCTCGACGCGGCCGGCGAGGTCGGCCGCGGTGCCGCGCACCACCGCCTGGTTCGGCCGCGTCGCGTTGAACACCGTGAGCGCGGGCGTGGCGGGCGCCAGCCCCTCGGCAACCGCCCGCGCCAGCAGGGCGCCGAGCGTCCGCTTGGGCATGTAGACCACGGTGGTGACGGAGGGGTCGGCGAGCGCGCCCCAGTTGAGGTCGTCGGGCAGGGCACCGCGGCGGTCGTGGCCGGTGACGTATTGCAGGCGGCGCGCCGCGTCGCGATGGGTGAGCGAGACGCCGAGCGAGGCCGCCGCCCCCTGCGCCGTGCTGATTCCGGGCACCACCGCCACCGGGATGCCGGCAGCCCGGCACGCCGCGATCTCCTCGCCGGCGCGGCCGAACACCAGCGGGTCGCCGGATTTGAGCCGCACCACCTGCTTGCCGGATTTTGCCAACTGCACCATCAGCGCGTTGATGTCGTCCTGGCGGCAGGACGGGCCGTGGCCGGTCTTGCCGACGAGCATCGTGCGCGCCTCGCGCCGGGCGTAGTCGAGGATCTCAGGCGCGACGAGGTCGTCGTAGAGGATCACGTCGGCGTTGCGCAGAGCCCGCAGCGCCTTCAGCGTGAGCAGTTCGGCGTCGCCCGGCCCGGCGCCGACCAGCGTCACCGCCCCGCCCTTCGGCGCGGCCTCGGTCTGGGCGAGCAGCCTGTCGAGGTCTCCTTGCGTCGGCGCCCGGTCGGGCTCGGCGAAGGCCAGGTCCGTAAACCGCTCCCAGAAGCCGCGGCGCTCGGCAAAGCCGTGGAAGCGACTGGTGACGCTCGCGCGCCAGTCGCGCGCCGCGGCGACCCAGCGGGAAAACCCGCGCGGCAGCATCGCCTCGATGCGCGCCCGCACGGTCTGGCCGAAGACCGGCACGGCGCCCTCCGTCGAGATGCCGACCACCAGCGGCGAGCGGTTGACGATGGCGCCGAACTTCACGTCGCAGAGGTGCGGCCGGTCCACCGCGTTGACGATGGCGC
>NZ_CAXTHR010000054.1:0-25141 GCF_964244095.1 uncultured Methylobacterium sp. | reverse complement strand
CAGGATCTCGACCTCGTTGTTCACGTTCTGCGCGCGCTCGGAGAACATGTAGTTCTGGTTGGTGCCGCCGCCGATCTGGGCGGCGGACTTTTCGCGACCCAAGCGGATGATGAGCTTGGCGTCCGCCGTGAACTCGGTCGGCGTCAGCAGCAGGTAGATCCCGGCGCCGACGAGCGCGGCGATCACGATCAGCGACGCCGGGCAGGCGTGGCGGAACAGGGCGCCGAGCACGTCGCGCAGGTCGAAGGCGGGCGCGTCGAAGGTCGTCTCGGTGGCGCTCACAGGGCGGCCCTCGCCGTGGTGCTGGTGGTGGTCGAGGCGGCCGGCCCGGTGATGTAGTTCACCCCGAAGCCGGTGCCGTTGAAGAGCAGGATCTGGCGGACCACGAGGTCGACCGCGCGCGTGGTCCTGGCCAGCACCGAGGGCGGCACGTAGACCGTGGCGTTGGGCGGCACGACGATACTGTCGGCCAGCCCCGGCACGCCGATGTCGACGATCTGCACGCCCCCTTGCACGGCCCCTTGCACGGCCCCTTGCACGGCCCCTTGCGCGCCCGCATCGAAGCGGATGATGCGCACCGCATCGCCCGCGGCGGTGGGCAGGACGCCGCCGGCGGTGCCGAGCACCTGGGCGAGCGTGCGCGCGCCCGGCAGCGTCACGGGGCCGGGCACCCGGACCTCGCCGAACACCATGGTGTTGGCCGGCACCAAGCTCGCCAGCCGCACGCTCGGGCTCACCGCCGCGAGGCGGTGCCGGTAGGCCGCCGAGATCGCCGCCGCGACCTCGTCGACGGTGCGGCCAGGGGCCTGGACGGGCGGGACCATCGGCAGGTTGATCTCGCCGTCCGGCTCGATCGCCATGAGCTTGACGCGGCCGAGGTCGGACGGCTGCGTCAGGTCGCGGAAGTCGTCGACGGGCGTGCGGAACCTGCGCAGCATCACCGTGACGACCGGGTTGATCAGCACGTCTCAGCACGTCGTCGTAGGTCTCGCGGATCAGCCCGGCGGCGCGCTCAGGGGACAGGCCGGCGACGCTGATCCCGTTCTTGCCCGGAAGCGAGATGCGGCCGTCCGGCCGCACGATCACCGTGCGGTTGTATTCGGAGTGGGTGCGGAAATCGACGTCGAACGCGTCGTTGGGGTTGAGCCGTTAGGTCGGCTGCACCACGCTGGAATCGATCAGCAGCGAGATCTCGAGGTTGTCGCCGACGTTGAGGCGGTAGTGCATCAGGCCGAGGCGCATGGTGCGCCCGACCTCCTCCTGCGCGGCGGCGACCACGGCCGGGGCTGCGTCGGCGATCGCGCCGGTCCGCGTCACGTCCGTCGCGAGGGGGCGGGAAGCCTCGCGGGCCCGCGTCGCCATGCAGCCGGACAGCGCCGCGGCGCAGGCGAGCGCAGCGGCGAGGCGGACCGGCGCCCAGTAGCCGCGGGGCGCGCCGACTGGTGGATGCCGGCCGGCGTCTCGAAGGGGGAAGCGCAAAACATCATCGGTCTTCAGCCGAACCATGCTCGGCCACGCCCCGTCCGGTAACAACCCCTGAACGTATCGCGGCCCTTGGTACAATCTGAGAACCTGGTTAACGAAGTTTGAACCTCTCGGTTTCATTCAGACCAGAAGTTGCATCGCTCCATGCATGTGGCAGAATGCGCAGACGGCTCCGGATGGTCACAGGACCGGCACGCCGCGGAACTTGGCGTGCTCGGCCGGCTCCACGTGGATCGCCACGACGGCGCCGGGGACCGTCGTCTCCAGCGCCTGCTCCAGCCGGTCGCAGATGTCGTGCGATTCGCGCACCGTCATCTCGCCCGGCACCACGAGGTGGAAGTCGATGAAGGTCGCCTGCCCGGCGTGGCGGGTGCGCACGTCGTGCGCCTCCAGCGCGCCCGCGCCGTGGCGGGAGATCAGCGCGCGGATCTGCGCCACCATCTCGCCCGGCGCCGCCCGGTCCATCAGCCCGTCGACGGAGTCGCGCACCATCTTCCAGCCGGACCACAGGATGTTCAGCGCCACCAGTCCCGCGACGAGCGGATCGAGCACCGGAAGCCCCGTCGCCAGCACCGCGGCGAGGCCGACCAGCACGCCGCCCGAGGTGAACACGTCGGCGAGCACGTGGCGGCCGTCGGCGGTGAGCGCCGGCGAGCGCCACGCCCTGCCCCAGCGGAGCAGCGCCCACGCCCAGGCCGCGTTGACGACGGTGGCGCCGGCATTGACGGCGAGCCCGAGGGCGGGCGCGTCGACGGGCTTCGGCGCCAGGACCCCGTAATACGCCTCGCGCAGGATCAGCAGCGCCGCGACGATGATCAGCGCGCCCTCGATCACCGCGGAGAAGAACTCCGCCTTGTGGTGGCCGTAGGGATGCTCGGCGTCGGCCGGCCGGCCGGCGACGCGCAGCGCCACGAAGGCGCAGACCGCGGCTACCACGTTGATGATGCTCTCCAGCGCGTCCGAGTACAGCGCGAGGCTGCCGGTGAGCCAGAAGGCGAGGAACTTCAGCCCGGTCACGACCGACCCGACGACGGCGCTGGCGAGGGCGGCTTTCTGGGTGCGATCCATGGTTCCGTCCGGGCGGGCGACCGGGCGGCCTTAGCGAGCGGGCCGGCGCAAGGCCACGGCAAAGGTTCGAGACCACGGCAAAGGTTCGAGGCTGCGGCACAGGTCCGACGCCACGGCACAGGTTGAACGCGGCGACATGGAACTTAGCCGCGGCTATCGGATCTTCAGGCCGTCGCGCCGGTTCCCGTCGCGCGCGCCGCCTCGCGCGCCTCGCTGCGCGCACCCTGCGCCCGGGCGAACTCGGCCTTGCGCCGGTAGCGGCGCGCCTGCCAGCCGAAGCGGGCGGCAGCCGCCAGCGCGTCGAGCCGGGCGGCCTCGCGCGCCCAGTAGGCGACGAGCTGCCCGTCGAGGGTGATCCGTGCTGCCCGCGTCATCGCGCGTCCCTCCCGTGCCGATGCCAAACCCATCGCCGCCGCGACCGGAGGACCTACGCCGCGGGCGCCGGCGGTTCCGCGGTCTCCTCGACGATCAGGGCGTCGGCGTCGCGATCGAAGCCGCCCGCGCCGTCGGGCACCGGCGTCGCCGGCGTCCCGAAGGGCGCGCTCGGATAGGCCTGCCCGAATTTCCGCAGCGCGGCGGCCGGGTCGTCGGCCTTGAGCGCGAGGTGCGGCTTGCCCGGCAGCGGCCAGCGCGGGTCGGCGGGATCGCGGGGACGCACGGCGTACCAGGGCATGGGGGACTCCGAAGCTTCGGCGGGCGGTTTTCGCCGGGGTCTGCCGTGAACGGAACCCGATCGGACGCGGTTCCGCGCGGGCGGGACGACGATGTTGATTCCCCGCAGCGATCGGTGCAGGTGGCGGGCGCCATGCGCGTGGACCTGTTCGACTTCGACCTGCCCGAGGCCAGCATCGCGCTCCGCCCGGCCGAGCCGCGCGGCGCCGGGCGTCTGCTGGTGGTGCGCCCCGGCGACGCGTTCGCGGATCGGCGCGTCGCCGACCTCGCGAGCCTGCTGCGGCCGGGCGATGCCCTGGTGTGCAACGACACGCGGGTGATCCCGGCCCGCCTCCACGGCATCCGCACCCGGCCCGGCGCGCCGGGCCGGCGCACGGAGGTGATGCTGCACCTGCGGGAAGCCCCCGATCGCTGGCGCGCCTTCGCCCGCCCCGCCAAGCGCCTCGCCCCGGGCGACCTCCTGCGCTTCGGCGCGGCGGGCGACCTCCGCGCCACCGTCGCGGCGAAGGGGGAGGGCGGCGAGGTCGTCCTCGCCTTCGACCGCGCCGGCCCGGCGCTGGACGCGGCGATCGCCGAGGCCGGCACCCTGCCGCTGCCGCCCTACATCGCGGCCAGGCGCGCGGTCGACGCGCGGGACGCGGCCGACTACCAGACGGTCTACGCGCGCGAGCCCGGCGCCGTCGCCGCCCCGACCGCCGGCCTGCATCTCTCGGAAGACCTGCTGGAGGCGATCGACGCCGCCGGGATTTACCGCCACGCGGTGACCCTGCATGTCGGCGCGGGCACCTTCCTGCCGGTCAAGGCCGACGACACCGACGACCACCGCATGCACGCCGAGATCGGTCTCTTGGATGCCGAGACGGCCGAGGCCCTCAACCGCGTGCGGGCCGGCGGCGGCCGGATCGTGGCGGTGGGCACCACGGCGCTGCGCCTGCTCGAGAGCGCGGCGGACGCGGGCGGCCGCCTCCACCCCTTCTCGGGTCCGACCGGGATCTTCATCACGCCGGGCACCCGCATCCGCGCGGTGGACGCGCTGATGACCAACTTCCACCTGCCGCGCTCGACCCTGTTCATGCTGGTGGCGGCGTTCTCCGGCCTCGACACCATGCACGCGGCCTACGCGCACGCGATCCGACGGGGGTACCGGTTCTATTCCTACGGCGATGCGAGCCTGCTGTTTCCGGCCCCGGCCGTCTGATAGGGCTGGCCCTCGCGCGCCGGCTGTCCCTCCCCCCTCTGCGGGAGAGGGAAAAATCCTCGCTCTCCGAGAACGTCTGGGAAACGTCCGCACGCATGTCCGACCCGCTCACGACGGAAGACTTCGCCTTCACCCTCCACGCCACGGACGGGCAGGCCCGCACCGGCGCGATCACCATGCCGCGCGGCATCATCCGCACGCCGGCCTTCATGCCGGTGGGGACGGCCGCGACCGTCAAGGCGATGTACCCGGAGCAGGTGCGGGCGCTCGGCGCCGACGTGGTGCTCGCCAACACCTACCACCTGATGCTGCGCCCCGGCGCGGAGCGGATGGCGCGGCTCGGCGGCCTGCATCGCTTCATGGGCTGGGACGGCCCGATCCTCACCGATTCTGGCGGCTTCCAGGTGATGTCGCTCGCAAGCCTGCGCAAGCTCGACGAGCAGGGCGTCACCTTCCGCTCGCACATCGACGGCACCGCGCACCACATGTCGCCGGAGCGCTCCATCGCGATCCAGGGCCTGCTCGGCTCCGACATCCAGATGCAGCTCGACGAGTGCGTGCGGCTTCCGGCCGACCACGCCACGATCGAACGCGCGATGCAGCTCTCGCTGCGCTGGGCCGAGCGGTGCCGCGCGGCCTTCGGCGACCAGCCCGGCAAGGCGCTGTTCGGCATCGTCCAGGGCGGCGACGTGGCCGCGCTGCGCGTCGAAAGCGCGCGGGCGCTGGTCGATCTCGACCTCAAGGGCTACGCCGTCGGCGGCCTCGCCGTGGGCGAGCCCCAGGCCGTGATGCTCGCGATGCTCGAGGCGGTGGAGCCGCACCTGCCGGCGGGCAAGCCGCGCTATCTCATGGGCGTCGGCACGCCCGACGACCTGATGCGCGCGGTCTGGCGCGGCATCGACATGTTCGACTGCGTGATGCCGACGCGCGCCGGCCGCCACGGCCTCGCCTATACCCGCCACGGCCGGATCAACCTGCGCAACGCACGCCACGCCGAGGACGGCCGGCCGCTGGACGAGGCCTCGACCTGTGCGGCCGCGAACACCTATTCCCGCGCCTACCTCCACCACCTCGTCCGCTCCGGCGAGATCCTGGGGATGATGCTGCTCACCTGGAACAACCTCGCCTATTACCAGGACCTGATGGCCGGGATGCGCGCGGCGATCCGCGAGGGCCGGCTCGCCGAGTTCTGCGATGCGACCCGCGCGGCCTGGGCCCGCGCCGAGCGCGATCCGGCGCTCGCTTGAGGCGCCGACGGCGCGCGAAAGCAGTACGACCGCCCGTGCGCCGGCGCACGCGGGGAGATCGACTGTCTTCGTCAGGAAGACCGGCGATCCGGCCCATGTATCATTCGGCACATACGGGCGCCGTCGTGCATCCTACCGATCGGATAGTTCGCAGTCCGGCAGAACCGGCGACGAACATTCGAGGAGGTTCATCATGATCCACGTCAGGGACATCTGGATTGCCGGGCTCGTCGCAAGTGGCCTCGGCCTCGCCGCCCCGGCCGACGCCGCCCCGTTGGCTCAAGACGCGGCGGCGGTCGCCGGCGAGCCCGCGGCGGTCGCCGTCGCCTACGGCTGCGGCCGGGGCTACGCGCCGGGCCGCTACGGCGGCTGCCGCCCGATGTATCGCGGCTACGGCGCCTACGGGCCGCGGCGGATCTACGGCTACGACGGCCCGCGCTACGGCGTCGTCCTTCCGGGCGTGCGGATTCGCCCCTACGGCGCGGGCTTCTCGATCGACTGATCGTCACCCGATCGGGCACGCGCCCGCACGCGCGCGCCCGATCTCCGCAGGATCGAGGCTTTGCCCATCATGGAACGCCTGCAACGCGCCCTCGCCGCCCGGGACGAGGACTGGAAGAGCGTCGCCTTCGCCTACACCGCGATCGTCGTCGGCACCGGCCTGGTCGTCTACAGCCTCGTCGCGCAGTGACGCCGTGGGCTCACGGGTCCGTGCGGCGCCGGTCGCGCGCCATCGGCCGGTCCGCGGACGCGCGCAGGCCGCCGCCGTCACCCGTGCCGGCGAACCTCGGCGCCCATGACGCCGCAGGCGCACCGACCGGCGGCCCGCGTGTTGACCCGTCCGACAGGCTCCCCTATTCCCTGCCACGCCTCCCCGGGGCCCGGCCCGCGCGGCCGATCGCTAGGCGGACGCGAGCGCGTAGCTCAGCTGGTAGAGCAACGGACTTTTAATCTGTAGGTCTTGGGTTCGAACCCCAACGCGCTCACCATTTATCTTGTTAAGATCCTTCATAATCTCCGATTTCATACTCTTCTGAAACTGATTCCGGTTGCCAAACTACGCATTGCCGTGCGTCCGCGAGCTTGATCCGAACAGGTTCTTGCGGGTCTCGGCCCAGCCTTCCTGAAGCTTGCGCATCGCACTCCGGGCCAGCCGGCGCTTGTTCACGTCGCGGCTGCCGTGCCGCACCGTCTGCTCGGACATCTCGACGATCGCGGAGACCTCGGCCTCGGTACAGCCGGCCTCCGGCAGCATGTTCACGGCGTTCTTGCGCACGAAGTGGAAGACGAACCCCGCCTCTTTCAAGGGCGCCGTTCCGGCGGCCTTCTCGACCGAGACGGCGGCGGCGCCACCCTTGCTCGTCCGTGATGGCATCGCGCGCTGCCACGCCGTCCGATAGCCGGCGAGCGTCCACGCATCGTCCTCGTGCGAACCGTCGCACGGGCTTTCATCCGGCCGGGGCGTGCCCATCTCTTCGCAAGCAACGGAGTGACGAACATGGCGAAACGAGACGGTAAGGCTTGGGCGTCCGGCGCGGTGGCGGCTGTGCTCGTCTGGAGCGGATCGGCTTTGGCGTTCTCGGGCGCCGCCCCCACGTCGCCCGGCGGGCAGCTCCCGGCGACGGCGCCGGGTGGAGCCGAGGGTCTTGCCGGGCCGCGCAACGTCGAGGAGGCGGTGCGCAGCGGTCATGCCTATCCCGCCACGCCCGACGGCCGTCATCGTGTCCGGCGTCCGCCGGGGCCCGATGCCTACGGTCGGTAAACGGGCCGCCCCTACGAGGGGCGGCCGGTCGATCCGCAGAGGCCGGACGCCGTTCGATCAGACCCGCTTCGGCTTGGCTCCGCTCACGGCGCCGGCCTCGCCCTTCGCACCGGCCTGCGCCCCCTTCGCCCGTCCGGCAGACCGCTCCTCGGCCTGTCCGGCGTCGTGCGTCTCGAACGCCTCCTCCACCACGCTCATATGCGCCAGCATCGCCGCGTTCGCGCCGGCCCGGTCCCGCGCCAGCACGGCGCGCACCACCCGGCCGTGCTCGGCGTGCGAGAGCGACGGCCGCTCCGACAACCGGAACTGCGCCGTCCGATAGGGTGTCAGCCGACGGCGCAGCGAGGCCGCCATCTCGGCGAGCGTCGGGTTGTGGGCGCCCGCGTAGAGCAGCCCGTGGAACGCGCGGTTGGCCTCGACGTAGGCCGCCCGGTCATCGTGCGCCGCCAGCCCGCCCATCCGCGCATGCAGCGCCTGCAACGCGGCCCGCTCCGCGTCCGTCATGGACTGGGCCGAGAGCCGGGCGCAGCTCGCCTCGACCTCGCCCATCGCCACGAACAGCCCCGCGACCTCCTCCGGGCTGAGACTGCGCACGCGGGCGCTCATGTGGGGCTGGCGCGGCGCGATCAGGCCGGTGCCGGCCAGTTCGCGCAGCGCGTCGCGGATCGGCGTGCGCGAGACGCCGAACTGGTCGGCCAGCGCCTGCTCGTCGAGGCGCTGGCCGGGCGCCAGCGTGCCGGCCAGGATGGCCTCGGCGATGGCCTCGGCCAGCCGCTCGGCGCGGCTCGGGGGCGGCAGCGGCTTTGGCGGCGCAGGGCGCTTGCGCGGACGGCCGCGCCGGCGCGGTGCGTCCGCCTCGGAACCGGACTGGCCCTCGGCCTTGCTCATGCGCGTCGTGTCCCGGCCCTGCGGCGCGAAGGTGCGTGGTGGATTTCTGTACCGCGAAGGGTGTGGCGGAGTCGAAGCCGTGCTGCAAGATCCGGGCTCGGCGTTCGGCTCCGGGGCCGTCTTCCAGGGCAACGCGAACGGGTCGGCCGGCACGCCCGCCCTCGGGTCGGGCAATCGAACCCGCGCCGGCGGCATCACGGATCGCGTCGGCTCCAACGCCTCGTTCGTGACGCGCACGGTCGCGACGAACCGGCATCCACTTCGTCGGAATGCGCTCCAGGCCCTTGGCCTGTCGCGGGTTTTTTCGCAAAACCGCGGGGTATTCTGCAAAACCTGCTCAAGGGTACGGCAAGCGTGCCGACATCCGTCGCGTCCCCATCGCACGGATCTTGCTCGCAAGGACCCGTCCCGCAGCCTTGGATCGTCATGTTCGACCGCCGCTCGCTGATCCTGGCCGCCGGCGCAGGCGCGATCGCCGGCCGCGTCGGCGCACAGCCACGTTCCGAACGCCTCCGGCTCTGGCCCGGTGATCCGCCCGGCGGCGGCGGTCCGCAGGGGCCGCCGCGGACCGAGATCGACGGCGCGGTCTTCAACGTAAGCGAACCGCTGGTGGAGGTCTTCATTCCGCACCGGCCGAACGGGGCTGCCGTGCTCGTGGCCGGCGGCGGCGGATACCGACGCATCGGCCTGGTGAAGGAGGCCTATCCGGCGGCCGGCTGGCTGACGGACGTTGGCGTGACGGCGTTCGTGCTCACCTACCGTCTCCCGAACGAGGGCTGGCGCGACGGGACGCTTGTCCCGCTCCAGGACGCGCAGCGCGCCTTGCGCACGATGCGCGTCCGGGCGGAGGCGATGGGGCTCGACCGGCGGCGGATGGGTGTCCTGGGCTTCTCCGCCGGCGGCCACCTGGCCGGCACGCTCGCGATGCGCGCCGAGCTTCGCACCTACGAGCCGCAGGACGACGTCGATGCGCAGTCCGCCCGCCCCGACTTCGCGGCGCTGATCTATCCGGTGGTGACGCTGGAGCCGCCCTACGACGACACCGGCACCCGCCGGAACCTGGTCGGCGAACGACCGATGCCCGAGGCGAGAACCGCATGGTCGCTCCAGACCCAGATACGTCGGGGCTGCCCGCCGCTCTTCCTCGTGCAGACCGACGACGATCCCGTGATCAGCCCGGAGAACAGCCAGATCCTGGACGCAGCCTGTCGTCGCATGAGCGTGCCGGTCGAGTTCCACCGCTTCAGCCAGGGCGGTCACGGCTTCGGCATCGGACAGCCCGGCACGCCGGCGAGCGTCTGGCCGAGCCTGTGTCACGCGTGGCTTCTGGCGCTCGACATGCTGGGCTGAAGGATCGGCCGATCGCGTCCGCCGCCCCCGACGCGGCGCATGATTTGCTCCCCGGTATCCGTCGGAGGCCGTCGCGGCCTCGCGGCGTCCGTTGCCTTCCGTTCACTGCCGCAGGGTCGCCCGCCAGGCCGCGACCCTCCCACCGGAGACGTGCCATGTCCTTCGATCGTCGCAAGCTTCTCCTGGCCGGGCTCGGTGGCGCCGCGGGCCTGATGGCGCCGGGCCCGCGGCCGGCGCTCGCGCAGGCGCCGACGCGCATCGGCAACTTCCCCGACGGCGTCACCGCCGACTCCGTCTTCGTCGGCCTGAACATGCCGCTCACCGGGGTGTTCTCGGGCGACGGCGGCGACCTCAAGCTCGGCTACGAGCTCGCGATCGCTCAGATCAACGCCGGCGGGCCGATCCCGTCGGCCTGGGGGCTCAAGGACAAGGGCGTGCTCGGCCGCACGATCCGGCACAAGGTCGCCGACACCGAGGGCAAGCCCAACGTCGCCGTCCAGGCCGCGACCCAGTTCATCCAGCGCGACAAGGCGATCGTGACCGCGGGCTCGGTCAGCAGCGCCGAGGCCATCGCGCTGGAGGAACTCGCGAGCCGCGACAAGGTGCTCTACATGGTCGGCATCGCCGGCTCGAACGACGTCACGGGCAAGAACTGCCAGCGTTACGGCTTCCGCTCGCAGCAGAACGCCTACATGGCGGCGAAAGCCTTGGCGCCGGTCGTCGCCAAGGCGCTGGGCCGGAACCTCAAGACCGCCTTCCTCGTCCCGGACTACACCTACGGTCAGACCGTGTACGACAGCTTCGCCAAGTTCTCGCAGGAACAGGGCTGGAGCCAAGTCGCCAAGGAACTCGTGCCGCTCGGCACGACGGATTACAGCTCGGCGCTGCTCAACATCGCCAACAGCGGCGCGGACGTGTTCGTCAACATCGCCTTCGGGGCCGACGCCGTCGCCTCGACGAAGCAGGCGGAGCAGTTCGGCGTGCTCTCGCGCATGAAGCTCGTCGTCCCGAACCTGTCCTGCTTCCAGGACAAGGAACTCGGTGCCGAACTGATGCAGGGGGTCTACGGCTCCTGCGACTTCTGGTGGACGCTGGAGGACCGCTACCCGCTGGCCAAGACATTCGTCTCGGCGTTCCTCGACAAGAACAAGTACCATCCGCGCTGGGGCGCCCACATCGCCTACATGCAGACCTATCTCTGGGCCGTCAGCGTCGAGCGGGCCGGCAGCTTCAACCCCGTGGACGTCATCAAGGCGATGGAGGCCTCGAAGGCCCAGCCCTACGAGACCACGATCGGCCGCGTCTACTATCGCGCCGAGGACCACCAGATGGTCCGGCCGATCCCGATCCTGAAGGGCAAGGCGCCCTCGGCCATGAAGGGGCCGGAGGACTACTACGAGGTCGTGGACGTGGTCGATGGGGAAGGGGTGATGAACCCGCCCGACCTGTTCGGGTGCAAGCTCGGCCCCTACGCCTGAGCCGGGCGATGCCGAGCACCGCGATCCTCCTGTCCCAGGCCTTCAACGGCCTCGCGCTCGGCAGCCTGCTGGCGCTGGTGTCCAGCGGGCTGACCATCATCCTCGGCACGCTCGGCGTCCTGAACTTCGCCCACGGCGCGCTGTTCGCGGTCGGCGCCTACGTCGCCTTCGTGATGCTGTCGGCGACGCAGTCCTTCGTCCTGGCGATGCTCGGCGGCTGCGCCGTGATGCTGATCCTCGGCTTCGCCCTGGAGCGCCTCGTGATCCGGCATTTCTACGCGCGGCCGGACGAGGACCAGATCCTCGTGACCTACGGCATCGGCATCGTGCTGACGGAGGCGCTGCGGGCCTGGTTCGGCGGCAACAGCCAGCGCGTGCCCGTTCCTTCCTGGGGCACCGGGGCAATGAGACTCGGCTTCCTGATCTACCCGACCTATCGCCTCGAACTCATCGGCATCGTCGCGGCCCTGCTGTTCTCCCTCTACCTCGTGCTCTACCGGACCGCGATCGGGCTGGTGGTGCGGGCCGGCATCGAGAACGCGGGCATGGTCGGCATCCTCGGCATCGACGTCCGGCGCACCTTCCTGCTGGTCTTCGCCATCGGCATCGTCGCGGTGGGGCTGGCCGGCATGCTCTACGCCCCCGTCGTCTCGGTGACGCCGGACATGGGCGCGAACTTCATGGTGCAGTCCTTCGTCGTGATCGTGCTCGGCGGCCTCGGCTCGTTTCCCGGCGCCGTCGTCGGCGGCCTCATCGCGGGCGAGATCATCAGCCTGACGAGCGCGTTCAATTCCGCCTACTCGGAGGTGATGCTCTACGCGCTGATGGCGCTCGTCCTCGTCGTGCGCCCGCAGGGGCTGTTCGGCACGGAAGGGCGCGTCTGATGCGGGCAGGCGCGGTCCTGCCGGAACTCGCCCTCCTCCTCGTTCTGGCGGCGGCGCCCTTCGCGCTGCCGCCGCTCGGGTTCTCGCACGACCTGCTCGCGCGCGTGCTGAACTGGGCGCTGTTCGGGCTCGGGTTCGACATCCTGTTCGGGCTCGCGGGCCTGCTCTCGTTCGGGCAGGCGGCCTTCTACGGGGCCGGCGGGTTCGTGGCCGCCTACCTCCTGGTGTCGCGCACCATCGACAGCGTCTGGGCGGCCTTCGCCATCGGCACCGCCGCCGCGGGCCTGTTCGGGCTCGCGGTCGGCTGGCTCGCGGTGCGGCGGATCGGCATCTACTTCGCGATGATCACCCTGGCCTTCGGCCAGATGGCCTACTTCATCGAGAACTCGCCGCTCTCCGACTACACCGGCGGCGAGAACGGCATCGCCGGCGTCCCCGTGCCGGTGCTCGGCTTCGGCGAGGGGGCCGTGCGCATCACCGCCGGCCTGCCGATGTACGCGCTCATGGCCGCGACGTTCTTCCTCGGCTTCGTGCTGGCGCGCCGCATCGTCCGCTCGCCGGTCGGCCTGATCCTGCGCGCGGTCAAGGAGAACGCCGCCCGCACAGCGATGCTCGGCCACGACGTGCCGGCCTACAAGCTCACCGCCTTCACCCTCGCGGCCCTCTACGCGGGACTGGCCGGCGCGATGCTCGGCTCGTTCCAGAGCTACATGCCGCCGGACGCCTTCGCCCTGGAGACCTCGGGGCAGCTCGTGGTGCAGACCATCGTCGGCGGCGTCGGCACCCTGGTCGGGCCGCTGGTCGGCGCCGCGGTCTGGCTGTGGCTGCGCGACAACCTCCAGCTCATCCCCGGCCTCGGGCCCTTGTGGAAGCTGGTGCTGGGGCTCGCCTTCATCGGGCTGGTGATCGGGCTGCGCCGGGGCCTCTGCGGCGAGGTCGTCCACCTCTGGCGCCGCCGCGGCGAGGCCGCCCGCCTGCGGGCCGCGGCAGCCCGCACGGCGGCGATCGAGGCGGGCCGAGAGATCGGCCGGGACGCCGTCGCAGCCGCGCGGGAGACCGACGTCGTCCTGCCGCTGCCGCGGCCCGCGACGCGCGCCAGACCCGAGCCGGCGCCCGGCCCCGGCGACGTCGCCCTGGAGGCGAGGGGGCTCGCGCGCCACTACGGCGGCCTGAAGGCGGTCGACGGGGTGAGCTTCCAGGTGCGCCGCGGCGCGATCCACGCGGTGATCGGGCCGAACGGCGCGGGCAAGAGCACCCTGTTCAAGATGCTGCTGGACGAGGTGAGCCCGAGCGCCGGGGAGGTGATGCTGTTCGGCGAGCGGCTAACGGGAGCGGGGGTGACGAGGGCCGCCCAGCGCGGCGTCGCCAAGAGCAACCAGCTCAACCAGCTCTTCCTCGGGCTGACCGTCCGGGAAAACCTGCGGGTGGCAGCACTCGCCCGTGCACGCGGATGCTTTCGCCTCGACCTCCTGCGCGCGGGCGCGGACCGTCCCGAGGCCGAGGCGCAGGTCGCGACGATGCTGACGATCCTCGACCTCGCGCCCCGGGCCGAGACGCCCGCGGGCGTGCTGGCCTACGGCGAGAAGCGCCGCCTCGAGATCGGGATGGCGCTCGCCACCAGCCCGAACGTGCTGCTGCTCGACGAGCCGCTGGCCGGCATGAGCCCGTCCGAGCGCGCCGCCACCTGCGCGCTGATCCGGCGGATCGGCCGGTCCTGCACCCTCGTCATCGTCGAGCACGACCTCGACGCGGTGTTCGGCCTGGCCGAGCGCATCACGGTGCTGTGCGAGGGGCGGCTGCTCGCCGACGGCCCGGCGGATACGGTGCGGCGCGACCCCGCCGTGCAGGCGGCCTACCTCGGGGGCGCGCATGAGCCTGCTTGAGGTCGAGGCCGTCAACACCCTCTACGGCGACGCGCACGTGCTGTTCGACGTCTCGCTCCGGGTCGAGGAGAACGAGGTCGTGGCGCTGCTCGGCCGCAACGGCGCCGGCAAGACCACGACGCTGCGCACGATCATGGGCGTGCTCGCGCCCCGCAGCGGTGCGATCCGCCTCGCGGGCAAGCCGATCCAGGGGCTCGCGCCCTCGAAGATCGCGCGGCTCGGGATGCAGCTCGTGCCGGAGGAGCGCGCGGTGTTCGGCGGCCTCACCGTCGAGGAGAACCTGCGGGTCGCGAGCCTGACGGCGCCGGCGGCTTGGCCGCTGGATCGGATCTGGGAGGTGTTCCCGCGCCTGAAGGAGCGCCGGACCGCCCGCGGGCGCACCCTGTCGGGCGGCGAGCAGCAGATGCTGGCGATCGCCCGCGCCCTGATCCGCGACGCCCGCATCCTCCTCCTCGACGAACCCTTCGAGGGGCTGGCGCCGCTGATCGTGCGCGACCTCGTCGCGCTCACGCGGCGGCTGGCGGGCGAGGGCCGGACCATCGTCGTGGTCGAGCAGAACGTCGCGGCGGTGCTGAGCTTGGCCGACCGGGTCTACGGCTTCAACAACGGCCACGTCGTCTACGAGGGCGCCGCCGCCGCGCTGCGGGCCGACCCGGCGCCGATGCGCGGCGTCATGGGGCTGGCGGAATAGGCGATCCGCCCGGCACGGGCACGCCCTCAGCCTGGCCGGACGCGGGCTTCGTACCGCTGGCAGGACTCGCAGTCGCGCACCGAGTGGTTGTCGGCATCGTCGAACGGTTGCGCCGGCTGGCTCGGGTCGCCCTCCGCCCTGATGTCCCGAACGACGTCCCGACCGTGGCCGGTTGAAGGCTTCGGCCGACGACAGGCGCGTTTTCCCGGAGGGGTGAAGCGACGGCGGAACCCGATCCGGGACCCGGCACGAGACGTCGCGAAGCGTCGAAACCCTTCGCGCCGCTCGGATCGCGCCGCCACGCGGCCCTTCGTTCCGCTTGACGCCGGATCACCGTCCGCCGACGCTCAGGGGTCCGGGACAACGGCGCGCGACGGAAACCGTCAGCCGGAAAGCGTATCGGAGGTTGCGCAGGGCCGGCAGCGGCACGAAGGCGGCGAGCGCCGCCGGGACGGACCCGTACGCCATCCGGATGCAGAACAGGCGCTGCAACGGCACGCGCCTGTTCGCGGCCGGGTCGATCGGTTGGTGGGACGGCGTAGCGTCGAGGCGCCGGCCGACGAGCCGGTTCGCGGGCCGCGAACGAGCCGAGGCTGACGGCTGGGAAGGCAGGCTCGCAAATGGCCGAGGGCGCACGGCGCCAGCCCACCCGATGCCCCGACGGCGGCATCCACCACCACGGGCAGAGCGAGGCCACCGGCCGGACCGGGCGAACACCATGAGCACCCCTCGAATGGGCGGAGATCCGGCATCGGTCCGTTCCGATCCGGTGCCCGCAGGATCGCCGGACTGAGCAGACCTCGAAGGGCTGCCCGTGCAGGTCCGTCATGGGCGAAGGAGTGCGGCGATGGTGAGATGTCCGGCACGCACGGAGCCTGTTTTGGATCGTGCGGCGCGGAGGATTCGTGCGCCGCGCGCCGCGGGCCGCGGGCCCGATGCGGGTCAGTTCCGGGAGGACGGCGCGTAGAAGGGCTGGCGCGGCGTGTCCGGCAGGTAGCCGTCGTAGAACGCCTTGACGTGCGGCGTCACCGCGAGGCCGAGTTCGCGCCGCGCGGTCTCCTCCGGCGTGCGCGGCCGGCCGAGCACGTCCGCGATCTCGGCCAGCACCGCGTCGCGGTCGACCTGGGTGAAGCGGCCGTCGGCGTAGACGATCCGGCCGTCTACGAACACCGCATCGACCGCGCCGGTCTTGGCGCGCTGCATCAGCGCGTCGAGGATCGGGATGTCGGGATCCTGGTAGGGGTAGGTCGCGCGGTCGTAGTCGATCAGGACGGCGTCGAAGAACCGGCCGGGATCGAGCCGGCCGATGCTCTGCCCGAAGGCCGTGGTCTTCGCCCCGTGCTCGGTGGCCATGCGCAGGACCTGCGGGCAGGTCGGCACGGCGTCGTCCATGCCCGGCGTGCGGTGGGCGCGCAGCACGAGGCGCAGCTCCTGGAGCATGTCGCGGTCCTCGTTGATGCCGGCCTCGTCGAGGCCGATCCCGACGGTCATGCCCTTGGCCTCGTAGAGGTTGAGCGGCGCGACGCCGGAGCGCAGGCGGAAGTTCGACGAGCAGTTGTGGCAGATGCAGGTGCCTGAGTCGGCGGCGATGTCGGCATCCTCCGCCGTGAGCCAGACGCCGTGGCCCAGCGTCAGGTGGGGGCCGAGCACGCCGAGGTCGTGCAGGTGGCGCACGGCCGTCTTGCCGGTGCGGCGGAAGGCGTATTCCTTCTGGTAGGCGGTCTCGAGGAGGTGCATGTGCATCGGCACGCCGTGCCTGCGCGCCGCCTCGTTCAGCGCCAGCAGCGCGTCGTCGCCGCACCAGTGGAGGTTGGCCGGCGCGAGCTGGATGCGGGTCAGGCGCTCGCCTTCGTTCTCGGCCTTCAGGGTCTCGAACAGGGTCATGAAGTCGGCAAACGGCATCGACTGCGCCGTGAGGTGCTCCATCAGCCGGCCGGCCCACGGCTGCGGCAGCCGCGCGCAGAAATCCGCGTCGGCCTCGTAGACGAGGCGGTTCTGCTCGCGCACGGCGTAGCAGTACGAGGCGCGCATGCCGATCCTGCGGTAGGCGCCGAGCACCTTCGAGGCTGCGGCGTGCACCTCCTCGTAGCCGCCGACCATCCAGCCGTGGATGTGCTGGACCGTGGTGACGCCGGACGCCAGCATCTCGAAGGCGGAGTAGAGCGTGTCGAGTTCGTGGTCGACGCGCTTGGCAGCGATGCGCGCGGCGAACCACAGTTCGAGGGCGTGGTCGGGCGCGCCGAGTTGCAGCGGCGTCAGCCCGACATGGTGGTGGCTGTTGACGAAGCCCGGCAGCATCACGTGGCGCGGGTAGCGGTGCAGGGTCGCGTCCGGGGCCTGGGCTCGGAGCGCGTCGGCCGCGCCGACCGCGACGATCACCCCGTCGCGCACGAGCACGGCGCCGTCGTCGATCGCGATGGGCGTATGCCGGTCCTGAACCCCGGTGATGACGGTGCGGGCCTCGACGATGATCTGGGTCATGCTGATCCCTGGCGAAGGGTGGAGGAATGGGCGTGAAGGTTTAGGCAGCGACTAGCGCGCTTCCTGCTCGGCGAAGGCGCGGTCGACCTCGTCGGCGAGCAGGTCGCCGAAACGGTCGCGCAACGCGTGAAAGCGCGGGTCGCGGGGTTCGCGCGGGCGCGGCAGGTCGATCGGCACGATGGTCTTCACGCGGCCGGGCCGGGCGGTGAACACCACCACCCGGTCGGCGAGCGCGACCGCCTCGTCGATCGAGTGCGTCACGAGGACGATCGAGGCGCCGCTGTCGCGCCAGATCTGGAGCAGGAAGTCCTGCATCTTGGCGCGGGTCTGGACGTCGAGCGCCGCGAAGGGCTCGTCCATCATCAGCACCTTGGGGCGCATGGCCAGCGCCCGGGCGCAGGCGGCGCGCTGGCGCATGCCGCCTGAGAGTTCGTCGGGCTTCTTGTCCATCATGTCGGCGAGCCCGACGCGGCGGAGCATCTCGGCGGCGATCTCGCGGCGCTTGAGCGTCTGCACGGCGGCGATCGACAACCCGAAGGCGACGTTGTCGAGGATCGTCAGCCACGGGAACAGCGACGCGTCCTGGAAGATCAGGCCGCGCTCGGCGGAGGGGCCCGTCACCGGCACGCCGTCCGCCTCCATCGTGCCGGCGCTCGCCGGTTCCAGGCCGGCGATCATGTAGAGGAGGGTCGACTTTCCGCAGCCCGAGGGGCCGAGGAAGACCACGAACTCGCCCGGCGCGATCTCGAGGTCGACCCCGCGCAGCGCCTGCACCGGCGACCGGCCGGGCGGCGTCCAGGTCTTGTCGAGGGCCGACAGCCGCACCGCCGGGCGGGCGGGGCGGGGAAGGGCAGCACTCATCGGCCGCCCCCTTGCGGCGCGACCCACCACAGCATCCGCGCCTGCACCTGCCGCAGGGCCCAGTCGAAACTGAAGCCGAGGAGGCCGATGATCGCCATCGTGAAGAAGGTCAGCCGCGCGTTGAAGGTCGAGCGCGCGAGCGAGACGACCTGCCCGAGCCCGCTGCCGACGCCGACCGCCTCGGCGATCAGCACGACCATCCAGGCGGCGAACAGGTTGAGGCGCAGCGTCATGAACAGGCCCGGCAGGATCGCCGGCAGGACCACGCGGAAGAAGGTCTGGCGCCTGTCGGCACCCATGATGCGGGCGACGTCGAGGTAGGTCTTGGGCACGGTCGCGATCTGCGCGCTGGTGGTGAGCGCGATGGCGAAGAACAGGGTGATGAACACCAGGAAGATCGCCGGCACGTCGCCGATGCCGAACACGAAGATAGCCACCGGCAGCCACGCCACCGGCGAGATCGGTGCGAGCAGCAGCACGGTCGGCAGGACGAGGTTGCGGAACAGCCGGACGTAGTGGAGCAGCGCGCCGACGACCACGCCGCCGACGAAGCCGAGCACGAGGCCGACCGTGACCCGCATCGTGGTCCAGCCGATCGTCGCGAGAAGCGGCAGCACGCCGCCGCCGCCGCGGCTGCCGATGCGGTTGGCGCGATCGAAGTATTTCAGCGTGCCGGGGAGATCCTCGAGGAACAGGTGCGGCGGCGGCAGGAGCAGCGGGTTCAGCACCCCGAAGGCCCACAACGCCTCCCACGATCCCGCAAACAGCCCGATCGACGCGACGCTCCAGGCGAGCGTCGCGAGCATCCGGGCGCCGCGGCCGGGCACGGCGCGCACCGCCGGGACCGTGCGTTCGGGCGCCATCGTGGCGACGGGCGCTTCGGTCGCTGCCATGGGCTGCCTTTCGCGCTGGCGTTCGGGACGGGCGTCGAGGGCCGGCGACCTGCGCCTCAGGCCGATTTCAGCTTGAGCCCATCGTAGAGCGGCCGGTTCTCGGCGATGACCTGCTCGAGGAGGGACCAGTCGAAGGCGCCCCGATCAGGAGCTTTCTTGACGTAACCCATCTCCTTCATCGACTGCCCGCGGGCGATGATGAAGTCGGTCTGGTCGCGCTGGTCGGCGCAGACCGGCTGCTTGGCCGAGGCGTCGACGGCCGCCGCCATGGTGGTCTTGTAATAGGTGCCGACCGTGTCCTTGAGCGCCGCGGCGCGATCGGTCTCGATCTGCGACTGCGCCACGAAGAGCGCCTTGATCACCGCCCGCACCGCGGCCGGGTTCTTCTCGATCAGCGGCGTGCGCGCGGCGAGCACGCAATCGGAGTAGCCCGGCCCGTAGACGTCGGTCCCGTCGGAGAGCAGCGTCGCGCCTTTTCGCGATTGCAGGCACTGCGTCGCGTAGGGCTCGATGTGGCAGATCGCGTCGACCGCGCCGGCGATGAAGGCCTGGGCCAGTTCCGGCGAGGTGTCGAGGTAGCGCACGTCGAGGTCCTGGAAGCTCAGGCCGGCCTTCTTCAGGTAGTCGAACGGCAGCACCTCGAGGGTGTCGGCCTGGAAGGTGCCGAGCGTCCTGCCCTTGAGGTCGGCCGCCGAACGGATGCCCTCGCGCGCGACGATCATGCAGCCCTGGACGCCGCCGCCGGCGACGATCTTCACCGGCGCACCGGCGTCGTAGAGCGTCATGAAGTTCGAGTACGGGATCATCGACAGGTCGACGAGCCCTGCGCCGAACATCGTGGTGATCTCGGCGTTCGAGGGCGTGACCACGAAGTCGAGGGTGACGCCGTCGGCCTCTGTGAGCTTGCGCTCGTGCGCGAGGAACATCCCGAGGTTGCAGAACCCGGAGCCGTGGGTCGCCTTGACGGTCGTGGTCGCGGCGGCCGCCGTCACGGGCGCGAGCAGGGCGGCCAGATGCGCCGGCAGCGCGATCGCCGCACCCGCCGTCCCCAGCGTGCGCAGCATCGTGCGGCGGGAGAAGCCTTTGAAGAACAGACCGTCACGGTCGCACATGGTGCTTCTCCGATCCTGCGAAGATCGAGGAAGCCACCCATGAACGTCGCTTCGGCGATGCTGCATCAGGGCGGGTCGACGATGCAACGGCGCCGGGTCACGACCGCCGGGAGCGGGCTTCCTCGGATGGGCACGCCAACCCATGAGGACCACTGGCCCTGCGCTGCATCGACCATCAGGCAATAGACGTGCCAGACCAATAGGCGGCGTGCCGGCACGCTACCGCGCGATGCCGCGCGGATACCCCGCGTCACGCGGCAGAGCGGGGAATTGGCGCCGCCGCCGGCTCCGGTGTCGTGCCGCTGTCCAGACGTTCGAGGCTGCGGCGGCTCGGCTCGACACCGAACAGGGCCACCGCCACGATCTGCAGGCTCAAGAGGCCGATCATCAGGCTCGTCACCCCGACGATCCCGTAGGCTTCGAACAGGGCGACCACGAGGAACGGCGTGACGATCGTCGCGCCGCGCCCGAAGGTGTTGCACAGGCCCGACGCGCGCAGCCGCACCTCGGTCGGAAAGAGTTCGGGGATGTAGATGCCGAACAGCAGCGCGACGAGGACGTAGATCGGTACGGTCAGGCCGAAGCCGACCAAGGGCAGCAGGACCGGATCCTGGGTCATTGGATACAGGATTCCGAAGGCGATCGCCGCGGCCGACGCGCCGATGATCGTCGGCTTGCGGCCCCACCGGTCGGCGGTGAGCGCGCCGATGGCGCTGCCGACCGGCGCGCCGAGCCCCATCAGCAGGGCGTAGCCGAACGAGGTCGCAACGCTCAGGCCCTGCCGGATGAAGAAGGTCGGCAGCCACGTGATGAAGCCGTAGAGCAGCGTGTTAATCACGATGAGGCAGAGGCAGCCGAGCAGCACGCGGGACAGCAACGGCGGCCGGAACAGGTCGGCGAAGCCGAGCCCCGGCCCGGGCGGCGAGGGGGGAGCAGGCGCGGGCAGCGGCTCGCCGCGGGCGGCTTCGCGCTCGATCGCCTGCATTAGAGTTTCGGCTTCCGCGGTGCGGCCTACGGATTCGAGCCAGCGCGGCGACTCCGGAAGACTCTTGCGCATGTACCAGACGCCGAGCGCGCCGACCCCGCCGAGCACGAACATCGCCCGCCATCCGAAGGCGGGGATCACGACGTAGCCGATCAGCGAGGCCACCGGCAGGCCGGTGACGACGAACACCGCCATCAGGCCGAGGAAGCGTCCGCGGGAGCGCGCGGGCACGAATTCGGTCATCGTCGAGTACCCGACGACGTTCTCCGCGCCGAGCCCGACGCCCATGATGAAGCGCAGCCCGATCAGCACGGCCATGTCGGGCGCGAAGGCCGCCGCGATCGAGGCAAGGCCGAAAACAAGGAGATTCGCCTGGTAGGTGAAGCGCCGTCCGTAGCGGTCGCCGAGGAAGCCGGTCAGGAACGAGCCGACCATCATCCCGACGAAGGTCGAGGAGACGAACAGTGCGTTCTGCGGCAGCGTGGAGAAACCGCTGCGCAGGGTCGCCCCGAGGACCGTGGCGGCGATGTAGATGTCGAAGCCGTCGAAGAACATCCCGATCCCGATCAGCCACATGATGCGGCGGTGGAACGGGCCGATCGGCAGGCGGTCGAGGCGGCCTCCGGCGTTCACCGCCGGGCTCACGGGTTCGGACATGGGCGTTTCCTTCCGCGTCAGGGGACGATCCCGCGTGGAAGGAGCCCGTCTCGCGCGGGCTTCGTCCCCCCCGCGCGTCTTCGGTCAGTTGAGGCGACGTTGGCCGGCGGTGTCGCGGTACCAGTCGAACGGCTCGTCGCCGGTTGCGAGCATGATGCTCTTCACGTCGAAGTGGTCGTTGAAGCTCTCGATGCCGCATTCGCGCCCGAGGCCGCTGTCGCCGACGCCGCCCCAGGGCGAGGCCGGATCGAGGCGGTGGTGGTCGTTGATCCACACGATGCCGGCTTTGACCGCGTGCGCGACCCGGTGGGCGCGGGCGACGTCGCGGGTACGCACGGCCGCAGCCAGGCCGAAGGGGGAGTCGTTGGCGAGCCGCAGCGCCTCGGCCTCGTCCTCGAAGCGGGTGACGCTGGTGAACGGCCCGAACACCTCCTCCTGGAAGATGCGCATGCCGGCGGTGACATCGGCGAAGACGGTGGGCTCGACGAAGTAGCCGCCCTCGCAGCCCGGCACCCGTGCCGCCCGTCCCCCGGCCACCGCTCGGGCGCCCTCGTCGCGTCCGTAGCCGGCGTAAGCCAGCACCCGCTCGCGCTGGCGCTCGGAGATGACGGGCCCGAGCTGCGTGGCCGGGTCGAACGGGTCGCCGAGGCGGATGGAGGCGGTCTTGGCGGCCAGCCGCTCGACGAATTCGTCGTAGATCGAGGCCTGGACGAGGTGGCGGCTGCCGCAGACGCAGGTCTGGCCGGCGCCGATGAAGGCGCCGAAGGCGGCGTAGTTCACCGCCCGCTCGACGTCGAAATCCTCGAACACCATCACCGGCGTCTTGCCACCGAGCTCCATCGTCTGATGGGCGAAGACCCGCGCTGCGGCCGAGCCCGCGATGCGCCCGGCCTCGGTGCCGCCGGTGAGCACGAGCTTGTTGATGTCCGGGTGCTCGGCCAGCGCCTTGCCCGTCGCGGCGCCGAGGCCCAGCACGACGTTGAACACGCCGTTCGGCAAACCGGCCTCGGTGAAGATCTGCGCGAGCTTGAGCGTCGTGAGCGGCGTGTACTCGGAAGGCTTGACCACCGTGGTGCAGCCGGTGGCGAGAACGACCGCCAGCGACTTGCACAGGATCATCAGCGGGTGGTTGAACGGCGTGCAGTTGGCCACCACGCCGATCGGCGTGCGCCGCGTGTAGTTCAGGTAGTTGCCCTCGACCGGGATCACGGCGTCGCGCCGCGCCAGCGCCACGCCCGCGAAGTAGCGGAAGAAGTCCGGCAGCCGCGAGAGCTGCGCCCGGGTCTCGTTGACGGGGCGGCCGTTGTTGGTGGTCTCCAGTTGGTAGAGCACGTCGAGGTTGGCCTCGAAGGCGTCGGCCAGCCGGTTCACGAGGCGGGCGCGGGCGCGCACGTCCATCCCGCCCCATTCCCGGCCCTCGAACGCCGCGCGCGCCGCGCGCATCGCCCGGTCGACGTCGGCCGGCCGCGAATTCGGGATGCGCGCGATGACGACGCCCGTGGCCGGGTTGCGCACGTCGATCAAGGTGCCGTCGCCGGCCTCGACCTCGCGCCCGTCGATGAAGTTGCCCCGGGTCTCGACCGCGGCGTCGCGGGCCGGTTCATGCAGGTTCATGGCGTCTCTCCCGTTCGTTGGCCGGCCCGAAGGCCGGTGCCGGCGGTGGTCAGAGGACGATCGCGCTGCGTTCCAGCGCGCTGAGGATGCGACGCTCGGCCTGAGCGACGTGCGCGCGCACGAGGCGCCGGGCTCCGCGGCCATCGCGGCGCTGGAGCGCGTCGACGATGGCCGCGTGCTCGGCCACGAGCTGCGTCGGATCGCGCCCGCGGATGCTCCCAAGACTGACGCGCACGAGCCGGTCGGCCTGCTCGACGAGGTCGCGCACGGTCGCGGCCATGCGCCGGTTGCCCGAAGCCTCGGCGAGCGCGATGTGGAAAGCACGGTTCTCGGCGATGAAGTCGGCGCCCTCGGGCACGCTGCGGAAGGCATCGAGGGCTGCGAGCACGGCATCGGGCGCGTCGGTGGCGGACTCCGCGGCGCAGGCCGGCTCGAGCGCGAGGCGCATGCGCAGCAGGTCGCGCGCGTCCGCCACCGAGATCGCGTTGACCTGATATCCTTGGCGGGCGTGGATCGTCACGAGGCGCTCGCGCTCCAGCCGCAGCAACGCCTCGCGCACGGGCTGACGGCTGACGGCGTAGCGCCGCGCCAGCTCCTGCTCGCGCATCTCCGCACCCGGCCGCAGGACGCAGGCGAGGATCTCGGCGCGGATCGCTGCATAGATGTTGTCGCGCAGCAGCACGGTTCATCACTCCCAACGCGGTCATGTTGCCACTCGTGAAATATCACGTCAACCGGGTTGCCGTCGATTGCGCAGGATGCGACAGCGGGTCGAGGCGCGGATCGCAGCGGGTGTGGCAGAGGTGCGGGAGGACGGGGTGCGCGAGGACGGGATGCAATCGATGTTCGCGGACGGGCATGTGGCGGTCGCCGTCTCCGGCGCGGGGCGGCCCCTGGTGCTGCTGCACTCACTCCTCGCCGATGCCGCGAGCTTCGATCGCGTCGCGCCGGCGCTCGCGCAGGGCTTCCGCGTGCTCGTCCCGGATCTGCCGGGCTTCGGCGGGTCCGCGCCCGCGCCGGGTGGCCTGGAAGCGGTTGCCGATCGGATCGCCGAGGCCGTGCGCGAGGCGACCGGCGGGGCGCGGGTGGTCGGGCTTGGCAACGGCTACGGCGGCTTCGTCCTGCTGCTGTGCGCCCTTCGCCATCCCGACCTGTTCGATCGCCTGATCTTGGCCGATTGCGGCGCCTGCTTCTCGGAACCGGGGCGGGACGCGTTCCGCGGCATGGCGCGGGCGGCGGGCGAGCGCGGCCTCGCGGCGATTGCAGACACGGCGATGCGCCGCCTGTTCGCGCCCGCGTTCCAGGCCGCGCACCCGGCGTTGATGGCCGAGCGCCGCGCCGCCTTCCTGCGCACCGATCCCGACGTGTTCCAGGCCGCCTGCGCGGCGTTGGCCGGCCTCGATCTCCGTGAATGCCTGTCC
The DNA here is from genome assembly GCF_964244095.1 of uncultured Methylobacterium sp. Taxonomy (GTDB): domain Bacteria; phylum Pseudomonadota; class Alphaproteobacteria; order Rhizobiales; family Beijerinckiaceae; genus Methylobacterium. The sequence goes on along the minus strand of NZ_CAXTHR010000054.1, from coordinate 511 downwards.
GATGTGCGCATCCCGGCCCTCGTACTGGTCGGCGAGCACGACGAGGCGACTCCGCCGGCCATGGCGCGCGAACTCGCCGCCGGGCTGCCGGACGCGCGGTTCGTGATGCTGGCGGACTGCGCCCACGTCCCGCAGCTGCAGGCACCCGCGGCCTTCATCGACGCGGTGCTGGGCTTCCTGCGCCTCTGACGCGGGAAGCGACGGAACGAAGCGCGGCGCACCCCGACGCCACGGCCCTGCGCACCGCATCGTCCCCCTCGAGCCGGCCGATGATCGCATCTGCGACCGCGTCGCTGTCGGCCTTCGGCATCATCATGTGTCCGTTGCCGCGTAATCCGTGCCCGGCCGGCGCGAGGCTGTTCAAGGATCGGCGGAAAGAGGGAGGGGAGGGGCACGAAAAAACCCGCCAAGTCATTGACCGGGCGGGCTGAAATCGATGGCTGGGGGACCTGGATTCGAACCAGGACCAGAGGAGTCAGAGTCCACCGTTCTACCGTTAAACTATCCCCCA
>NZ_CAXTHR010000053.1:0-25276 GCF_964244095.1 uncultured Methylobacterium sp. | reverse complement strand
GGTCGCATTTTCTTCACGCGAGCCGGTATCCACCTCGCTGGAAAATGCTCTAGAGATGGGCCGCACGCGCGCTCGCCGCCACCGGATCTGAGGCGCGGGGCGCGCTCCGCCCCGCGCCCGACGGTCAGGCGAACTTCAGCAGCTTGATCGCCGCGAAGTCCTGCACGCCGCCGCCGACGCGCTTGGTGGTGTAGAACAGCACGTAGGGCTTGGCCGAATACGGGTCGCGCAGCACCCGCAGGCCGGTGCGGTCGACCACGAGGTAGCCGCGGCGGAAGTCGCCGAAGGCGAGCGCGAGGCTGTTGGCGCCGATGTCGGGCATCGCCTCGGCCTCCGTGACGGGGAAGCCGAGCAGCGTCGCGGCCCGGTCGGCGGCGGTCGGCGGCAGCCAGAGATAGGTGCCGTCCGCGTCCTTGAACTTGCGGATCGCGCTCTGCGTCCGCCGGTTCATCACGAAGCCGGCGTTCTGGCGGTAGCCGGCCTTGAGGCCGTAGACGAGGTCGAGCAGCACGTCGGCCGGCTTCAGGGTCGGGAAGGCGCCCGCGGTGCCGGTGCCGAGGATGCCGATCTTGCCCGGCACCCAGGCGTCGTTGGCCACCGTGTCGTAGCTGAGGAAGCCGCGCGGGCGGCTGACGCCGTTGCCGGAGACGAAGGCGACGCCCTCCTGCTCGGAGAACGCGGTCTCGACCTCGTCGGCGAGCCACGCGTCGATGTCGACCACCGCGTCGTCGAGCAGCGTCTGGGTCGCTGCCGGCATCGCGTAGAGCTCCATCGCCGGGAAATTCAGCTCCGACAGCACCGGCCCGTCGGTGATCGGCCGCGGCGCGGTCTCGGCGATCCAGCCGGAGGCCGGCGCGCCGGTGGCCACCGCGCGCTTGTACTGGCCGCCCGAGATGGTGCGGACGCTGGCGATGGCGCGGATCGGCGAGAGGTCGGAGAGGCGCCGGAGCACCTCGCGCTCGATCGTCTGCGGCACGAGGTAGCCGCCGTCCGGCCCGGAGCCGGCCGAGAGCGCCTTCGCCTCCAGGCGCTTCAGGCCGCCGCTCTCGCCGGCGCGGACGTAGAGGTCGAAGGCCGCCTTGTGCTCGTCGGCCGCCGCGTCGCGCGGCTGGTCGGGGCGCCCGAGCGGCGGGCGGGCGCGGTCGAGCGCGATGCGGTCGAGCCGCGTGCGCGCGCTGTCGAGCGCCGCGTCGATCCGCGCGAGCTTCTCCTCGGTGACCACGTCCGGCCCGAGCCGGCCCTCGATCTCGGCCAGCCGCGTGTCGTTGGTCTCCTTGAAGGCCTCGAACGCCTGCGTCAGCAGGTCGAAGGTCTCGCGCGCCGTGCCCGGCTCGGAGGGCGGCCGCCCGGCCTTGTTCTCGAGCGGCGCGAGGTCGGGTCCGGTCTGGAAGGTTTCGTGACGGGTCATGAGGGCCTCACCTGTGGGGAGCGGAGGAAGGGGTCACGCGGGGGGCCGGATCGGCGCGGGGCCGGGCGGCGCGGGCGGGCGCGAGTCGCGCGGGCGCCAGCCGGCGTGCGAAGGCGCGCAGCTCGGCCGGCCGCGGCGCCGACGCGATGCGCGCCCCCGGCTGGAGCGGGAAGGTGACGAGCGAGACCTCCCACAGGTCGACCGCGCGAAGCTGCCGGAGCCCGCCGCCGGGACGCGCCTCGAGCGTGCGAAAACCGATCGACAGCCCGTCGAGGCCGCCCGCGCGCAGCAGCGCGTCGATCTCGCGCGCCCGCTGCACGGCGAGGTTCAGCCGGCCCTCGACGCGAAGGCCCCGCGCATCCTCGGCGAGCGAGAGCCAGCACCCGATCGGCTCGGCCGGGTCGTGCTGCCACAGCATGCGCACGCCGGCGGCGCCGCGCCGGCGCAGGCTCGCCGCGAAGGCGCCCGGCATCACCACGTCGCGCCCGAGATCGGGCACGCCGAACAGGCTGGCATAGCCGGTGAAGTGGCCGTCCATGGCGATCCTCCGGTGCGATGAAGCCCGCCGCGCCCGAGGGTCGCGGCGCGAGCGCGACTGCGCGTCGCCGCCGATGCGGCGGGCCACCCTCGGATCGGCTTCGATCCGAGGGTGAATACGGAAATCGGGCGCCGCCCGGGCCCGCCGGGGCCTCAGGCCCCGGACCCCGGGACTTCGGGCGGGTAGCCCACCGCCTCGCGCTTCTCGGCCGCCGTCAGGAAGTCCGCCGCCTGGACGCGGCGCCACAGCGATTCGCGCTCGGAGGCCAGCGCCTCGACCGCGTCGAGGTCGGGCTCCAGGCGGATCGCGCCGAGCGCCGGGGCGAGCCAATGGCCGAGCGCCTCCGCCGTGCGGCGGGCGAGCGGGATCAGGGTCTGGCGGTAGAAGGCGCGGTTGGCCTCGGCGTAGTTGGCGTGGGTGTTGTCGCCCGGCAGGCCGAGCAGCAGCGGCGGCACGCCGAAGGCGAGCGCGATCTCGCGCGCGGCCGCGGCCTTGGCCTCGACGAAGTCCATCTCCTTCGGCGACAGCGCCAGTGGCTTCCAGTCGAGCCCGCCCTCCAAGAGCAGCGGCCGGCCGGCATTGCCCGCGCCCTGGTAGTTCGCCTCCAATTCGCCCTTGAGCCGCGCGAACTGCGCCTCGCTCAAGCTCGCGCCGGCGCCGGCGAAGACCAGCGCGCCGGAGGGCCGCGCGGCGTTGTCGAGCAGCGCCTTGTTCCAGGCGCCGGCCGCGTTGTGGATGTCGAGCGGCACCGCCGCCGCCGCCATCGGCGCCAGGCCGTAATGGTCGTCGGTGGGGTGGAACAGCGCCAGGTGCAGGATCGGCGGCACCAAGCCGGCCTGATCGTAGGCGACGCGCCGCCCGCCGGCCTCGTAGACGTAGCCGGCCGGCCACCCGTCCGGGCCCGGCACCACCCGCATCCGGTCGGGGCGCAGCGCGAACAGCTCGCGCGGGACGCCGTCGAGCGCCACCGCCTCGACGTAGGCGTTCCCGGAGACCATGAGGTGCGCGTAGAGCGTCTCCAACAGCCGCGTGCCGGCCTCGCGCGGGTTCGGCCGGGCGAGCAGCGCCGGCAGCGGATGGCCGGGCGCCCCGTCGGCGGCCGCGAGCGGAATCCCGGCCGCACCCTCCGCCACGAGCCGCACGCAGCGGTGGACCACGGCGTTGCGCTGATAGCCCTCGCGGGCGAGCGCGGTGCCCCCCTCCGTCCACACCGCCCGCCCCTCGCCGGTGAGGGCGAAGTGCGGGTAGGCAAGCGGCGCGGCCTTGGTCGCGGGCGCATAGCCCGCGGCCCGCGCGAGGCGGTCGAGCAGGGTGGGCATGGGGGTGCTCCGGGGGGAGATCGGGACGGGCGGCGCGGGTTGATCGATGGGAGAGTTCGACGCGGCTGCGTCTGGGACTCGCGGGCTGGCTGCGTGAAGTCCGCACCGGGCTGCGGTGCAAGCGTTAGCGTCTATTCCCTGCAACACGTAGCTAAGGTTGCAACCGATGTTCGTCCTCCCGTTGCCCCGCTCGACAGGTTGTGACACCTAAAGCCGCCCCGCCAACTTGGCGGAATTAGGTGAGACGGGTCGAGATGCGCCTCAGTTGGAACGAGATCCGATCAAGGGCAGGCAAATTCTCGAAACGCTGGAAAGAGGCGAGCTACGAAAAAGGTGAGACCCAGACGTTCTACGATGAGTTTTTTTATGTCTTTGGGGTCGATCGGAAGCAAGTTGCCGTCTACGAGAAGCAGGTCAAGAAACTCGACAACAAAAACGGTTTCATCGACTTGTTCTGGCCCGGTCAGCTCGTTGTGGAGCAGAAGAGTGCCGGCAAGGATCTTTCTAGGGCTACTCAGCAGGCTCTCGACTACTGCTCTTCTCTAAAAAAGGCCGAATTTCCGAGGTTTATTCTTGTAAGTGATTTTCAGAATTTTCAGCTATTTGATCTTCAGGACCGGAAGGAGTTCGACTTTAAGCTGGCCGAGTTCTCCAAGAGAGTCGAGCTATTCGGCTTTATCGTAGGCCGCGAAGCGCCGGTTTACCTGGATCAACCGGAAGCGAACATCGAGGCTGCCGAGGTCATGGGGGCGGTCCACGATGCGCTCGAACAGTCAGGCTACGTAGGGAACGACCTGGAGCGCTTCCTCGTTCGGCTGCTCTTCTGCCTGTTCGCGGACAGCACCGGCATCTTCGAGGTTAAGGGCAGCTTCCAGACGTGGCTGCATGATCGTACTGCGGAGGACGGATCTGGCATGGGAGCTCAGCTCTCGGAGCTGTTCCAAGTTCTCGACAAGCCAAAAGACAAGAGGCAGAAGAACCTCGACGAGGATCTCGCCAAGTTTTCCTACATTAACGGTGGCTTATTTCGAGGTGGACTCTCTATTCCTTCGTTTGATACGGAGATGAGAGAGGAACTGCTGGCCGCGGCGGCATTCAGGTGGGAACGAGTGTCGCCAGCGATCTTTGGATCTCTGTTTCAGTCCGTGATGAACAAGGACGAGAGGCGAAAATTCGGAGCTCACTACACGAGCGAAGAAAATATTCTGAAAGTCATTCGACCACTTTTTCTTGATGATCTTAGAGGTATATTCCAACGCCTCAAAGTGCGTAGGGACACCAGAAGAACAAGAGACCTACAGGAATTCCTGAAGGATCTTCGCAGCAAGCACTTTCTTGATCCGGCATGCGGGTGCGGCAATTTTCTCATCATTGCATACCGTGAGATGCGGCAGCTAGAACTCGACGTTCTTATCGAGATTAGGAAAGAGGTTGCCGGAGGTGGCCAGCTCTTCGATCCTGGGACGCTCTCCGAAGTCAACGTCGATCAGTTCTACGGAATCGAGGTCGACGAGTTTCCGGCCCGTATCGCCGAGACTGCGATGTGGATGATGGACCACATCATGAATAACAAGCTAGGTGAGGCTTTTGACCGGCCATATGTTCGCTTGCCCTTGGACGAGGCAGCCCACATTCGGCACGACAACGCCCTCGAATTCGATTGGGCGGACTTGGTGCTGCCGAAGGACTGCTCCTACGTCCTTGGCAATCCGCCGTTCCGCGGCCACCAATGGCGTACCGCCAAACAGCAGGCCGACATGGCGCGCGTCTGGGGCAAAGAGGGACAGGTCAACCGCCTCGATTATGTAACCTGTTGGTTCAAGAAGGCGATGGACTACGCAAGTGTCAACAAGGCCATCCGCATCGGTTTCGTGTCGACCAACTCCATCACGCAAGGCGAGCAGTCGGGCATTCTATGGCCACGGCTCTTCGCTGGCGGCCTGTCTATCTATTTTGCACACCGGACCTTCCAGTGGAACAATGAGGCACGCGGCAAGGCGGCAGTCCATTGCGTGATCATCGGCATGGCGCACGAGCCGCCCTCCGAGAGAACGATCTGCGACTACACCCACGTCCGAGGCGAGCCGTTCGCAACGGGAGTCAATGCCATCAACGGCTATCTGATCGACGGGCCGCAATACGCCATCCCGGCACGATCCAGGCCGCCGGTGGGGATGCTAAAGATGCACAAGGGAAGCCAGCCGACGGATGGCGCTCGCCTGAGGAAGCCCGGAGGCGGCTACATCACCACCAGCAACCTGATCATGGATGACGCCGGTAAGAAGGCGCTGATCAAGGCGGATCCTGTTACGAAGAAGTGGTTGCGACCCTACGTCGGGGGAGATGAGCTGATCTCCGGCGAGTGGCGCTGGTGCCTTTGGCTGAAGGACGCCAAACCGTCTGAGATTAAGGCGTGCGCAGCTATTGCGGACAGGCTTGACCGCGTTCGGAAGGGACGGGCGCTGAGCACGACCGAGAGCGTCAAGGCTTTCGCGAAGTACCCCACAGTGTTCACCCAGGACCGGCAGCCCGACATAGACTACCTGGCGATCCCGGAGGTTTCGTCGGAGACGAGAGAATACATCCCGATGTCTGTTCTGCCGAAGAACGTCATCGCGTCAAACAAGCTGATGATCGTACCGGGCGCGCCTCTGCACTACCTTGGCATCCTCATGTCCGCAATGCACATGGCCTGGATGAGAACCGTGGCCGGGCGGCTGAAGAGCGACTACAGCTACTCGCCTGCAGTCTACAACTCGTTCCCCTCGCCGGATCTGGACAACGCGAAGCGCGCCAAGATCGAGGCGCTTACCCAAGCCATGCTCGATGTTCGCGCAGCCTTTCCCAATGACGAACTGGACGACCTGTACGATGCGGACGGGATGCCTCCGGCTCTGAGAAAGGCGCACGAGGCGTTGGATCGAGCCGTCGACAAGCTCTACCGGACGAAGCCGTTTGCCTTCGAGCGTGAGAGGGTCGAGCACCTGTTCTCGCTCTACGAGAGCAGAAGCGCTCCTCTGGCTACCATGAAAGCAAAGCCGAAGAGACGAGCCAGATTGGCCAAGGAGGCATAAGTTATAAGGATTGGGCGAGTCTGAATGATTGCCATGGGCTAGAAAGGCGAGACTAGTGGTGAAAACCTGACGGATGGGGAGCGGACCCAGGGCATGGGTTCCATCCGTCAGATTTCGACCACTAGGACTTCGATCTGCCTCCCAAAGTTCTCCGTCCGGGAGCGGACCTTGGGAACGTCCGCCTTGGGTCAAGGATGTTCGTTTAAGTCGGATTAAAATTCCAACCGGCCCAATACCCCCCTACAACCCCCGAATCCGCGGCTCCCTCCGCCCCCCAAGGAGCAGGTGCGTCACCGCCCACACCAGGGCATCGAGCCGGTCCGGCGAGGCGCCGGTCGAGAGCCCGTCGGGGCCGAAGTCGCACAATTCGTCCTCCAGGGCGGGGAACGCGCCGACGTGGTGGACGCGGCCCTGGGCGTAGAGCAGCGAGACCGGCTCGGCGCGCAGGTATTTTCCGCGGGTGGCGCGCACGGACGTGACCGGCACCGCGGGGTCGCATTGGGCGAGCACGGCCGCGGCCATCTCGCCGCCCTGGTTGACCTCGACCACGAGGGCGTCGGCCTGCAAACGATGGTAGAGCGCGAGCGCGGCCGCCGCCCAGGCCTGGGGGCTGGCACGCGCCAGCGTCGCGTCTTCGAGCACGTAGGCCGAGGCGCCGGCTGCGCCGACTGCGACGAGGCCGCAGGCATCGGCGCGGGCGCCCGAACTCGCCGGCGGGTCCACCGCGACGACGATGCGGGCGAGTTCCGGGGCCGCGGCGAGGCGGGTCGCCTCGATCGCGTCGCGGGTCCACAGGGCGTCGGGCCGGTCGGCGATCAGCTCGCCGTCGAGTTCCTGGCGCCCGAGGCGGGTGCCGGCATAGCGCCCCACCACCGCGTCGAGGAAGGCCGGCGCGAGGTTGTCGACGTTGTCCGCCGTGCGGGCGCGGCTCACCACCGTGCGCGGGTCGGCCAGCAGCCGGCGGATCAGCGGGATCGGCCGCGGCGTCGTGGTGACGAGGTTGCGCGGGCGGGCGCCCAGCCGCAGGCCGAACTGGAGCATGTCGAAGGCGGCCTCGGGCCGACGCCACTTGGCGACCTCGTCCGACCATGCCGCCCCGAACTGGGGGCCGCGCAGCGAATCCGGTTCCTCGGCCGAGAACGCCATCGCGACGGCGCCGTTCGCCCATTCCACCCGACGCCGGCTCGGCGACCAGCGCGGGCGCGCACCCCTGTCCGACAGGCCGAGCAGACCGGAGGGGCCCTCGATCATCACGTCGCGCACGTCCGCGAAGGTCTCGCCGACCAGCGCGATCCGGCCGACTACGGCATCGGTGAAGGCCGGGTCGCCGCGGGCGAGCGCATCGACCCATTCCGCGCCCGTGCGGGTCTTGCCGCAACCGCGGCCGCCGATCACCGCCCAGGTGGTCCAGTCGGCCTCCCAGGGCGGCGGAAGCTGGTCGGATCGCGCCCGATGCAGCCAGTCATGCTCCAGCGCCAGGAGCAGCGGGGCCGGCAGGCTCGCCAGGAAGGCTCCCATCCGGCCGCTCGCGCGGCAATCGTGCATAGCGGCGCGCGAGTTCCGCGCGCAGGGCCGGGAGGTCGAGGCCGGGTCGATCGGCGGTGCCGCGCGTCCCATCCGCCTCTCCCGTCCCGGCAGCTAGGTCGTCGAGCAGGCGCTTCAGCCCGCCGAGGTCGCGCAGCACGCGCGCCGAATCGATCACCGCCGCGCCCTCGCCGCGCAGGGCCGCATCGAAGGCCGCGATCTGCCGGCCGACATGGAGACGCAGCCGCGCCCGGAGGGCCGGCAGGTCGGCGGCATCGAGCGTCGCGCCGGGCGGGGTGTCCGCCGGGAACGCACCGGCGCGGCGCTCCAAGGCGGCGAGATCGGCGAGGATGTCGTCCTCGCTCCGCTTCCGGACGGGCTTGGTCCGCGCCCATCCGCCTGCGCGCGTCCAGTCGTTCACGCGTTGGCGCGACAGGCCGGCCATGACGGCGATCACGGCGATGTCGGCTCCGCTCCTGCAAATCAGGCGCTCCACGGCGGCGGCGATCTCCGGCGCTACGACGGGGGACGGCCTGCTCATCCCCCGCCTCCCGAACCGTCTCGTCACACTTCTGGAGCGTGCGGTTCTTATGCCGGAGGAGCGCGTCGATGTCAAGCGCATTGTCCTATGGTCGGCTTATTATCTCAGTTTTATATGTGACAAAGCGGGCGATTCCGGCTCAAAGGCTATCCTGGCAGGCATTGTCGCCCTTGTGATGATGGCGCAGGCGACGTGGATGAGGGCGAGGTCGTTTGTGGCAGCCCAGCGGGTGAGACGGCCGCGGCGGAAGCAGCGGTTCCATCTGCCCCCAAACCTTACCCGACAACCGGTAGCCGTCGTCCTCGATGGTGTGGGATCTCGCCCGAGCCATCGCATCCTCCCGCCTTCAAGCCACAGACCTAAGCAGGCATTCGTGGGTCGCCCCACGAATGCCTGCTTCGATCTCTTGGTGCCGCATCATTTCTTTCGCGCGAACCGGCGGCCACTTCGCGCAATGATGCTTGGGACACCCAGCAAATCCGTCTACCGGGATATGCTCTTAGAGCAGTTTCCATGATCCCTGGATCACGGAAACTGCTCTAATACCAGTCGGCGATGATCCCGACCGATGGTCGGAAGCATCGCATCCGGCCGACGACCGCCGCCCCGCAGTCGAGGGGGCAATCGGCGACGAGTAAGGCTCATCGCCGATTGGTATAACTCTCTGTATGGTCGCATTTTCTTCACGCGAGCCGGCATCCACCTCGCTGGAAAATGCTCTAGGTCATCTCGATGTCGGGGCCCGTCTCGTATTCCACGACCTCGTTCGTCATCCGCACGTCGCCACGCGTGGCGGCGATCCGCTTCGCATCGGCCGTGACGGGCGCCTCCGTCCAGGCCCAGTCGCACACCTGCGGCAGGTCTTCCCCGGTGCCGCAGACGTGCTCGCGGTGCAGGGCCAGCAGGTCGCGCAGTTCCTCCTCGGCATGGGCCACGCACGGCCCGAGCCCGGGGGACCACTTCAGGGCCGCCAATGCGAGGTGGTAGCGGTCGAGCCCGTTCAGCACGGCCATGTCGAAAGGGGTGGTGGTCGTCCCTTCCTCGACGAAGCCGTGGATGTTGGCATGGTTGGTGCGCCGGTAGGTCAGGCGGTGGATCAGCCACGGATAGCCGTGATAGGCGAGGACGACCGGCCGGTCGCGGGTGAACAGGCTGTCGAAGGTGGTGTCGTCGAGCCCGTGCGGGTGCATGTCGGGTGACGGCAGCGTCATCAGGTCGACGACGTTGACGACTCTGATCCGGATCTCCGGGATGCGGTCGCGAAGCCAGGCGGCCGCCGCAAGCGTCTCCATCGTCGGTACGTCGCCGGCGCAGACCATGACGACGTCCGGCTCCGCGTCGCCGTCGTTCGAGGCCCAGTCCCAGACGCCGATGCCGGACGCGCAGTGCCGGGCGGCCTCGTCGATGCCGAGCCACTGGAGGGCCGGCTGCTTGCCGGCGACGACGACGTTGATGCGGTCGTGCGTGCGCAGGCAGTGATCCATCACCCAGAACAGGCAGTTCGCATCCGGCGGCAGGTAGATGCGCGCCGTATCGGCCTTCTTGTTCGCGACGAGGTCGATGAATCCCGGATCCTGGTGGCTGAACCCGTTCTGGTCCTGGCGCCAGACATGCGAGGTCAGCAGGATGTTGAGCGAGGGCACGGGCTTGCGCCAGGCCAGCACGCGGGAGGCCTTCAGCCACTTCGCATGCTGGTTCACCATCGAATCGACGATGTGGATGAAGGCCTCGTAGCAGGCGAAGACGCCGTGGCGGCCGGTGAGCAGGTAGCCTTCGAGCCAGCCCTCGCAGAGGTGCTCGGAGAGCACCTCCATCACGCGGCCCTGGCGCGCGAGGTGCTCGTCGGTCGGCAGGATCGCGTCGCGCCAGACGCGGTCGGTGACGTCGAAGACGGCGTCGAGCCGGTTGGAGACGGTCTCGTCCGGCCCCATCACGCGGAAGCTGCGGGACGCCGCGTTGAGGTCGAGCACGTCGCGAAGGTATCGGCCGAGCGCGCGGGTTCCCTCGGCCATCGCCGTGCCGTGGGACGACATCGCGACGGCGTGGGCGGCGAGATCGGGCAGGCGCAGCGACCGGGGACGGCGCCCGCCATTGGCATGGGGGTTTGCGCTCAGCCGCCGGTCGCCGCGCGGATGAAGCGCGGCCAGCGACGGCACGAGGCGGCCGGCGGCGTCGAAGAGCTCGTCGGGACGGTACGACCGCATCCAACCCTCCAGGATCGCGAGGTGCTCCGGGTTCTCGCGCAGGGCGGCGACCGGGACCTGATGCGACCGCCAGATTCCCTCCACCGGCTTGCCGTCGACGACCTTCGGCCCGGTCCATCCCTTCGGGCTGCGCAGCACGATCATCGGCCAGCTCGGCCGGCCGACATCGCGGTTCGTGGCGAGTTCGCGGATTTCGGCGATCCGGTCGAGGGCGTAGTCGAGGGCCGTCGCCATGGCCTGGTGCATCGGGCCGGGCTCGTCGCCCTCGACGGAGAGCGGCTCGTAGCCGTAGCCGACGAGCAGGCTGCGCAGCTCCGCCGCCGGCATCCGCGCCAGCAGGGTCGGGTTGGCGATCTTGTAGCCGTTGAGGTGGAGGATCGGCAGGACGATGCCGTCGCCGACGGGATCGAGGAACTTCGAAGCGTGCCAGGAGGCCGCGAGCGGTCCGGTCTCGGCCTCGCCATCGCCCATCACGCAGGCGACGATCAGGCCCGGGTTATCGAGCGCGGCCCCGAACGCGTGGATCAGGGAATAGCCGAGCTCGCCGCTCTCGTGGATCGAGCCGGGCAGTTCGGGCGAGGCGTGGCTCGGGATTCCGCCGGGAAACGAGAACTGCCGGAACAGGCGGCGCATCTTGTCGGTATCGGAGCCGACATCCGGGTAGATTTCGCCGTAGGTCCCTTCGAGGTAGGCGTTGGCCACCAGCCCCGGAGCGCCGTGCCCCGGCCCCCACACCGCCATCATGTCGAGGTCGCGCAGGACGATGGCGCGGTCGAGGTGGGCGTAGACGAAGTTGAGGCCGGGAGTCGTTCCCCAGTGACCGAGGAGGCGCGGTTTCACGTTCGCGATGGAAAGGGGCTCGCGCAGCAGCGGGTTGTCGAGCAGGTAGATCTGGCCGACCGAGAGGTAGTTCGCCGCCCGCCAGTACGCATCGAGGCCGGTCGGTCCGAGCGGTCCCGGCGCGAAATCGCGTCCGGCCACCTTCATGCCGGCGTCCTGGCGGCGGCGCTCTCTCGGATCGTTCGCGACAGGCATCTCGTACCCCGTCGGACGGTGGGAGAAGGGACGCCTCCCGGACCCGTCGTCGCATCCCTGGCGCGCGGGAGCTTTGATCTGGATCACGCCGCTTCGACGCAGGCCGTGCCAGTCAGGGCCTCGGCCGGAGATGGGCATGGTCCTCGTCCTCAATGCCGGGCTCGTCCAGCCTGCCATGCGCCCTGTTTCGGGAGGACGAGGACGTCGCGCTCTGGCGCGTCCACGTCGCCGGGATCGGCGGTGCCGTGCATCTGACGGTCACGGGAGACCTCGACCTCGAAGGCGACGTGCCGCCCGCGGGCGACCTCGGCGCCGTCGTCGGCTGGCTCCTCGCCCGGCTGCGACGCATTCCGGACCTCCACTTCCGGGCAATGGGTCATCGCATCGTCCATGGCTGCGCCCGCCATGCCGGCCCCGCCAGCGTCGACGGGAGCCTGGTCGCCGAGCTGGAGGCGCTGGTGCCGCTGGCCCCGGGCCATCAACCGCAAGGCCTCGCCTGCATCGCCGCCGTCGAGACGGCGTGGCCCGAGCTGCCGCAGGTCGCCTGCTTCGACACCGCCTTCCATCGGATCCAGGACCGCCTCGCCCAGATCGAGCCGATCCCGCGTGGCCTGACCGAGACCGGGCTCCTGCGCTTTGGCTTCCACGGCCTGTCCTACGCCCACATCGCCGGGGGTGCTGCCGCGGCTGATCGGCGACGAGGCGAGGGGACGCGTCGTCGTCGCCCATCTCGGTCACGGCGCCAGTCTCTGCGCCCTGGCAGAGGGACGCAGCGTCGCCACCACGATGAGGCTGACGACCCTCGGCGGGCTGATGATGGGGACCCGTTCCGGCACCGTCGATCCGGGCCTCGTGCTCCACCTGATCCGGTCGCGCGGCATGGCCGCTTCCGATGTCGCCGACCTCCTCAACCAGTGCTCGGGCCTGCTCGGCGTCTCGGGCATCAGCGACGACGTCCGGGTCCTGGAAGCGAGCGAGGCACCCGAGGCCCGCGAGCCCCTCGACCTCTTCGCCTACCGGATCGTGCGCGAGGCCGGTCCCCTCGTCGCCGCCCTGGGCGGCCTCGACGCCTTCGTCTTCACCGGCGGCATCGGCGAGAACGCGGCGGCCATCCGGGCCACCGTCTGCCTCGGGCTCGCGTTCCTCGGCCTGGACATCGATCCGGAACGCAACGCCCGGGGCCGGTCGCGCATCGGGCGGGACGGTTCTGCCGTCCCGGTCCTCGTCGTTCCGGCCGACGAGGAGCGCGAGATCGCCGACGAGGCGAGACGTATCATCGGCGTCTGACGGATCGGCACGACGACTGAGCCGGAGGTCGGAACCCAGCCTGCCCAAGCTCGACGCAACCGATCACGACGACCGGCCACGAGGCGTTCAAGCGTGTTCTTCGACCGTGTCGGTCTATCGGGCACTCTAGATTTCGGTCCAGCGCAATCCTTGCGGTGGATCAAGGACCGCGCCGGTCTCGCTACCTACATTCGCCCGATACCGGGACATCCCACCTTCGACGTAGACGGCGGCCATCGCCGCCCGGGGGCAGGGTCACCGAGACACCATTCGTATCGTCCAGTCCTGGCATCGCCAAGGAGACCATCATGTCCCACGACACCACCCTGCAGCACAGGGTCACGGCCGAACCCATCTGGGATCCGAAGGTGACCTCCTCGGAAATCGGGGTCACGGCCAAGGACGGCGTGGTGGCACTCACGGGTCAGGTTGGGACCTATGACGAGAAGCTCGCCGCCGAGGCCGCCGCCTGCCGCGTCAGGGGCGTGAAGGCCGTCGTCCAGGAGATCGAGGTCGCGGTGCCGTATGCCCGCAAGCGGTCCGACGAGGACATCGCGGCCACCGCCATCGCACGGCTCGCATGGAACGTGGCGGTGCCGCCGGATCGCGTCCTGGTGAAGGTCTCGAAGGGTACCGTCACCCTGACGGGCGAGGTCGATCATCGTTTCGAGTCCGAGGTTGCCGAGCGGGAGCTCGGGCAATTGTCCGGCGTCATCGCGGTGAACAACAGGATCACGATCAAGCCGCAGGTCGATGTCTCGGCAGTCAGCGATAACATCAGTGAGGCGCTGAACCGCTCGTGGCTGTTCGATCCGAAGACCGTGACCGTCACCGCCGAAGGAGGCACGGTCCATCTCGGCGGGATGGTTCGAACGATGCAAGAGCGCCGCGAGGCGGTGGGTGCGGCCTGGGCCTCCCCGGGCACCACCGCCGTCGAGAACCGCATCGGTGTCGTGTGAACGAAGCGAGGCCCCTGCCCGATATCGCGTGCCCGGCAGGGGCCTTTCCGACCGGGACGGGGAAACTGACCATGACCAAGCACGCACTTGACTCAGGATATCCTGGAACACGGACGGGTCCCAGCGGCATCGGAACGCGATGTTCGTGGAGGACGCCACGCTTCGAATGGGCGAGGCGTCGGGACACGAGGCTCACACGGACACGGCGACAGCAGCCTGAAGGTGCAAGGCCGTTCGACATCCATCGGATATGGTCCTTCAAACCTCCATCAGGCGAGGGATGGCGCTCCTCAGCCGGAAAAAGCCACGCGTCGAGAGCGGCCACGCCGCCTCGTCCCAGGCCCGGCGCACTCGAATGCAGCCCGCCGGCAGCGCGTCGGCCGATGGGCCGACAGGGGCCCAGGCCGTCACCACCGGCAGGTCGCGGGCCCAGCCATCGCAAACCGGTCCGGCCGGGCAGCCGAAGCGTGCCTCGGCGCGGGCCAACGCATCGGCCATGGCCGCAGTATCCGCAGCCCGGACCAAGGCGGTCGCGCCCTCGGCGTGCGCGACGATGCCGCCGACACGCATCACGCGGGCACGCCCGAGCGGCAGGCTCTCGGGGTGCAGGTCGTCGAGGTGCAGAAGCAGCGCGACCGCTTCCTCCGGCGGGGCGTCGGCCCGCTCCAGCCCGACTTCGCGCGGCGGCATGCCCTCGTCGAGAGGGTCGGGATACGCGTCGATGCCGGAGGGGTCGAAGCGCCCTTCCGTGTAACGGCGGATGTTCTCGGCCCGAGCGACGTAGTGCTTGCCCCGCGTGTGCAGGCCCGCCACCCACCGCCAGGACAGGGTGTTGCTGGCCGGGTCGCCGTCCAGGAGGTGCTGCAGGAAGAACGCGGCGCCCAGTTCCCACGGCAGGCGCAGCGTGAAGATCCAGATGGAGGCGAACCACATGCGGACGTGGTTGTGCAGCCAGCCCTCCTCCGCCAGTTGGATCGCCCAAGCGTCGAACCCGTCGATGCCGGTCCGCCCCTCGACCGCCCTCTCGTAGGTCCTGCGCAGGCCGGGCTCCGCGCCGAGGCGTTCACGGGCCTCGCTCATCCCGGCGAGATAACGCGTCCAGGCGGTCGGATGGGTTTCCAGGTGGCCTTTGAAGTAGGTCCGCCAGAACACCTCCGACACGAACTTCTCGGCGCCGCGGTCGCCCAAGGTCCGGACCGCGGCCTGCGCGACCTCTTCCTCGGTCAGGAGCCGGCGGCGCAGGTATGGCGACAAGGCCGAGGTCGTCGGCGCCGCCCCGCGCGCGCGGTCGGTGTTCCGGGCGCTCGCATAATTCGCTCCCGGTCCGGCGAGGAAGGCAGTCAGCCTGTCGAGGCCGGCGGCGCGTGTCATGGAGAGGGGTTCGGGCATCCCCTGCATCTAAGCAGGTTTCGCAAAAGTGCCCCGCGGTTTTGCGAAAAAAACCTGCGACAGACCAAGGACCTAGAGCGCAGTCCGACGAAGTGGGTACCGGTTCGTCGCAAGAATGCCCGTCAAAACAGAAACTTAGAGTCGTGACCCGATCCAACGTGATCGGGCACGGCTCTAAGCGGGCGAAGCGTTGGCCTGCCAACGCGAGCCTGCTTAGAGCATTTTCCAGCGAGGTGGATATCGGCTCGCGTGAAGACAATGCGACCACACAGAGACTTGGAGCATTTCCTTCACGCGAACCGGCCTCAGCGCGCGCCGCGGTGCAGGTCGCCGTCGATGAGCAGGGCGCTCTTGCCGTCGAGGCGGGTGCGGTAGACCTGGAGGTTCTCCATCACCCGCTGCACGTAGTTGCGCGTCTCGGTGAACGGGATGCGCTCGACCCAGTCGATCGCGTCGACCTCGCCCTTGCGCGGGTCGCCGTAGGCATCGATCCACTTCTTCACGTTGCCGCCGCCGGCATTGTAGGAGGCGAAGGCGAGGATGTAGGAGCCGCGCCAGTCCTCCATCAGCTCGCCGAGATGGGCCTGGCCGAGGCGCGCGCTGTAGACCGGGTCGCTGCCCAGCCGCTCCGGGTCGTAGGCGGCCTGGACCCGGCGCGCGGTGCGTTGCGCGGTCGCCGGCATCATCTGCATCAGGCCGCGTGCCCCGACCCCCGATTGCGCGCGGGGGTCGAACTGGCTCTCCTGGCGGGCGATGGCGAACACCATCGCCCGCTCCACGAGCGGCACCGCGGCGAACGCCTCGTAGGTCGGGATACCGATGGTCGGATAGGCGTGGGCATCGAGCGGCAGGCCGCGCTGCACCGCGAGCTTGCCGACGGCGACCAGCGCGCGCGCGTCCTTCATCGCGACGGCCAGATCCCCGAGCGCCTGGACCTCGCGGGGATCGGCGAGGCGCTGGGCGGCGTCGATGTAGAGCGGCAGCGCCAGCTCCTTCAGCCCGGCCGCGCCGAGGAGCCGCAGCGCCCGGATGCAGAGCCGGTCGTCGAACGCCGCGCGCGCCGGCCCGTCGAGGTCGGCGGGTGCGCGCAGCGCCAGGTCGGTCCGGCCGAGCTTGGCCCGGGCGAGTTGCCCGTAATAGGCGATCGGCTGGAGCGCCGCCCGCTCGTAGAACGTCCTCGACGCGTCCGCCTGCCCGAGCGCCTCGGCCGCCCTGCCCTGCCAGTAGGCGGCCCGCGCGATCGAGATCGGCGTCTCGGCGATGCCGGCGGCGAGCGCGAAGTGGCGGGCCGCCGCCTCGGCGTCGCCGGCAAAGCGCAGCGCGATCCAGCCGGCGTGGAACGCGGCCTCGATCCGCTTCTCCACCGTGCGGGCGGAATTGGCGCTGGCCACCGCGTAGGCGGTCCTGGCGTCGCCGAGGTCGATCAGCTTGCGCGCGACGATGCGGCGCTCGACCCACCATTCGTCGCCGTCGACCAGCACCTCGGGGTTGTCCGGCGCGGTGGCGAGCACCGCGGCCGCCTCCGCCGGCCTGTCGGCCCGGCGGAAGAACTGCGCCTGCGACAGCAGGTAGGAGGTGTCGTTGCGCAGGGACGGCGGCACCGCGGCGAGCGCGGCGGCGGCCCCCGCGCTCTTGTCCTCGACGGCGCGGCGCGCCCGCACGAGGGTGGCGTAGGCGCCGCCCGCGTAGGCTGCCGCGCGGCCGGCGGCTTCCCAGTCCTCCTTCAGCAGCGCCCGCTCCATGCGGTAGCGGTGGTCGATCCGCGTCAGCACCGCGGGGAACGACTCGACGACCCTGCCCTCCAGCGACCGGCCGAAGGTCTCCGACCGCCACAGGTCGCGCACGAGTTCGGCGGCGTCCGCATCGAGCCCGTCCGCCTTGAAGGCCAGCGCCAGCGCGAACTTTCCCGGCGCGCTCGCCGGCCGGGTCGCACCGAAGAACGCGCGCACCGTCGCCGGGCCCTTGCGCTCGATCAGCAGCGCCTCCTCGGCGCGGCGGCGCAGCAGCGGGCCGGCCGGCCAGTCCGGGTTCGCGCGGGTGAAGGCGACCGTGCGTTCGAAGCCGATGCCGGCGCCGGCGCGGATCGCGACCCATTCGAGCAGCGCCTTGGCGGCGGGGTCGGTGAAGCCGTCGCGCAGCCGGTCGCCGTCCGCGACCCGGCCCTTGCGGTAGAGGTCGATCGCCTGCCGCAGGGCGCTCACGTCGGTGTCGCCGACCCGGACGAGCGGCCCGAGGCCGGGCACCTCGGGCACGGGGGCGGCCGGCGTCACGGCGGCATCCGGCAGCGGGAAAGCGATCGGCGCGTCCGGATCGGCCGAGGCGTAGGCCGCGACCGACGCGGGCAGGGTCCGGCCCGGCGCGATCGCCTGCCCGATCCTCTGCCCAATCCCTTGCCCGACCCCTTGCCCGGGCGGCAGCGGCTTGGCCGCGCCGGCGTCGGCGGCGGCCTTCGGGTCGAGCTTGAGCGCGTCGGCGGCGACGGGATCGATCGCCGTCCCGGTACCCTCGATCGCCGCCGCCGGCGCGGTGGCGTCGCTCGCGGGCGGGGTCGGCTGCGAGGCGGCCGGCGTCTGCGAGCCGCGCAGCTCCACCACGGGGGCCGCCAGCGCGACGCCCGCGGTGAGCGCGAGGCCGAGGGCGGCGATCCGCGAGCGCGTGAGGGAGGCCATCGATGCGGTCACTCTCTCCAACCCGATCCCAGCGGGGGCCGGAAAGCGACAGCGTCCGCCGGGACCGTTAAGAAGCCATGAACCACGTGCGCGAAGGGTTTGCGCGAGGGTGGCGGAAGCCCTATGTCTGCGCCGCCCGCGACGAGGCGCCGGACGGCCGGCACCCGCAGGAGCCGGCGGCGAGACCGGCCAGGACGCCCGAGATGACCGAGACCACCGCGCGCCGCCTGAGGGGCTCGTTGACCGCCCTGGTGACGCCGTTCCGCGACGGCGCCCTCGACGAGGCCGCGTTCCGCCGGTTCGTGGCCTGGCAGATCGAGCAGGGCACGCACGGCCTCGTGCCCACGGGCACCACCGGCGAGAGCCCGACGCTGAGCCACGACGAGCACGACCGCGTGGTCGAGGCCTGCGTCGCGGAAGCGGGCGGCCGCGTGCCGGTGGTGGCCGGCGCCGGCTCGAACTCGACCGCTGAGGCGGTCGAGCGCGCGCGGCACGCGGAGACCATCGGCGCCGACGCCGTGCTCGTCGTCACGCCGTACTACAACAAGCCGACGCAGGGCGGGCTCTACGCCCACTTCAAGGCCGTCAACGACGCCGTCGGCATCCCGATCATCATCTACAACATCCCCTCGCGCTCCGTGATCGACATGAGCGTCGAGACGATGGCGCGCCTGTCCGAGCTCAGGAACATCGCCGGGGTGAAGGACGCGACGGCGAAGATCGACCGCGTCAGCCTCCAGCGGCAGGCCATGGGCGAGGGTTTCATCCAGCTTTCGGGCGAAGATGCGACCGCGCTCGGCTACAACGCCCACGGCGGCCACGGCTGCATCTCCGTGGTCTCGAACGTCGCCCCGCGGCTCTGCGCCGACCTTCAGGAGGCGAGCCTGTCGGGCGACTACGCCAGGGCGCTTCGGCTCCAGGACCGGCTGCTGCCGCTCCAGGTCGGGCTGTTCGCCGAATCGAACCCGTCGCCGGTCAAGTACGCCCTGGAGCGCCTCGGCCACATGAGCGCGGACGTGCGCCTGCCGCTCGTGCCGGTCTCGGCCGAGACCCGCGGCGTCGTCGACGCGGCGTTGCGGCACGCCGGCCTGCTCGACGGCTGAGGACTCTGCCGCAGCTCATGGCTCCGAAACCCGAACCGAACCGGCGCATCGTCGCCGACAACCGCGCGGCGCGCTTCCACTACGCGATCGAGGACACGCTCGAGGCCGGCATCGCGCTCACCGGCACCGAGGTGAAGTCGCTGCGCAGCGGCCGCGCGACGATCGGCGAAGCCTATGCCGGGCCGTCGGGCAAAGACCTGATGCTGTTCAACGCCTACATCCCGGAATACGTCCAGGCGAGCCGCTTCAACCACGAGACCAAGCGCCCGCGCCGCCTGCTGCTGCACCGCCGCCAGATCGACAAGTGGCTCGGCGCCACCCAGCGCCAGGGCTACACGGTCGTGCCCCTGAAGATCTACTTCAACGACAAGGGCCGCGCGAAGGTCGAACTCGGCCTCGGCAAGGGCAAGCAGGCCCACGACAAGCGCGAGGCGACCAAGCAGCGCGACTGGGAGCGCGACCGCGCCCGGATCATGCGCGACCGGGGGTGATTTTTACAGGGCGCGCGGTTTTCCCTCGCCCCTCTGCGGGCTTGTGGCTTCACACATTTCGGCGCTCGACGCGTCGGTGGCCGCGCATCCCCTCGCCCCGCTTGCGGGGAGAGGGCTGCGACGACCTTGTCGTCGTCGCGAGCCAAGGTGGCAGCCGACGGTGAGGGGGCGCTTCCGGATGCGTCTCGTCCGGGATCACCCCCTCACCATCGCTTCGCCTCTCGCTTCCCGGCTGCACGACGGGGTGCAGCCGGGCCTCTCTCCGCCTGCGGGGAGAGGGGACCCGCGCGTCATCCGATCGCGTCGAGAGATGTATGAACCCGATAGCTGGTGCGGAGGAGGGAGCGTCGCGCTTCCCGCCCTCGCCCTCATCGGATAGGCTGCGCGGCCGCACCGGAGCACCGCCATGGCCGAGGACCGATCCCTGCCCGCCGACCTCCCCGTCCCCGTCGACGACGGCGCGGCCGCGCATCTGACCGGGATGCGCCTGCCCGACGTCTCGCTGGCCGCCACGGACGGGGGGCGCGTGTCGCTGGCGCGGCTTGCCGGCCGCACGGTCGCCTACGCCTATCCGCGCACCGGCGAGCCGGGGCAGCCGAACCTCGTGCCGGGCTGGGACGCGATCCCCGGCGCGCGCGGCTGCACCCCGCAATCCTGCGGGTTTCGCGACCACCATGCTGACCTGCGCAGGCGCGGCGTCGCGCAGGTGCACGGGCTCTCGACCCAGGCGACTGCCTACCAGCGCGAGGCGGCGACCCGCCTGCGCCTGCCGTTCACGCTGCTGTCGGATGCCTCGCGCGCCTTCGCGATGGCAGCAAGGCTGCCGACCTTCGAGGCGGCCGGCGTGGTGCTCCTGCGCCGGCTCACCCTCGTCATCGACGACGGCGTCGTGACGAAGGTGTTCCACCCGGTCTTCCCGCCCGACCGCAGCGCCGAAGCGGTGCTGGACTGGCTCGACCGGGCCGCGGCCTGACCCCTATTCCTCCACTGCCGGCGCCCCCTCGGGGGCGTTCTGGCCCTGGCGGATGCCGTAGCGGCTCTCCAGGCCCAGGTTGGCGCGCGCCGGGCGCTCGCCGTACTCGCGCGCCCGCTCGCCGACCGGGCGGGCGGATCGCTCGCCGGGGTCGCGGCCGATCTTGCCGATCAGGTGGACGAGGTCGAGGAACTCGTCGGCCTGACGCCGGAGGTCGTCGGCGATCATCGCCGGCTGGGTCTGGATGGTCGAGACCACCGTCACCTTCACGCCGCGCCGCTGCATCGCCTCGACCAGCGAGCGGAAATCGCCGTCGCCGGAGAACAGCACCATGTGGTCGATATGCGCGCTGAGTTCGAGCGCGTCGATCGCGAGCTCGATGTCCATGTTGCCCTTGATCTTGCGGCGGCCGAGGGAATCGGTGAACTCCTTGGCCGGCTTGGTCACCACCCGGTAGCCGTTGTAGTCGAGCCAGTCGATCAGTGGGCGGATCGAGGAATATTCCTGGTCCTCGATCATCGCGGTGTAGTAGAACGCCCGGAGAAGGTTGTCCCTGTTCTGAAATTCTTTCAGCAATCGCTTGTAGTCGATATCGAAACCCAGCGCCTTGGTGGTGGCGTACAGGTTGGCGCCGTCGATGAACAGGGCGCTGCGTTGTGATGCGCTCATGGCACGATCCAGTTTCAAAATACCGACCATCGGAATTCACGGCGCCGGCGCGCGATCGCCGGTGGGAGACGAACATGTTTGGATGAGACGGTCCCAAGACCGTCGGGGCGGCCGGGCGCTGGAAAGGTCTTCGGAAAAGGCCGGCGATGGCGCGCAAGAATGACCACCCGCCAGCCTTGATGCCCGCACGCGAGCCTGTCAAGGATTAAGCTTTCGTCGGCGATGCATCGACTGTTGCGCGGCAGGATGCGTCATTGCAATACTTCAACGTAGAGTTACGGGAAACGCTGGAATTCCCCTGATCTCGCATCGAGGAAAGGCTTCAGGGCGACCCATGTCCTTCATCACGTCTTCGCCGCCGCACGGCTGCCGGGCTTCACCGCCGGGAGGGCGGCGAGGTCGGGCGGCAGCGCGTCGGCGGGATAGGCCGGGATGTCGAGGGTCACGAGGGACAGCAACGGCACACCGATCTCGCCGCGGCCGCCCGAGCGGTCGATCAGGCAGGCGGCCCCCACGACCGCGCCGGGCTCGGCCCGGAGCGCGGCGAGGCATTCGCGAGCCGAGAGTCCGGTGGTGACGATGTCCTCGACGATCACGGCGCGCGCGCCCGCCGGGATGGCGAAGCCGCGGCGCAGGGTGAAGGGGCCGCCGGGGTCGCGCTCGACGAAGATCGCCCGGGCGCCGAGGTGCCGGGCGGTCTCGTAGCCCGGCACGATGCCGCCGACAGCCGGCGAGACGACGATGTCGACCGGTCCGAAGCGCGCGGCGATCACGGCGGCGAGCGCCCGGCACAGGCGCTCGGTGCGCGGCGGCTCGGAGAAGATCGCCATCTTCTGGAGGAAG
This sequence comes from uncultured Methylobacterium sp., assembly GCF_964244095.1. Taxonomy (GTDB): domain Bacteria; phylum Pseudomonadota; class Alphaproteobacteria; order Rhizobiales; family Beijerinckiaceae; genus Methylobacterium. The sequence goes on along the minus strand of NZ_CAXTHR010000053.1, from coordinate 3,250 downwards.
GTGCCGGAATGCAGTCCGGAACTGAGGATGAAATGGCCTTCAAGCAGCGCGCCGGCCTCGCGAAACTCCGCCAGAACCTCGTCCGGACTCATGGGTTCCCGGCTCCGTTGCGGGGTTGGTCGACGCGATGCGCGCTTGTGGCAGCGGGTGCCGGAGGTGGCAAGCCGGCGGCCGGACCGCGGCCGGTCACCCGTTGACCCGGTCGACGCGGCTCACCGTCCGTTTGCCGCGAAGCTCCGCGACGATGGCGTTGAGGTGCTGGAGGTCCCAGACGGACAGGTCGATCATGATGTCGGTGAAGTCCTGGGTGCGGCGCTTCATCGAGAGGTTGTCGATGTTGCCGTCGTGGTCGGCGATGACCTGGGCGATCTGCGCCAGCACGCCCGGCTCGTTGATCGACTGGGTGGCCAGGCGCGCGGGGAACCGCTCGGTCGCGTCAGCCTCCACGTCCCAGCGCACGTCGAGCCAGCGTTCGGGCTCGTTGTCGAAGGCGGCGAGCGCCGCCGACTGGATCGGGTAGATCGTCACACCGACGCCGGGCGTCAGGATGCCGACGATCCGGTCGCCGGGCACCGCGCCGCCGTCCGGCGCGAAGCTCACGGGGAGGTCGCCCGCGAGCCCGCGGATCGGGATGGCGTCGGTGCCGTCGGCCGCGCCTCCGCCCGGGAAGGTCAGCCGCATGGTCTGGTCCTTCGAGCGGATCAGGCGGCCGGCGCCGTTGACGACCGGCTGGGGCACGCCGGCCGGGGCGGTCCTGCGCTCGTCCTTGTAGTCCGGGTAGACCCCCCGGACGACGTCGCCCGAGAACATCTCGCCGCGGCCCACCGCCGCGAACACGTCCTCGGTGGACGCCCGCGCGAGGCGCGGCAGCGCGCCGCGCAGCTTGTCCTCGGAGAAGGTCTTGCCCGCCCGCTCGAAGGCGCGGTCGAGGATCTGCCGGCCGAGGCCGGCATATTGGCGCCGCACCGCCGAGCGGGTCGCCCGCCGGATCGCGGCGCGGGCCTTGCCGGTCACCACCAGCGATTCCCAGGCGGCCGGCGGCGCCGCGCCGTCAGAGCGCGAGATCTCGACCTCGTCGCCGTTGGCGAGTTCGCGCAGCAGCGGCGACATGCGGCCGTTGATCTTGGCGCCCACGGCGGAATTGCCGACGTCGGTGTGCACCGCGTAGGCGAAGTCGATCGGGGTGGCGCCGCGCGGCAGCGCGATGAGCCGGCCCTTCGGCGTGAAGCAGAACACCTGGTCCTGGAACAGTTCGAGCTTGGTGTGCTCCAGGAACTCCTCCGGGCTGTCGCCCTCGGCGAGCAGCTCGATGGTACGGCGCAGCCACTGGTAGGCGCCGCTCTCGGCGGCGAGCCGCGGGTGGGCGCCGCCCTCCGGCTCCCGCCCCCCCTGCGGCTTGCCGCCCTCCTTGCCCCCGTCCTTGCCGCCCTCCTTGTAGTGGGCATGCGCCGCGATGCCGTACTCGGCGATGTCGTCCATCGCCCGCGTGCGGATCTGCAGCTCGACGCGCTGGCTCTTGGGGCCGATCACCGTGGTGTGGATCGAGCGGTAGTCGTTCTGCTTCGGGGTCGAGATGTAGTCCTTGTAGCGGCCCGGCACCATCGGCCAGCTCGTGTGGACGACGCCGAGCGCGCCGTAGCACTCGTCGGGCGCGGCGACGACGACGCGGAAGCCGAACACGTCGGAGAGCTGCTCGAAGGCCACCGACTTGCGCTCCATCTTCGACCAGATCGAGAACGGCCGCTTCTGCCGGCCGGTGACGGCGGCCGCGATGCCGCGGGCGTGGAGTTTCGCGGTCAGATCGCGCTCGATGCTCTCGACGAGCCGTTCGGACTTCGCCGTGAGGTCGGACAGGCGCCGCGCGATCGTTGCGTAGATCTCGGGCTTGAGGTTGCGGAAGGCCAGATCCTCCAGCTCCTCGCGCAGCTCCTGCATGCCCATGCGGCCGGCGAGCGGCGCGTAGATGTCCAGCGTCTCCTGCGCGATCCGCTCGCGCTTGTCCGGCGGCATGTGCTGGAGCGTGCGCATGTTGTGCAGGCGGTCGGCGAGCTTGACCAGCAGCACGCGGACGTCGGCGGCCACCGCGAGCAGGAGCTTGCGGAAGTTCTCGCCCTGCGCGGCGCGCTTGGAGACGAGGTCGAGGCGCTTCAGCTTGGTCAGGCCGTCGACCAGCGCGCCGATCTCCGGGCTGAACAGTTCGCGGATCTCGTCGAGCGTCGCCGCGGTGTCCTCGACCGTGTCGTGCAGCACGGCGGCGACGATGGTCGCGTCGTCGAGGCGCAGGTCCGTGAGGATCGCGGCAACCTCGAGCGGGTGGGCGAAGTACGGATCGCCCGATGCGCGCTTCTGCGTGCCGTGCGCGCGCATCGCGTAGACGTAGGCACGGTTGAGAAGCGCCTCGTTCGTCGCGGGGTTGTAGCGCCTCACCCGCTCGACGAGTTCGTACTGGCGCATCATCCGCCGGGAGACCCTTTCCGATCGTGAGGCAAGCAAGTCTCACGCAACGGGCCGCCCGGCGCCAGCCCCGAATGCGTCGCAGCCCCAGAAACGACGGGGTGCCCGGCAAACGGAAGGCCCGGCGTCGCCGCCGGGCCTTCCGCAGGTCCCGATCCGGCCCGGCCGGAAGCCGAGGCTACTCGCCCTCGTCGTCGGTCTCCACCGGCGGCGCGAGGTTCTCGAGGCCGCGCAGCAGGTCCTCCTCGCTCATGCGGTCGAACTGCGGCGCGGCATCGTCGCTCGTGGTCTGCGGCGAGACCGCGGCGGCGGTGGGCGAACTCGACAGCAGCGGCACCGCCTCGGCCTCCGGCTCGTCGACCTCTACGTATTTCTGCATCGAGTGGATGAGCTGTTCCTTGAGGTCGTCGGCGGTGATGGTCTCGTCGCCGATCTCGCGCAAGGCCACGACCGGGTTCTTGTCGCGGTCGCGGTCCACGGTCAGCGGGGCGCCGGCGGCGAGCAGGCGCGCGCGGTGGCTGGCGAGCAGCACGAGCTCGAACCGGTTCTCGACCTTCTCGATGCAGTCTTCGACGGTGACGCGAGCCATGCGCGGCGGCTCCTTCCAGGCGGTAGGGTGAATTTTCAGGCGGTGGCGGCTCTTACACCGGATGCCGTTTGGCAACAAGCACAGCGGTTTGCCGCGCAGGGCCGCGCTACGGCCGTTTGCGGGCTGGTTCCACGGGGTTTGTGCGTCGGGTGGTCAGCGCGAGTAGGCGTAGACGGATGCGGCGGATGCGACGGGACCTGCGACGGT
>NZ_CAXTHR010000052.1:0-25337 GCF_964244095.1 uncultured Methylobacterium sp. | reverse complement strand
CTCCCCTCTCCCGACCCTCGCTCACGCGAGGGCCACCCTCCCCCGCAGAGGGGGGGAGGAAGGGCGCCTCGGCCGCCCCTGCGCGATGTGTGAATACGGTAGCCCGCAGGGGGGGGAGCGACGGCGCAGGCCGGGATTTCTGCGGTGATGCGATCTATATCGCCGGTCATGACAGACTTCACCCTCGACCCGCGGCTTTGCGCCGACACCGTGCCGGTGGGCGACCTCGGCCTCTGCTCCGTGCTGCTGATGGACGATGCCCGCTTCCCCTGGCTGATCCTCGTGCCCCGCCGCGCCGGCGTGAGCGAGCTGACCGACCTCGCGCCCGAAGAGTCCGGCGCACTCTGGCGCGAGGTCCGCCTCGCGGTCGGCGTGATGCAGGCGCTGGCCAAGCCCGACAAGGTCAACGTCGCCGCGCTCGGCAACGTCGTGGCGCAGATGCACGTCCACGTGGTCGGGCGCTTCCTGTCGGACCCCGCCTGGCCCGGCCCGGTCTGGGGCTTCGAGGCGGCAAAGCCCTATCCGCACCATGCCCGCGCCCAGCTCGCCGAGCGGGCCGGCGCCCTGTTCGCGGCAGCCTGACCCAATGAGCGACCCCTTCGCCACCCTCGGTTTTACGCGGAGCCGCCTCGTCCGCCATTCCTCCGAGCAGCCGGACGACGCCGTGCCGTCGCCGGACGCGCCCGGCACGCGGCTGGTGCTGATGGCCGGGGACGCCCTCGTGCTCCGCGAAGCGAGCGCGATCCTCGCCGCCGAGGATGGCGCGCGGGCAGACCGCCTGATCACGGGGGACAGGCTCTTCCTCGGACACCTCGACGGCCGGCCGGTCTTTGCCGCCGCCGCCGCGTCGGAGGCGGCCGCGGCCTATGCCGACGCGCCCTTCCGCACCCTCGACCTGCGCACCATCGCCACGGAGGGCGCGGTCCCGCACGAGGAACTCGGGCTGCTCGCCACCGCGAAGTCGATGCTCGGCTGGCACGCCCGCAACGGCTTCTGCGCCAATTGCGGCACGCAGACCCTGTTCCGCGCCGGCGGCTTCCGGCGCGAATGCCCGGCCTGCGCCGTCCACCATTTCCCGCGCACCGACCCGGTGGTGATCATGCTGATCCGCCGCGGCGATCGCTGCCTGCTCGGGCGCGGGCCCCACTTCAAGGAGGGGATGTACTCGTGCCTCGCCGGCTTCCTCGAGCCCGGCGAGACCATCGAGGCCGCCGTCGCCCGCGAAGCCTACGAGGAGACGCGGGTGCGGATCGGTGCGGTCGCCTACCACACCTCGCAGCCCTGGCCGTTCCCGTCCTCGCTGATGATCGGCTGCACGGCGGAGGGCCTGGACGAGGCCATCGTCGCCGACCCGGCCGAGCTTGCGGATGCGCGCTGGTTCGACCGGGAGGCGGTGCGGGCGATGCTGGAGCGCCGCCACCCGGAGAACCTGTTCGCGCCGCCGCCGATGGCGATCGCGCACGTGCTGATGCGCGCCTTCGTCGAGGGCCGGGCCTGAGCCGGGACGACCGCCGCGCCGGAAGGGTTACTGCATCGCCGCGAAGGCGCCGCGCCGCGCCGCGGCGCCGACGTGGTTCTGCGCCTGGCCGGCGAAGTACGCCTCGACCATCTCGCGCACCACGTCCGCGAGATCCTGGCTGCGGGCGACGTCGAGCTGGAGGTCGCTGCCGACCGAGCGGCCGAGGCTCGCCGCGGCGCCGTGCGCCGCCACGAGCGTCTCGGCATATCTCTGGCCGATGCCGGAGACCGAGATCAGGTTGCGGCCGCCGAGCTCGGGGCCGTACTTGATGACGATGCGCTGCTCGGGGCTCGTCGCGCCGCGCAGGCTCGCGCGCAGGCAGACGAAGTCCTCCCGGTCGATCTCGCATTCGAGGCCGGCGATGCTGCCGTGGACGTTGTCGCGCTCGTCCAGCACCTCGGACATCAGCGTCAGCACGCCGAGCACCGGCTGGAGCGCGCGGGTGCCCTCGGCGAGCAGCGTATGGCGGAAATCGTTCTCGCGGGCCTCGGAGGCTTCGAGCCGCGCGTGGAACCGGTTCTTGATCTCGGATGGGCTGGTCATGTCGGTTATCCGGTTTTGACGTTCGATCGACTGCGACCGTACTTCAGAAGCTATGGTATTTATTTCAGTGCTTCAATAGCTTGCAAAGTATTCGCGCCTGCCCGGTTATCGGGCCGATGGCGCGCCTTTGGACTTGCCTATTGTCCAGGCATTTGCTGCGGTCGGGCGTTCGTGCGGGTCAGGCTCGCGCCCGCGAGGAGCCCTGCGGTCGCCACGCTTCACGGGCCGGTCCCGATGGTGTAGGCGCGACGCCGAGCCCGCGCTCGCGGTCCTCGCTCACGGACAGGCACCATGGCCGCCCGCATCGACGCCACCTTCGCCCGCTGCCGCGCGGAAGGCCGCGCCGCCCTCGTGACCTACGTGATGGCCGGCGACCCCGACCCCGAGACCTCGCTGAAGGTCCTGCAGGCGCTGCCCGAGGCCGGCGCCGACATCGTCGAGTTCGGCCTGCCGTTCACCGACCCGATGGCCGACGGCCCGGCGATCCAGGCGGCGGGCCTGCGCGCGCTGAAGGCCGGCCAGAGCGTGGCCAAGACGCTGGCGCTCGTGCGCCGGTTCCGCGCCGGCGATGCCGCCACGCCGGTGATCCTGATGGGCTACTTCAACCCGATCCACAGCTACGGCGTCGCCCGCTTCCTCGACGACGCGGTGGCGGCCGGCATCGACGGGCTGATCGTCGTCGACCTGCCGCCGGAGGAGGACGACGAACTCTGCCTGCCGGCGCTCTCCCAGGGCCTCGCCTTCATTCGCCTCGCGACGCCGACCACCGACGAGCGCCGCCTGCCGGCCGTCCTCGAGAACACCGCGGGCTTCGTCTACTACGTCTCGATCACCGGGATCACCGGCACCGCGACGCCGGATTTCGACCGCGTCGGCGCGGCGGTCGCCCGCATCCGCCGCCACACCGCGCTGCCGGTGGTGGTCGGCTTCGGGGTGAGGACCGGCGCGCACGCGGCCGCCATCGCCCGCGGCGCCGACGGTGTCGTGGTCGGCTCGGCCCTGGTCGACGCGCTCCACCGCAGCCTCGACGGCGAGGGCCGCGCGACGGAGGGCAGCGTCGCGGCGGTGGCGGCACTGGTGCGCGAGCTGGCAGCCGGCGTGCGCGCCACCTGAGCGGGCCCGCTGGTCAAGCGGGGTCGCGGCCCCGATATGCGGGGCTGATCGAACCGGACGGGCGCTTCATGATGGTCGAACCGATGAACTGGATCTCGGAGGTCGTGCGCCCCAGGATCAAGACCCTGTTCAAGCGCGAGACGCCCGAGAACCTGTGGGTGAAGTGCCCCGATACCGGGCAGATGGTGTTCCACAAGGAGGTCGAGGGGAACCACTGGGTCATCCCCGGCTCCGAGCACCACCTGAAGATGAGCGCACAGGCACGGCTCAGGATGATGTTCGACGAGGGCACGTGGATCGACGTGCCGCTGCCCGAGGTCGCCGCCGACCCGCTCCGGTTCCGCGACGAGAAGCGGTACGCCGACCGGCTCAGGGAGGCGCGGGCCAAGACCGGGATGCAGGATGCGTTCAAGGTCGGCTTCGGCCGCGTCGGCGGCCTGCCGATGACGCTCGCCTGCCAGGATTTCGCTTTCATGGGCGGCTCGCTCGGCATGGCCGCCGGCGAGGCCTTCATCCGCGGCGCCGAGACCGCGCTGGAGAAGCGCACGCCCTACGTGATGTTCTCGGCCTCCGGCGGCGCGCGGATGCAGGAGGGCATCCTCTCCCTGATGCAGATGCCGCGCACCACCGTGGCGATCCGGCGCCTGCGCGCGGCCCGCCTCCCTTACGTCGTGGTGCTGACCAACCCGACCACCGGCGGCGTCACCGCCTCCTACGCCATGCTCGGCGACGTGCATCTGGCCGAGCCCGGCGCGCTGATCTGCTTTGCCGGCCCCCGGGTGATCGAGCAGACGATTCGCGAAAAACTGCCGGACGGGTTCCAGCGGGCGGAGTACCTGCTGGAGCATGGCATGCTCGATCAGGTCGTCCACCGTCACGCGCTGAAGGACACCATCGTCCGCATCTGCGGCCTGCTGACGAACGTGCCTCCGGCGCCGGTCGCGGCCGAGCCGGCCCGAATCCCCGAACCGGCCTGAAACCCCGAAAAAAGATGGATTCCTCCGACGCGCTGATGGCGCGCTTCCTCGCCCTCCACCCGCGCACGATCGACCTGTCGCTCGGGCGGATCGAGAGCCTGCTCGCGCGCCTGAACCACCCCGAGCGGCGCCTGCCGCCGGTGATCCATGTCGCCGGCACCAACGGCAAGGGCTCGACCATCGCGTTCATGCGGGCGATCCTGGAGGCCGGGGGCTTGGCCGCGCACGTCTACACCTCGCCCCACCTCGTGCGCTTTCACGAGCGCATCCGGCTGGGGGGCATCGGCGGGGGCCACTACGTGCCCGAGGATCGGCTGGCCGAAGCCTTCGCCCGCTGCGAGGCGGCCAATGCCGGCGATCCGATCACGGTGTTCGAGATCACCACCGCGGCGGCGCTGCTGCTGTTCTCCGAGGCGCGCGCCGACGTGCTGCTGCTGGAGGTGGGCCTGGGCGGCCGGGTCGACGCCACCAACGTGATCGACCGCGTGGCGGCCGCGGTCGTCACGCCGATCGGGCGCGATCACGCCGAGTATCTCGGCGACACGGTCGAATCGGTGGCGATCGAGAAGGCCGGCATCTTCAAGCGCGGCTGCCCGGCGGTGATCGCGGCGCAGGACTACGCCGAGGCCGACGCGGTGCTGTGCCGCCACGCCGAGGCGGTCGGCGCGAGCCCGATCCGCGTCGGCAACCAGGACTTCTCCGTCCACGAGGACAGCGGCCGGCTCGTCTACCAGGACGAGACCGACCTGTTCGACCTGCCCAGGCCGCGGCTCGCCGGGCGCCACCAGTTCACCAACGCCGGCACCGCCATCGCCGCGCTCCGGGCGGCGGGCTTCGGCGACATCGGCGTCGCCGCGGTCGAGGCGGGCCTGCGCAACGTCGACTGGCCCGGCCGGATGCAGCGGCTCGGCCGCGGCCGGCTCGCGGGGCTCCTGCCGGCCGACGCCGAGCTCTGGCTCGACGGCGGCCACAACATCGACGGCGGGCGCATCCTGGCGACCGCGCTGGCGGATCTGAGCGAGCGCAGCGACGTGCCGCTGGTGCTGATCGTCGGCCTGCTCGGCACCAAGGACGCGGAGGGCTTCCTGCGCCACTTCGTCGGGCTGGCGCGCGCGCTGATCGCGGTGCCGATCGCCGGGCAGATGGCGGCGCGCCCGGCCGAGGAGGTCGCCGGCATCGCCACACAGGTGGGCCTGAGCGCGCGGGTCGCCCCAAGCATCGAGGCGGCGCTGGCAGCCGTCTCCGACATCGCCTTCGAGCGGCCGCCGCGCATCCTGATCTGCGGCTCGCTCTACCTCGCGGGCGCCGTGCTGACCGCCAACGGCACGCCGCCGGCCTGAGCTGCCGCACCGGATCGGCCGAGCCGGCAGGCCCCCGAACGTCAGACCCCGGCGCCCTGTGGCAGCGATGCTACATCTTGGCTATGGAAAATCACTTATCCTCGCCAGTGATCGGGCAATCGCTGGGGATCATCCAACATGAAAAAGCTTCTGACGTCATTGGCCGCCTTCACGGCGCTCACCGCCGCCGCCACCGCGGCGGACCTTCCGCGCCGCGCGCCGCCGCCGGTCTTCACGCCGGTGCCGGTCTTCACCTGGACCGGGTTCTACTTCGGTATCAACGCCGGATACGCGTTCGACGCCGGCGCCAACCAGAAGATTTACACCCTGCCAACGGGCTCGGTCGTCGGCTCGCCCGGCACGAACGTCGCTATCGCCACGACCAACCAAGGCCAGTCGGACGGCTTCAGCGGCGGTGCGCAGATCGGCTACAACTACCAGTTCACGCCGGGAAGCGGCGTCGTGATCGGTGTCGAGGCCGACGCCCAGTACCTCGATATCGGCCGCCGTTTCGGTGCGACCCAGAACTATACGCTCGTCGGCACGCCGGGCCTCGCCTTCGCCGCACCGCGCGCCGGGATCGTGACCCGCGGCAACGGTCTCGACTACTTCGGCACCGTTCGCGGCCGCGTCGGTTACGCCTTCGACAGGGTGCTGTTCTACGGGACCGGCGGCTTCGCCTACGGCTCCGGCGAAGAGGACCAGAACTTCGCGCAGATCGGCCTCGGCAACAGCAGCGACTTCCGGACCGGTTATGCGGCCGGTGCAGGCGTCGAGTACGCGCTTCCGACCGATTCCTTCCTGAACTTCTTCCGCTCATCGGCCGTGACGTTGAAGGTCGAAGGTCTCTACGTGAACCTCGATCGCAACCGTAACGCGGTCGGTGGTATCTACACCGGCGTCGCGTCGAACCTCGTCTACATCGCCGGCAGTGCCCGCACGACCGAGTTCGCCGTCGTCCGCGCCGGCCTGAACTACAAGTTCGGCTCCTACTAGGACCGTACTGTCCGATCCACGGGCCACTCAGAGCCCGGGGTCGGTCCGAAGCTTGGGTTTTGCGAAACGAAGAAAGCCCGGCCTCGCGGCCGGGCTTTCTTTTTTGCGGGTTCAGGAAGCCGCGGTGGGCACGAGGAAGCCGGTCCCTTGGAGGAAGCGGACGCGTTCCGACGCGCCCGGCGTCAGACGCTGGCGGTCTGCGCGCCGATCCAACGGGCGAGGTCGCCCTTCGGCGCCGCGCCGACCTTCTGGTCGACCCGTTCGCCGTTCTTGAACAGCAGCAGCGTCGGGATCGAGCGGATGCCGTACTGCGAGGCGATGCCGGGATTCTCATCGACATTCACCTTGGCGATCTTCACGCGACCCTGCATGTCGGAGGCGATCTCCTCCAGTGCCGGGCCGATCTGCCGGCAGGGACCGCACCACTCCGCCCAGAAATCCACGACCACGGGCTCAACGGACTTGAGGACGTCCTGCTCGAAGCTCGCGTCGGTCACTTTCACCGTCGCCATCGTAATAACCCTTTCAAGGACCGCGCAGGCGCCTGCAACAGACCGGCCGCCGGTCGATGAGAAGAGAACTGGCGACCGGATGCCGCGTGGTCAAGGTGGGCCGGGCGGAGGTCGCGGGTCAGTTCGGATTTTTGGCGGCCGGATGGGTTTTGAAGGTCTGTCGACGCCTGGGAATGTCTCGGACGGGTTGGTCGGACATAAAAAAAGCCGGTTCGCGTTTTGCGAACCGGCTTGTGGTTGTGATGTCGTTTTGGTTGCGGGGACAGGATTTGAACCTGTGACCTTCAGGTTATGAGCCTGACGAGCTACCGGGCTGCTCTATCCCACGTTGCTTTTATTTGTAAGCATTTAGGCTGATACTGTCCAGCTTAGAATTGCTCCACGTGCCATTCATGTACCATCCAGTAGAGCAACGGCTTATACCAATCGGCGATGAGCCTTATTCGTCGCCGATTGCCCCCGCGACTGCGGGGCGGCGGTCGTCCGCCGGATGCGATGATTCCGACCATCGGTCGGGATCATCGCCGACTGGTATTAAAGCCCGCTTGGAAGGTCACTCATGAATCACACTCGTCAGCCCGAGGTCGCGAGTTGACACACAGGCGCTGGTCCTAGGAAAGAATCTCGTCATTTTCGATTTACGCCCCCGTGAGGGAGCGACCCAGCCGTTGCCGTGCTCGATCCACGCCCCTGTGAGGGAGCGACGGCCGTACCTTAACATCATGGCAAGATGCCGAAAATCAGGGCGTTGACGCGAACCGGCTGTAGCGGCGGGAACGATCGCCTGCGACGATGCGAGAGGTGTCGCCAACGCATTGAGCGGCGAGCGTTTTCTTCGCTGCGCGAACCGTCGGGGAACCGGATGAGGCCTTGCGGTTCGCGCAAGCCGCCATGCACTCAAAACAGCAGCGGGCCGTCGAGGTCGAGGGTCGGCTTGGCGCCGACATGCTCCACCCGGCGGCGGCCCTCGGCGCCGAGGCGGTAGAAGCGCAGGCTGTCGCGCTGCGGATCGATCTCACCGATGAGGCGGGCGCGAAAGGCCGTCCATTGCGCAGGCTCGACCTCGCACGCGAACACCGAGTTCTGCACCCGCTGGCCGAAGTCGAGACAGGCGCGGGCGGCCGAGACGTAGAGGACGCGCGCGTCCGGCAGGGCATGCTGCAGGCGCAGGCCCGCCCGGCCCTGCTGCGCGGGAGCGACGTCGCCGCGCTCGGACTTGCCGCCGCCCGCGTTCTGCAGGGCGTGGCTCTCGTCGAACACGATGACGCCGTCGAAGTCGCTGCCGAGCCAGTCGGCGATCTGGCGCACGCGACTGACCTTATCCTCCCACGCGTCCGAGCGCAGCGTGGTGTAGGTCGTGAACAGGATGCCCTGGAGGCGGATCGCACTGCCCTGGCGGAAGCGCGACAGCGGCGTGACGAGCAGGCGCTCCTGGCCGAGCGCCGCCCAGTCGCGGCGGGCATCCTCGATCAGGGCATCGGTCTTCGAGACCCAGACGGCACGGCGGCGGTCCTTCAGCCAGTTGTCGAGCAGCACGCCCGCGACCTGGAGGCCCTTGCCCGCGCCGGTGCCGTCGCCGAGCAGGAAGCCGCGGCGGAAGCGGACGGCGCCCTCGGCATCCTCGGCTAGGGCTACGAAGAGGCCGCGGTCAAGCATGGCGAGCAGTTTTACTGGTGCAAGGACGAGCCTTTGCGGGAGCTTGCGAAGCCGGAACGCATCGCGGCCATCAAGGCACGGCATGGGGAGGCCGAGAAGCGCCGCATGGCGCGCCACAAGAACCGGCCGCTCGTGGAAACCCTGGGCGACCTGGCACCGGAAGACGCCCCCCACCTTCGCGACGGCTGCCTCATCTGCTCGATCTGAGCGCGCCGTCCTCCTCGACGGCGCCGCGCATCGACACTCTGCTCCACGATTGTCCAAAAAGTGGTTTCATAACGTAAACTATGCGAACAGACTGTGTAGGCGAAAATTTAAAATGTCTCACCTGAGCCAAGTAGGAATGTCACATTCCTTTCCCTCGAATTTGCATAAATCAACCTCATGTCTTTCTCACCGACGTGGCAACTGGTGCAGCGCCTTGAGGAACACGTCCACGTCCTCGCGCGTGTTGTAGAAAGCGAGCGAGGCGCGGATCGACTGATCGACGCCGAAGCGGCGCAGCGCCGGCAGGGCGCAGTGGTGGCCGGAGCGCACGGCGATGCCGTGCCGGTCGAGGTGGTGGGCCACCGCCTCGTTCTCGTGGCCGTCGATCACGAAGGACATCACGCTCGCCTTCTCGCGCGCCGTGCCGATCAGGCGCAGGCCCCTGATCTCGGCCAGCCCCGCTTGGGCATAGTCCAGCAGGTCGTGCTCGTAGGCCGCGATGGCCGGCAGCCCGACGCCCTCCAGGTAGTCGAGCGCCGCGCCCAGGCCCACCGCACCGGCGATGTCGGGCGTGCCCGCCTCGAACTTCTCCGGCGCGCCCTTGTAGACCGTCTTCGTGAAGGTGACGTCCTCGATCATGTGGCCGCCGCCCTGCCACGGCGGCATCGCCTCGAGCAGGTGCCTCTTGCCGTAGAGCGCCCCGATGCCGGTGGGCCCGAACACCTTGTGGCCGGAAAAAACCAAAAAATCGGCGTCGAGCGACTGCACGTCGATTCCGATGTGCGGCGTCGACTGGGCCGCGTCGATCAGCACCGGCACGCCGTAGGCGTGGCTGAGCGCGATGATCTCGCGGACCGGGTTCACCGTGCCGAGCGCGTTGGCGACATGGGTCACCGAGACGATCTTGGTGCGACCGGACAGGAGCGCCGCGAACTGCTCGAAGATGATCTCGCCGCGGTCGTTGACCGGGATCACCCGCAGGGTCGCGCCGGTGGCCTGCGTGAGCAGTTGCCAGGGGACGATGTTGGCGTGGTGCTCGATCGTCGAGACGATGATCTCGTCGCCCGGACCGATGTTGGCGCGGCCGTAGGAATTGGCGACGAGGTTGATCGCCTCCGTCGTGCCGCGCAGGAAGACGATGTCGTCCTTGGACGGCGCGTTGAGGAAGCGGCGCACCGTCTCGCGCGCGCCCTCGAACAGGTCCGTGGAGCGGGCGGCCAGCGTGTGCGCGGCCCGGTGGATGTTCGAGTTGTGGCGGGCGTAGAACGCGCTCGTCGCGTCGATCACGCTCTGCGGCTTGTGGGTGGTGGCCGCGTTGTCGAGCCAGACCAGCCGGTGCCCGTTCACGCTCTGGTGCAGGGCCGGGAAGTCCCTGCGCACGTGCTCGACGTCGAAGGACGCGCCCACGGGGCTCGACCGGGTCGAGCTCACGCGCGGGGCCGGACCCGCATGCCGCGAGGGCTCGACGCGGGGCGCGGCGTGCGGCCTCGACGCGGGCGGCGACCCGGTCAGGAAGTAGTAGTCGCCCGACGAGAACGGCTCGTCGCCGCCATGGTCCACCGTGCGCACGGGATCGCCCGAGAGCCGGCCGGTGCGCTGGACGTTCTCCCGCGACACGTCCTTGCCGCGATGCGACGGGTCGGCCGGCACGAGGCCGGGGCTGACCGCATGCGCGAAGGCGTTGGCCCGCGGATGGTCCTTGGCGATGGTCCGGTGCAGGTCCGCGCCGCCGGGGAGGAAGGCGGCGACGTCGGGCACGCTCGGCACGAAGAATTCCGGCAGCCTGCGCTGCGCGGAGAGCGGGCCGGCGAGCGGATGCACCGACGGGATCGTCGTCACGTCGAGGAAGCCGGCACTGGCCGGCGCAGGCGTCCCGCCGAACGGGTTGGCCGCGGACGGTCCGGTCAGGCCGGGCAGGCCGGGCAGGCCGGGCAGGCCGAGGCTCGATCCGCCGGGATTGCGCGCGGCGAGGGCCGACGCGTCGGGCAGGACGCCCGACGGCAGGACGCTGGACGGCGCGGAGGGGGTGACGATGTTGGCACCCGGCAGCGACGGCTGCCCGGGAGCCTGGGTAAGGTTCTCCAGAGCTTGGGGGAACTGCGGCGCGGACGGCAGCGCAGGGGTCACCGGCGCGGAGGCTGCGTGGCCCTGGCCGTAGATTTCGCGGGCGAGGCGCCCGACGAGATCGGCGTGGGCCAAGGCCGCAGTGTCGCCGGGTGCGCCCGTGGGGATGCCGATCGCGGATGATCGCAAGAGACCGGCCTCAGGCGTAGTCATGGTAGTTGCCGAGCAGCACGTTATCGAGGCGGGCGATCGCGTCCTCGACCAGCACGGCGGCCGAGACGTAGCGGGTCACGAGGTGCGAGGCGATGGAGTGATCGTTGGTGCCCATGTAGCGCACCGACAGGCCCGGCTCGATCTCGCCGGTGACGCCCGACTTCTGCAGGCCGACCACGCCCTGCTCGCCCTCCCCGACGCGCAGCAACAGGATCGAGGTGGTCTGGGCGCCGGTGACCGGATCGGTGTCGATCGGCAGCTTGTCGCTCGGCACCAGCGGCACGCCGCGCCAGGTGAGGAACGGCGCGCCGAACAAGTGGACGACGACCGGCGGCACGCCGCGGCGGGTGGCTTCGCGACCGAAGGCGGCGATGGCGCGGGGATGGGCGATGAAGAAGGCGGGCTTCTTCCAGACCAGCGTCAGCACCTCGTCGAGGTCGTCCGGGGTCGGTGGCCCTGAGCGGGTCGGGATGCGCTGGCGGCCGCCGACCTCGTTCAGCAGGCCGAACGCGGAGTTGTTGAGCAACTCCCACTCCTCGCGCTCCTTCACGGCATCCACCGTCAGGCGGATCTGCTCGCGGAGCTGGTCGATCTCGTTCGAGTAGAGGTCGGTGACGCGGGTGTGGGTATTGAGGATCGTCTGGATCGTCGAGAGGTGATACTCGCGCGGGTCGACCTCGTAATCGACGTAGGTGGTGGGCAGGCGCGGCGCGCCGGTGTGGACGGCGAGCAGCTCGATGCCCTGCTCGCCGTAGGCGTTGGCGTGGCCCTTCAGCCGGTCGCGCTCATCGACGTACTGCGCGATGCGGTTCCCGACGGCGTCGTCCTCGAGCGCCGCGCGGTCGAGGCTGAGCAGCGTCACGGCCGAGAGCGCCTTGACCGTCGGGGCGGGCTGGGCCGCCCCGACGAGGGCGTCGTCGCCGAAGAAGTCGCCGCGGGTGGCCAGCCCCGAGCGCAGGCGGCTCGCGTAGGGGCCCGAGAGCGACAGCTCGACGGTGCCGTCGGCGACGATCGTCAGGCTGCGGTCGCCGGCGCCCTCTTGCGAGATCGTCTCGCCGGCCTGGTGCCGGCTCTCCGTGAACTTGTCGGCGAGCGCGGCAAGTTCGGCGTCGCCGAGGCGGCTGAACGGCGGCACGGCGCGGAGCGAAGCCGGGCTGATCGCGCGCTTCTTGCCATCCGTGGCGAGGTCGATGCGGCCGGGCTTGGCCAGCACCACGGCGCGGCGGTTCACCCGGTAGACGCCGCCGGGAACGTCCACGAAGGGCAGCAGCCGCAGCAGCCAGCGTGGCGTGTTCGCGAGGTTCTGGACCGAGGTGACGGTCGCGGTCGATAGGTTGCGTGCTGCCGATGCGCCCACGCTCAGTCCCGGTCCGCTCATGGTTGGTGGTCTCCGCTTCTCTTCTTGGATGAAACCGCGTTCATCTCGGGCACAAGGCGGCCCAGGCGCAGTCGAGCGATCACACCAAAGCCGTACCCGGACGACACACGCCCGGATCGACCAGATGAATTCTTGCGCTCCGGACTCGACGACTTGTTCCACCCCGGATCACCGAACGGTCTAGTCTCGCCTGCGACATACCGTCAATGGAAGGATTTTCTAAATTGCAGGCGCCTCAAGGCAGTAACTCCTAACAAAAAGTCTAATATTAGATTTTTGTAATACACAGACGTGATTTCGTAGCATATTATGCTTCAAATGTTGAGTCTGGCCTTGAAATCGATGAAAAATCCATCTCGTCCGCGATCGCACAACGTTCACCCTGCGGCCGGACCGTCGGTCCGCGCGTCTCGGATCGTCTCACGAACGATCAAGCCTCGGATGCCGATGGATGAAAGCCGCGCTCCCATGACCGATTCGGCGCCGCGACGGCTCAGATCCCATCCCCGAAGAATTGATCCATGCTCTGCGCCGGCTCCTCGTTCCGCGCCAGCTTCGACACGACCCGGGCCGGCACGCCGGCCACCGTGGTGTGAGCGGGCACGTCGTGCAGCACGACCGCCGCGGCGGCGACCTTCGCGCCCTCGCCGACCCGGATGTTGCCCAGCACCTTGGCGCCGACGCTGAGCAGCACGCCGCGCTCGATCTTCGGATGGCGGTCGCCGCTCTCCTTGCCGTTGCCGCCGAGCGTCACGGATTGCAGGATCGAGACGTCGTCGGCGATCACCGTGGTCTCGCCGATCACCACGCCGGTGGCGTGATCGATGAAGACGCCCGAGCCGATCCGCGCGGCCGGATGGATATCGGCCCCGAAGACTTCCGAGATCCGGCTCTGGACGTGGAGCGCCAGCGTCGCCCGGCCCTGGTGCCAGAGCCAATGCGCCACGCGGTAGCCTTCCAGGGCCGCGAGGCCCTTGTAGAACAGGAACGGGTCGAGATAGCGCCGGCAGGTCGGGTCGCGCTCGCGGATGGCGACGAGGTCGCGCACCGCGTGGGCGCCTGCATGCGGGTCGGCCTCGAAGGCCGACAGGCAGAGGTCGCGCATGGCGAGCCGCGACAGGTCGCCGTCGCCGAGCCGGTGGGCGAGGCGGTAGGCGAAAGCCTGCGCGAGGCTGCGCTGGTCGAGCACTGTCGCCTGGATGATGCCGGCATAGAGCGGCTCCTCGATGAGCGCCGCCTCCGCCTCGGCGCGAAGCTCAGCCCAGACCGCGTCGATGGTCGAAGAGCGGCTCGTCGCCCGCAAGGGGGCCTGAGGCAGGGACGAGCGCGCCTCCATGACGGCACCGAGGCTCATACGGCGATCCTCAAGCAAGACGGCATTCTCAGCGAACCCGCTTCTCGAAGAGATCCGGCAGGTAGCGGTGCAGGGTCTCGTGACCGTCGAACTTCACGTCGAGGGTGATCCTGGCCTCCGGCGCGGCCTGCGCCTCGGCGTGGGTCTCGACCACGCGCCCGCGGGCGTGGCGCCAGATGCCGAGGGCTTCGGCCACGTCGAGCCGCGCGAAAACCACCTGATCGCCCTCGGCGATGGCACCGGTCCTGTCGCTTCGCTCCACCGCCGGCCGATGGAGCCGATCCGTGCGCGAAGGGACCGGAGCGTAGCTTTCCTCCGAGGCGTCCGGATCGGAGAAACTTTGCGTCGTGGAAACCCTGTCCAGCAGCATGATTCTTCCGTTAAGTTATTGTCTTGATTGAATAATTGGCGATGACAGGGGTGATTGCAAGCCTTGTTTCCCGCAGGCTGCCGCGATACGCCGACACGGGCGCCGGTCCCGCGCGCCGGCAGGAGGCTAGGGATGACGCGCAACCCCATCGACGACCGGCTGCCGGCCGCGGGCCGACCGAGCGAGGCTGAGAGCGCCGGGCAGGACGGAGGGCCGAAGTGAGCCCGTACCTCGCCGCGCTCGCCGGCGGCGCGCTGATCGGCCTCTCGGTGGCGCTGCTGCTGCTGCTCAACGGCCGCATCGCCGGGATCAGCGGCCTCGTCGCCGGCCTCGGGACCGATCGCGGCGAGCGCCGGCTCGTCGATGCCGCCTTCGTCGCCGGGTTGGTGCTCGGGCCGCCGGCCTTCACGTGGCTCACCGGGGCGTGGCCGGAGATGCGGGTCGCCGCCTCCCTGCCGGTGCTCGCCGTTGCGGGCCTGCTCGTCGGGTTCGGCACGCGGCTCGGCTCGGGCTGCACCAGCGGCCACGGCGTCGCCGGCCTGGCGCGGCTGTCGCCCCGGTCGATCGCCGCGGTGCTGACCTTTCTCGCAGCCGGCATGATGACCGTGGCGCTCGTCCGGGCCAGCGTGTCGTGGTGGTCGTGATGGGCGCCCCGATCCGCATCCTGGCGACGCTCGGATCAGGCCTGACCTTCGGCCTGGGGCTGTCCCTGTCGGGCATGCTCGACCCCGCCCGGGTCCGCGGATTCCTCGACGTGACGGGGGCCTGGGACCCGAGCCTGATGTTCGTGCTCGGCGGCGCGGTGACCGTCTCGGCGATCGGCTACCAGATCGCGCGCCGGCTCTCGAAGCCGGTCTTCGCCGCGGATTTCCAGATCCCGACGAACCGCCGGATCGACAAACATCTCATCGGCGGATCGGCCTTTTTCGGCATCGGCTGGGGCCTCTCCGGCTTCTGCCCCGGCCCGGCCGTCGCCGCGCTCTCCACCGGCGCGCTGCCCGTCGCAGTCTTCGTCGCGACGATGCTGGTCGGAATGGCGGCTCACCGGCTCGCGGGCGCTCCGAGATCGGGGGCCACCGCCCCGACCCCGAGATAGAACGCCTTCGCGTCGTCCCGCGCAACGCAACTCCGCCGCGGTTCCCGCCAGCACGCTCCGACCGTTCTCCGGCACCAAGGTCCGGCCGGCTTGGCGGAGCGCCATCATGACGTTCTGCCCGGCGAGGAAGCCCTCGCGCATATCGGTGTGACCAGTGGCCAGCCAGACCCGGACGTTGGCAGGCAGCGGGATCATCGGCCCGCCAGGGCATCGAACACCCGCCGCAGCGCCGCGGCATCGACGTCCCGGTCGACCTTGAGACGCCGACCGCCGCCGAGATCAATCTCCAAGACACCGGTCTTGCGTCGCGCTAGACGGGGCTGGGCCTGAACACCAGGATCATCTAGCCGCAGAGTTGGAACCACTTGCGACGGTTCCGGAGTGATCGCGACGGGCACGAAGACCGGGGCCTGCTCGTCCCCGCCCAAACGGGCTTCCCGAGCCTGGCGTCGCCAGGTGAGTAGCAGGCCCTGGGCGATCCCGTGCCGGCGCGCCACCGAACACACCGACACCCCGGCCTCGTACGAGGCTTCGACGATCCGCGCCTTGTCCTCGAACGACCAGCGCCGCCGTCGTTCGGCCCCCTCCAGTACCTCGACCCGCATCACCCAGA
This sequence comes from uncultured Methylobacterium sp., assembly GCF_964244095.1. Lineage (GTDB taxonomy): Bacteria > Pseudomonadota > Alphaproteobacteria > Rhizobiales > Beijerinckiaceae > Methylobacterium. Next base: position 9,386 of record NZ_CAXTHR010000052.1, on the reverse strand, counting down.
CCCACTGACCTTAATGCCAGCATTAAGGTCAGGCTCCCGCGGGAAGCGCGATGCCGTCGAGCGCGGCCCTCACCGGAGGCGTACCCGGCATCGCGCGAGGTGGAACATACATCTCTTCGATTGTCGAAATAGAGCACATCCGTCGCTGCAAGCTCCGCTATAAAGGGCGTGTGGTGGCGGTGAGGTCGGCGCGCAGGCGTCGGGGAGGATGGCATGGTCGGACCGATCGACAGGCGCGGCTTCCTGAAGGCCTCCGCGGTCTTGGCCGCGGGCGCGGCGGGGTTTTCCTGCATCGAGATCGCGCGTGCCGCCTCGATCGAGGTGCCGGCGGTCGACACGCTCAGTCTGCGCGTGCTGATCGACTCGTCCCACGACCAGTTCCTCAAGCCCGCGACGGTGCAGGGCGTCCTCCACCAGCCGCCCGGCAGCGGGCGCGGCAGCGATTACCGCAAGGTCCTTCACAACCAATGGGGCCTCTCGCTGTTCGCGGAATCGAAGCGCGCGGACGAGGCGCGCACGATCCTGCTCGATTTCGGCTACAGCCCCGACGCGCTCCTGAACAATATCGAGATCCTGCAGGTCGACCCGTCCAAGGTCGACGCCCTCATCGTGAGCCACGGCCATCACGACCATTACGGCGGCCTGACCGGATTCCTCGAGGCGTACCGGGGCCTTCTGCCCGCCGACCTGACGCTCTATGCCGGCGGCGAGGACAATTTCTGCCACCGCGTCAGCCCGAGTCGCGTGCAGGGGCAGTTCACGGATTTCGGTCAGCTCGACCGGCGCGAACTGACGGCGCGGAAGATCAGGACCGTCCTGTGCGAGGCGCCCACGGTGGTGGCCGGCCACGCCTTCACCACCGGCCAGATCAAACGGTCCTCCGTCGAGCGCATCCTGCCCAACACCTTCGTCGAGCGCGGCATCAAGGATGGTCTCGGCTGCGATGCGAGCCACTATTCGCCGGCCGAGTTGCAGGGGCGGATCATTCCCGACGAGCATGTTCACGAGCACGCCACCTGCTTCAACGTGAAGGGCAAGGGCCTCGTGGTGATCAGCTCCTGCGGCCATGTGGGGATCGTGAATTCGGTGCGGCAGGCGCAGGCCGTCTCGGGCATCGAGAAGGTCCACGCCATCGTCGGCGGCTTCCATCTCGGGCCGGCGCCCAAGGATTATCTCACCCAGATCGTCGCCGAGATCCGCAAGCTCGAACCCGACGTGGTCATCCCGATGCATTGCAGCGGCCTCAACTTCGCGCTGGAGGCCCAGGCGCAGATGCCCGCCAACGTGATCGTGCCGACCACGGGCAGCCGGCTCACCTTCGGTGCGTAGATCGCTGCGCGCGGCGCTGCTCGTCGCCCTGTGCCCCCTGGTTCCGGCCCGGGCCGCGGAGCCGGCGCGCCGCTCCGCGGCCGAGCTGATGGACGTGCTCATGTGGAACCGCGAGCCGGTGGGCGGGCCCTTCGCGCTCGTCGATCAGGCCGGGCGCACACGCACGGAGGCGGACTTTCGCGGCAAGCTCCTCATCGTCTATTTCGGCTACACCGGGTGCCCCGACATCTGCCCGACCGACCTGACGGAGATCGCCCGCGCGCTGACCCTGCTGGGCGCCGAGGCCGAGGCGGTCCAGCCCCTGTTCATCACCCTCGACCCGGAGCGCGACACCGTCGCGCATCTGGCCGAGTACGTCCCGAACTTCTCGTCCCGCCTGATCGGCCTGACGGGCGACCCCGCCGCGATCCGCCGGGCGGCCGAGGCCTACAGGGTCTTCTCCGAGCGGATCGTGGGCGCGGACGGCGACATCACGATCGATCACTCCGCCTTCATCTACCTGATGGATCGGTCGGGGGCGTATCTCGGCTTCTTCCCGCCGGGCACCTCGGCCGAACGGATGCTGACGGTCGTCCGGCCGCACCTCGCGACGCCCTGACGCCGGGGGCGGTCCTCACGCCCGCGCGAGTTCGGCCGTGATGTGCTTCACGGAGGGGGTGACGATGGCGACGAACTGCGCCTCGCGCAGGCGCCGGAAGGGGGCGGAGCCTTCGAGATAGCCGCGCGCGCCGAACTGGAGCATGGCGGCCTGCGCGGCCTCCAGGGCGAGCCAGGAGATGTCGAGGCGCAGGCGCAGGGTCTCGCGGAAGGCGCCCGCGCTCGGGTCGGCATGGTGCCCGGTCGCCTCCGCGACACGCGCCCACAGGGCCGCCGCCCGGTCCTCGATCCCTTCGGCGCCCAGCGGAAGGGCCGCGCCGTCCCGGCGCCCCCGCTCGTCGGAGCGCATCATCGCGGCGACGCCCCGGGCGAGGCCGAGGCCCATGCCGGCCTGGAGCAGGACGAAGCCGTTGCGGATGCCGGGGACGAAGGCGGCGGCATCGGGTGCGATCACGTCGTCATCGAGGACCAAGGCGTCGCGGATCATCACCGTGTAGGTGCCGGTGCCCTCCAGCGCCACGAAGCGGGCGTTGGCCGCGATGGCGACGCCCTCCGATCCGGCCTCGAACAGGGCCATGATCCGCCGCCCGTCCTCCAGGGCGAAGATGCTGGCGAAGGGATGGCCGGGGCCGAGATTCGAGACCCAGGGCAGGCGGCCGCGCACCCGGTAGCCGCCGGCCACGCGCCGGCCGGCGAGGGCCATCGGCTCGTTGCCCGAGAACGCCTTCATCGGATTGGAAAGGCCCGTGCCGCCGAGGCGCGCGCCGCCGGCGACGGCGGTGAGGTGGCGTGAGCGGGCGGCCTCGTCCCCGCGGGCGAGATACCAGGCAAGCGCGTCCTGGCACCAGACGCAGAAGGCCGTGGAGAGGCAGGCGGCGCCTGCCGCGGCCATGGCCTCGACGGCGGCGACCAGCCCCTCCGGCGTTCCCGCGCCATGATGCGCGTAGGCGCCGGCGGCACCGAGGTTCCGCAGCACCGCGTCCGGATAGAGCCCTCCGTCGATGGCGGCCGTCAGGGGACCGAGCTCGTGGCGGACGATCGTCCCCACGTCCGGCGCCGGCGGATGCACCCCGGCCAGGGCGAGGGCGGCGCTCATCGGGCGCGGACGAGGCTGACCGCGACCGGGTTCCTCACGGTGTTGAGCACCGGCGACCAGTCCCCGGCATGGGCCACGAGTTCGTCGAGTTCGGCCTGGGTCGCCCCCTCGATGTCGAGGCGCGCGGACAGGCGCACGGCGGAGAGACCGACGACCTTCGGCGAGAGGTCGCCGGTGCCCCAGACCGATGTGATGTTGATGTCGCCCTCGCTCTCGATCTCGATGCCGCGCACGGTCCAGCCCCGCGCGACGGCGTTGGCCTGGAGGCCGACCGCGACGCAGGTGCCGAGCGCCGCCAGCAGCGCCTCCGTGGGGTTGGGCGCGGTGTCGTCGCCTAGCAGCCCCGGGGGCTCGTCGACGATTTGGGCGTCGAGGTCGCGCACGTAGTTCAGGTGGCGGAAGCGGCGGCCTTCGGCGATCGTGCGGGCGCGGACCGTGCGCACGGCTTCGGGATCGGCCTTGCCCCTCTCGGAGAGCGTGCGGAGGGCGTCGCGGTCGATGGTCTCGAAGGTCTGGACGATCTCGGTGGCGGGAGCGGATGACATGGCGAAGTCCTTTCAGGTGGCGGGAATCCAGCGGGCGCGGGCGGCCAAGCGTCCCAGGCCGCCGTCGAGGGCGTAGCCGATCAGCCCGATCAGCAGGACGAGGGCCGCGAGCCGGTCGTAGGAGAGCGTGTCGCGGGCGTCGTTGATGGCGTAGCCGAGGCCGCTGGTGACGCCGAGATACTCGGCCGGAACCAGCACGATCCAGGCGACGCCGAGCGCGAGGCGCAGGCCCGTCAGGATGTCCTGGAGCACCGCCGGGACGATGATCCTGCGCAGGGTGCCGAGGCGGCTCGCGCCGAGGTTGCGCGCGAGCGTCAGCCAGACCGGGTCGATCCGCTTCACCCCGGCGGCGGTGGAGAACAGGACCGGCCAGATCGCGGCGGCCGCGATGAGGAACACGATCGCCCCGTCCCAGGTCGGGAAGGCCAGCACCGCCACGGGCATCCAGGCGAGCGGCGAGACCATGCGCAGGAGCTGGAACGGCGGCTGGAGCGCGCGCTCGGCCAGCGGCGAGGCGCCCATGAGCAACCCCAGCGGCGCACCGAGCCCGAAGGCGTAGGCGAGGCCCTGGCCGATCCGCGCGAGGCTCGGCACCGCCGCGCGCCAGGCGTCGCCGGAGGCGAGGAGGTCGGCGAAGGACGCGAGCGCCGGGCCGGGGCCGAAGCCGGCGAAGGCCGCGTAGGCGGGATCGCCCGCGAGCAGCCGGCCCGCCGCGAACCACAGGGCCAGCAGGGCGAGGAGGCCGAGGAGCGGGGCGATCCGGTGGAGCAGGCGCGCGGGACCGCCCCCGGACGGAGGGACGGGCCGGTGCACCGTGCCGTCCTCGGCCGGCAGCGATGCCTCGAGCAGGCCGGCGCTCACAGGGCCAGCACCTCGGTGCGGCTGCGATCGGTGCCCGGGAACGCGTCGGGGAAGCGTTCGAGGGAGGCGGCGACGAAGCGGTCGTCGACGAGGTCGCGCGCCACGAAATCGGGGTCGAGGCCTTTGAGGAAGGCGGCGTCGCCCTCGACCACGGTCCGTCCCATGGCCTCGACGATGAGCCGCGTGGCGGACGGGTAGGGCCAGGGCTGGAAGTCGATGCGGCTCGCCGCCCATTCGGGATGGCGGATCGCGCCGCTCGCCGCGTAGGCCGGGCCGTAATCGGTCACCGCCTTGACCACCACGTCGGCGGGCATCGGCAGGTAGCCGCGCCCGTCCTTCGAGATCAGCCGCGCCACCTCCTCCTTGTTGGCCGCCGCGTAGGCCTGGGCGCGCACGATGGCGTCGACGGCCTTGCCCGTCCATTCGGGCCGCTCGACGGTGGTGCGCTCGTGGGCGACGACGACGCAGCAGGGATGGTTCTTCCAGATGTCGCCGGTGAAGCGCAGCATGCGCGCGCCGGCCTTGATCTCGCCGAGCGCGTTGAACGGCTCGGCGACGATGTAGCCGTCGACCTTGCCGGCAGCCAGCGCCGCCGGCATCTCGGGCGGCGGCAGGATCTGGAGGGCGCATTCGTTCGCGCCGGCCTCGCCGCGGATCACCGGCGTCACCCCGGATTCGCGCAGGGCATATTGCAGCACGACGTTGTGCATCGAGTACCAGTACGGCACCGCGACGCGCCGGCCCGCCAGCCCCTTGAAGTCGACGATGCCGCTCTTGGCCCCGACGACGATGCCCGAGCCGTTGGTGTGGGCCCAGGCCAGGATCTTGACCGGGAACCTGTTGTTGTAGCGCATCCAGACCGGGATGGGCTTGAGGAGGTGGGCGAGGTTGAACTTGCCGGCGGCGAAGCCCTCGACGAGGGCGGACCAGGAGCGCAGGGGCGTCGGCTCGGCGACCTTGAGGCCGGCGTCCTCGAAGTAGCCCTTGGCATGGGCCACGAGGAGGGCGGTGGCGTCGGTGATCGGCAGGTAGCCGATTCGCACGACCTCGTCGTCGGCCGCGTGGACGGCACGGCTCGAAAGGCCGAGGCCCGTCCCGCCCAGCAGCGCGGCGAGGCCGCCCCTGGCGAGGCCGTCGAGGGTGTCGCGGCGCGTCCAGTCGGCGCGCGTCCACGCGTGCGTCCACAGGGCGGAGAGGTCGTCGGGGGCGGTCATGGCAGGGTCCGGTTCAGGCCGCTTCGCGACCGTCTTGAGGAGCATGGGCGCCGAGCTGCGCCCGCAGGTCGGCCTCGGAGGCGACGGTGACATCCGCGACGATGCCGGCGGGCCGGCCGCCGAGCACCACGGCGCGCTCGGCCAGGGCGGCGACGTCGGCGGGATCGTGGGTGACGACGAGCAGGGTCAGGCCGCGCTCCTGCGACAGGCGCCTCACGTCCCTGCGCAGAGAGGCCCGCAGCTCGGGGTCGAGGGCCGAGAACGGTTCGTCGAGGAGGAGGAGGCGCGGCCGGCTCGCCAGGGCCCGCGCCAGGGCCACGCGCTGCTGCTGACCGCCCGACAGGGCGTGCGGCTTGGCCTCGATCCGGTCGGCGAGGCCGACCTCCCCGAGGATGCGGAGCGCCTCCGCGCGGGCGTCCTCGCGGCCGCGCCTGCGCTTGCCCGCCAAGCGGGCCGGCAGGAGCACGTTGTCGAGGACGCTCGCCCAGGGCAGGAGGGCCGGACGCTGGAACATCACCGTAGCCCCCGGGACGGGTCCCGTCACGGCGAAGTCGTCGATCCTCGCTTCGCCGGACGACGGAGCGACCAGCCCGGCGACGATCTGGAGCAGGGTGGATTTGCCGACGCCGGACGGCCCGAGAATCCCGACCCGCTCGCCAGCCGCGATCCGCAGCGAGATCCGGTCGAGGATCAGTCTGGCGCCATGCCGAAACCCGATGGCATCGAGGACGAGATGAGGCGACGGCACGGACATCCGATCAGGAAAGGTACATCCGCCGGCTCCTGCGCCTGACCGATGCGCGTCGTATTCAATGTCACCTGTTCTGCCGGGCCATGATGCAAATCCCGTCGGTCAAAGTCGATGGGATCGTCTTTCAAATGCATCCGGGAGCCGAAGAAAAATCGTCTCACGCTGACGGGCCGGGGGTGAAATACCTTCCTCGGCGCACGCGTGAGCGGCCTCACGCCAGCAGGCGCGTCCGACGGCCGACCCAGAGGGTGCCGGCGGCGGCGGCGAACATCGCGAGGCCGAACACCCAGCCGGAGACTGCGCCGGCCATGATCCCCGAGAGCAGGGTGCCGACGCTGCATCCGAGGCCGGTCATGGCGCCCCAGCCGAGCAGGGTTCCGCCGATGAGTCCGCGCAGGACCTGCCCCGACGTCGGCCAGGCCGGGCGGAACTGGCCCGCCGCGAGGGCGGCGGCGAAGGCCGCCAGCACGAGTCCGCCGACGAACAGGCCGTTCGGGGTCAGCACCGCGTCGCGCACGGCCGTGGCGCAGCCCCGGAAGGTATCGAGCCCTTCCAGCCGCTCCGGCAACAGCCCGAGGCTCCCGGCGGCCTGCCGGGTGCGGCCGCCGATCTCGGCCGTGACCCCGAGGGGGCCGACGCGCAGGTAGCCGAGCGTCGCGAGGGCTCCGATGGCCACGCCTCCGCGCCAGACCGGCCAGCGGGCGACGAACACAGCGTGCCAGGGACTCGGCGCCGTCACGGGCGGGGCGCTCGACCCGGGCAGACGGCGCAGCAGCACCAGGGCGATCGCGCCGAGGAGCGCGAGGGCGCCGCCGAGGCTTCCGGCATAGCCGAGGTGGCGCGGCAGCCACAGCACCGGCGCCTCCGAGACGCCGGCGAGGTAGAGCGGGTTCCAGGTGGCGAAGCCCAGCGCGAAGCCGAGGCCCGTGCCGAGGAGCGCGAAGGGCGCCGTCGGCGAGCCCTCGCCGAGACGATAGAGATGGGCGCTGATGCAGGAGCCGGAGATCGCCATGCCCGTCCCGAACACGGCACCGGCGAGCGCCAGGACCGGTCCCACCGGACCGATATGGGCGTCCGGCGGCAGGCGTGCGCCGGACGGGTCCGGCATCCAGGCGCCGAGGACGACGGCATAGCCCGCCACGCCCGCCGCCAGGGCGGCCAGGATGCCGAGCATCCCGCGCGGATCGCCCGACACCAGCAGATCCCGCCACAGGCAATAGAAGCAGAAGCGGCTGCGCTGGAGCACGAAGCCGAACAGGGCGCCGAAGGTCAGCGACAGGGCAAGGCGCCCGCCGTCGGGCCGTCCGGCGAGGTCGTGGGCGGCCCAGGCCAGCCCGCCCGCGATGGCGAGGGCGACGCCCACCGGCACGAAGAAGCCCCCCTCCTTCCGGACGGGGGCTTCGGACGCATGGGCAGGCAGAGCGCGCGCGTGCGCCGCGATGCCGTCGGTCATTTGCCGCCCCAGACGGTCCCGGCGAGGTTCGTCACGGGCACGCCGACCGTGTTGCCGTACTCGGTCCACGAGCCGTCGTAATTGCGGGTCTTGTAGCCGAGGATGCGGCTCAGGACGAACCAGGAATGGCTGGAGCGTTCGCCGATGCGGCAGGAGGTGATGATCGGCCTTGTTCCGTCGATGCCGGCCGCCGCGTAGATGGCCTTCAGCTCAGGCACGGACTTGATCGTCCCGTCCGCGTTCACCGCCTTGGCCCAGGGCACGTTCACGGAGCCGGGGATGTGGCCGGCGCGGATCGCCAGTTCCTGGACGCCGGCCGGCGCGATCACCTTGCCGCTGAACTCGTCGGGCGAGCGGATGTCGAGGATCTGCTCGTCGCGCTCCTTGCGCGCCACCGCCACCACGTCCGCCAGCCGCGCGCGCAGGGCCGGCGAGGCCGGCGCCACGCCGAAGCCGGAGGCCGGGACCTCGGCGTTGCGCGTGTCGAGGGGGCGCTTCTCGGCCTCCCATTTCTTGCGGCCGCCGTCGAGGAGCTTGACGTTGTCGACGAGGCCGTACTGCGCGAACACCCAGGCGCCCCAGGCGGCGAACCAGTTGTTGTTGTCGCCGTAGAGCACCACGGTGGTGTCGCGGTCGATCCCGAGGCGGCGCACCAGGGCCGCGAACTTGTCGGGGCCGGCGATGTCGCGGCTCACGGTCTCGACGAGGTCCGTGTGCCACGCCACGTTCTGGGCGCCGGGGATGTGCCCGCGCTCGAACACCCCCGGATCGACGCTGACCTCGACGATGCGGAGCGTCTTCGCATCGAGGTTCTTGGCGTCGAGGTTCCTCTCCAGCCACTCGGTGGAGACGAGGGGGCTCGATGCCGATTGGGTGGCGGCCGCGGGCTCCTGCGCCACGACCCCGGACGCGGGTGTCAGCACGGTCAGGGCGAACGCGAACAGGCGGGCGGATTTTCGCAGCACAGGGTACACTCCGAGGTGGTACGGGCAGGGTCCTCGAAGCGGCGACGAAGACGACCGGTCGTCGTCGCGAGGCCCGGAGGCTGGTGAGCGGCGGCGCTGCCGGCCGTCGGCACATGCGGGGATGATCGAACGATCATCTGCATCGTCGCCCGGCGGGCAGCGTAGCGTAGGTCATAGTCGTCCGCACGGCGTCTTTAAGTCAAAAGAATAGTATTACAAATTGAACCGGATCAAGAAAAACAAATCTCCATCCATGCGATGATTTCATAAAGAACTATCTTGCGGCGCTGGACGTGAGGCTCATGCAAGGAAGGCAGGCCGCTGCGCGCACGCATCCGCGACGGAGACGGCGCGCCACCGTTTCGGCGCGTCGCGCGATCTGCCCCGGAGATGGGATGGCGTTGGGTGACGCGGCCGGCAGATACGCGATCAGGTCCGCTCCGGAGCCCGGCCGGCGTCCGGCAGCCTCCCCATGCCCTTTGCCTCAGGCGAGATGGCAGGCGACGCGGTGTCCCGTCTCCGCCGCGGTCCGCAACCGCGGGACCTCCGAGCGGCAGCGCGCGACCGCGAGCGGG
>NZ_CAXTHR010000051.1:0-25533 GCF_964244095.1 uncultured Methylobacterium sp. | reverse complement strand
AGTCGGAGCCGAGCACGCCGAGCATCGCCGCGCGGGTGTGGCGCATCATCACCGCAGCGATGGCGTTGCCGAGCACGAAGGCGGGCATCGCCATCGCCTTGAGGTTGTCGATCAGGCCCTCGCCGGGGGGCACGTAGCCCGAGGCCGGCAGCCAGCCGAGCTGGACCGAGAACAGCAGGATCATCAGGATGCCGAGCCAGAAGTTCGGCACCGAGAGGCCCCAGAGCGCGACGCCGTTGGCCAGCGTGTCGGCCCAGGTGCCGCGGCGGACCGCGGAGAGGATACCCATCGGCACGCCGATGGCCAGCGCCACCAGCATGGCGAGGCAGGCGAGTTCCAGCGTCACCGGAAGCTTCTCGCGGACGAGTTCGCCTACCGGCTTCTGCAGGCGGATCGATTCGCCGAGGTCGCCCCGGAGCACGCCTGCGGCCCAGTAGCCGTAGCGGACGGGGAACGGCCGATCGAGGTGGTACTTCTCGCGGATGAAGGCGACCACGGCCGGGTCGCGCTCCTCGCCCGAGAGCGCGGTGGCGGCGTCGCCCGGCAGCAGTTGCTGCAGGGCGAAGATGATCATCGAGGCCAGCACCAGGGTCGGAACCGCGAGTGCGAGGCGCTTGACGAGGAACCGCAGCATCAGTTCAGCGTCAGCCCGGTGAACCGCACGAGGCCGTCGGGGTAGGGCACGAAGCCGGTGAGCTTCGGGCTGTAGGCCCAGAGCAGCTTGCGGTGGAGCAGGTAGATGCCGGGGCGGTCGGCGAGGATGCGGTCGGCGAACCGCTTCCAGGCGGCCTGGCGCTTTTCAGGATCGACGGTGCCGCGCTCGGCCTGGAGCGCGGCGTCGGCGTCGGCGTTGCAGTAGCGGGTGTAGTTCAGCGGCGTCTTGCAGCCGAGGAAGCTGAAGGTGTTGCCGTCGGGGTCGGGCCGGCCGGACCAGGAATAGAGGTAGGCCTCGAAGTTGCCCTTGTCGGCCATGTCGAGCAGGGTCGTGAAGTCGGCGGCCTGGATCTTCACGTCGAAACCCGCCTCCTTGGCCATCGCCTGGATCACCTGGCCGACCTGCGGCGCCTCGCTGTTGGCGTAGACCGACAGCGTGATCTGCGGCGTCTTCTGCCCGGCTTCCGCCAGCAGCGCCTTCGCCTTGGCGACGTCGCGCTTCGGGACGGGGTACTCCTTCACGTAGTTCGGGTGCCTGGGGCTGACCCACTGGTTGCCGGCCAGGAACTCGCCGTTGAACACCACCTGGTTCAGGGCGTTGCGGTCGATCGACAGGTCCAGCGCCTGCCGCACCCGCGGGTCGGCGAGCGGCGAGCCCGCCTTCGGGTTGAGCAGGATCTCCTGGAAGCCGAGTTCGTAGACGAAGCCGAGCTTGAGCTTGGCGTCGCGCGTCACCTGCGCCACGTCGGTCGGCGCCAGCCGCTCCAGCAGGTCGAGCTGGCCGGCGCGCAGGTTCGTCAGCCGCACCGTGGTGTCGGGGATCGGCCGGAACTCGATGCGCTGGATCTGGATCTGGTCCTTGTTCCAGTAGTCGGGAAAGCGTTCGACGACGATCCGGTCCTGCGGCACCCGCTCGACGAACCGGAACGGCCCGGCGCAGACCGGCGCGGTGGAGAACCTGTCGCCCAGCCGCTCGGCGGCTTTCGGCGAGACCATCATCCCGGCGCGGTCCGTGAACTGTGCCAGCAGCGGCGCGAACGGCGTCTTCAGGACGATCCGGAAGGTCAGGTCGTCGACCACCTCGACGGTGTCGATCGGCGCGATCTCGCCGCGGCGCTGCGAGCCGGGCAGCTTGAGGTGGCGCTCGATCGCGTACTTGGCCGCGGCCGCGTCGAGCTTCTCCCCGTCGTGGAACAGGACGCCGGGGCGCAGGTGCATGGTGAGCGCCTTCTCGTCGGGGGAGAGCTCCCAGTGCGTTGCCAGTTGCGGCACCGGCTTCAGGTCGGGCCCGATATCGACGAGCTTGTCGCAGAGCGCGGCGAAGACCATGCGGCTCGCGAAGGTGCGCGCGAGCGTCGGGTCGAGGGCGTCGGCATCCTCCATCATGCCGTAGCGCAGGGTCTGCGCCGAGAGCGGCGCGGACACGAGCAGGCCCGCGATCAGGCAGGCGGCCGACAGACGCGACATCAGGACTTTCCGGTACGGAGGCGGCGGGTGTGCCGGGGAGGGTGTGCCGGCGCGCCGGGACGTGCAACCCTCACGCCGGCGCGGCGCCATCCAGGCACCATCCGTGCCATCGCCCTGCGGTCGGCGGCGCGCGGACGGCTCCGGCGGCGGGCGCGGCAGGAGCGTGATCCGTCGAAAAAGCCAGCCCCATCCGCTGCCTGTCGCGGATGGGACGCCCCGTCGCGCATCCTCGCGCCGTCTCCGGCGGTCGGCGGAACGCCGCTCCGGCGCCATCGACCCGGCCGACCTGCGCGCTCCGCGGCGCGGGGTGCCGATCCGCGCTACCGCAGTTCGAGCACGCTGAGCCGGTCCGTGATGCCGAAGGCGAGGCGCCGGTCCGGCGCGAGGGCTTCCACGCCGACCGAGCCGTCGTCGGCGAAGCGGTGGAGCCGCGCCGCGTTCGGCGGGGCCGGGAGCCGCAGGCCGACCGGCCGCGGGGCAAGCTCGGGCAGCGCCCGGCGCCGGCCCTGGTCCCAGGCGCCGACCCCGAGCCAGATCGGGACGAGGAGCGCGCCGTCGCCGCGCAGGAAGCGCGCGGCCTGGAGGTCGGGCCGTTCGGTCTCGAGGGCGACGTCGGGCGGGACGGCGGTGCCCGCGGCACCGGGCCGGAACAGCCGCATCAGGTTCGCGACCGCCCGGAAGGCCGGCATCGGCGACCCGTCGTGCCGGAGCAGGCCGAAGCGGCTCTCCGGGTCGGCGTCGCCGCGGTCCTGGCTGGAGATCAGCTCGTAGAGGTAGGTGCGGCGCACGCCCTGGAGGAAGCTCCAGAGCAGCAGCCGCGGCATGTAGCGGGCGCGCACCGCCTCGGAGACGGGCAGGTGGAAGCTCTCGGTCGCGAGCGCCGTGTGGTAGCCGTTCTCGGTGGCCAGGATCGGCGCGCCGCCGAAGACCGGGCGCACGGCCGCGACGAAGCGGCGGAGGTCGCCGTTGCCGTCGGTCTCCGGGTGTTCCATGCCGGGATAGGGGTGGATGTTGCCGAAATCGACGGCGTTCGCCAGGTTCTCCGCGGCCGCGACGTTGCCGAAGATGTAGCTCGGTCCGGCGACCTTGACCGCCTGCGCGCGCGGGTCGCCGCGCGCCGCCCGGTAGAGGGCGCGCTGATGCTCGGCCGACGCGCGGGCGCGGGTCGGGCCTCCGGCCGCGATGTTCGGCTCGTTGCCGCCCTCGGCGATCTCGAGGCCGCCCGCGCTCCAGGTCGCGATGTCGGTGAGCCGCCGGGGCGGCACGAGCGGCGCGATGTCGAGGCCGTCGTAGAAGATCAGGCTGAAGCGGTAGCCGTCGCGCGCCAGCCGCGCGATGCGCTGGAACTGCGGCGGCGGCTCCGGCCCCTGGAGGACGATGTCGTCGCGCAGGTGCCGGATGCCGAGTTCGTCGAGCGCCGCCGCGCACCGCTCGAACAGGCCGACATAAGGCGACGCCGGGTGGCCGAAATGGGTGTTGACGCCGACCGCGTGCGTGAAATCCTCAGCTTTGTGCAGCGGCAGCGGGCCGGCCGCGGCCGGGCGCGGCGCGAGGGCGAGGGCGCCCGCCGCGAGCACGGCACGGCGGGTCGGCCCCGCCGGCGTCGCAGGGCCGGCATCGGGGTGTCGGCGTCGGGTCACGATCGGGCCTCCCCATCGCGGGAACGAGGACTTGGCGCCGCGCCCGACCCGACCGGATCGGGCGCGGCGGCCGGGACGAAGGCGGGCGAGGCGGGCGAGGCCGCCTTCCTGCGGTTCAGGATCAGCGCGAGGCTCCCGCGGAGCGTCTCGCGCAGGAACAGCCCGGACAGCCCCCCGTAGACGAGGATGCCGAGGCCGATCACCGCCGCGAGGCCAGCCCGGGGGCCGAGGCTCGCATAGACCTGGTCCTGCGCGAGGAGGACGGCGGCGGCCATCAGGGCGGAGCAGGCGAGGATCGGAGCCAGCGCCGCGGCGATCCGCCGGTTGCCCACCGGCACGAACCGGGCGGCGGCGACCACCACCAGCGGCGAGAACAGGTAGGCGCGCAGCACGTGGCCGACGACGAGGGCGGACAGCCCGAACGGCGCGGTGACGACCGCGGCCAGGATCGTGATCGCGAACTGCCCGGCCGCCAGCGCCAGCGCCGTACCGGTCCGGTCGGAGGCGGTGAAGAGCGCCCAGAGCAGCGAGGTCGCGACGAATTCCGGCCCGAGCAGGGCGAGGATGCGCAGGACCGGCACCGCGTCGCGCCACTGCTCGCCGAAGAGCAGCGGGACGAGCGTCGGCGCCACCGCGGCCATGCCGAGGAAGGCCGGCAGCGCCAGCACCGCCGACATCGCCACGAACCCGTCGAAGGCCGCGGCGAGCTCGCGCGGGCGTCCCTGGAGCCGGGCATAGGCCGGCAGGGCGACGGAGGCGAGCGGGATGACCGCGACCTGGCTGATCAGGTCGATGCAGCGCCACGCCATCCGCAGGAGGCCGATCTCGGCGGTGGACAGGAAGCAGGCGGCGACGACCTCCTGGCTGCGGATGCTCAGCGTCAGGAGCAGGTGCGTCGAGAACACCCGCGACCCGAAGGCGAGCTGCCGGCGGGCCAGGCGGCGGTCGAACCGCCGCCCCGGCAGCCACGGGAACGCCACCCAGGTCAGGATCGTCGTGGCGCCCGTCGCGAGCAGGCGCTGGATCACGAGGCTCCAGACGCCGAAGCCGTGGAGCGCGAGCGCGACCGCGACCGACCCGCCGATCAGGTTGGCGGCGAGCGCCCGGAGCGCGAGGCTGCGGAACCCGAACCGCCGCTGCAGCCGCGCCTCGTGGATCACGCCGAGCGCCGAGACGACGAAGGTCACCGCGAGCGCCGCCAGCACCGGCTGGAGTTCCGGGAGCCGCAGCAGCCAAGCGATCGGCCAGGACAGGGCGATGAGCGCCAGCGCATAGAGGCAACCGGAGGCCAGCGCCACCCAGAAGGCCGTGTCGGCGAAGGTTTCGTCGAGCCGTTCGGTCTGGATCAGCAGGTCCGGCAGGCCGCCGCGCGTCACGATGAGCAGGATGTCGATGAAGACGATGGCGACGGCCACGAGGCCGAACGCGGCCGGATCGAGCAGCCGCGCCAGCACCAGGAACACGGCAAAGCTCAGCACGACGTTGCCGGTCGCGCTGAGCGCGACCCACCCGGCCGCCCGGAACGACCGCTGCGTCACCGCGTCCTCGACCGGACGGATTGCCGCCGGCCCAGGCGCGGCGGGTAGGGTCGGGCTAGGCTCCACGACGACGCGCCCGGCGTGCGGCGGACCGTCGGCGCCGGGGCGGCGCGGAAGGCGCCGGGACGCGCCCGGGGCGGGCTCGGCGCGCGATCATGGCCGCGCGGCCGCGCGGCGCTCGTCGAGGAGTTCCGTGTAGAGGTCGAGATACTTCGCGGCGACGCGCGCGGAGGTCGATTCCCGCAGGACGTGCTGGAACGAACGCTCGTCGGGCAGGCAGCCGCGGCCGCGGGCGAGGACCGTCCGAATCCGCGCGGCGAGGTCGGCCGCGTCGCCGGCCCTGAACAGCCAATCGGCGTTGTCCGCGCCGATCAGTTCGGGGATGCCGCCCGAATCCGCCCCGATCACCGGCACGCCCATCGCGTAGGCCTCGTAGACCGTGCGCGGGGAGGGCTCGGCCCAGAACGAGGGCACGACGAGCACGTCGATCTCGCTGAGGAAGTCCTTCGGGTCGGCCCAGCCGACGAAGTCGATCGGCAGCCCTTCCGCCCGCGCGCGGAACCGCTCGATCGAACCGTCCATCGCCTGGCCGGCGATCAGGCAGCGCCAGTCGCCGGGGCCGATCCCGGCCAGCGCGTCGATCAGGGTGCCGACGCCCTTCTCGACGTTGATGCGCCCGAGATAGCCGAACGTCATCGGCTTACCCGTGCGGTCGATCCGGCGGCGCGCCTCGGGGTCGCCGTCCGGCACCGTGCAGGAATAGTAGATCACCCGGCGGCGCGCGGGCGCGAGGTGGCGGAACAGCCCGTGCTCGACATGGGTCTTCAGGATCTCGGTGCCGACGCTCGCGACCGCGCTCACCCACCTGTTGGTGAGTTGCTTGGAGGCGTTCACGATCCGGCAGCCGAGGTGCCAGTGCGTGCACGGCTTGCCGTGCTTGAACATCGCGGCGTTGCCGCAGATCAGGTCGTACTCGCACACCGTGTGGACGATCGGGATCGAGCGCCGGGCGGCCTCCCGCCAGACCAGCGTCGAGATGTCGAGCAGCGAGTGGGTGTTGACGATGTCGGGTCGGAAATCTTCGAGCACCCGGCCGAAATCGGCGGCGACGGCGAAGTTCCACTGCTGCTTCAGCTTGGCCGCGTTGCGGGCGAAGCGGCCGTGCCGCGCCCAGTCCTCGAGCCAGAAGTCGTTGTGATGCGCCATGCGATAGACCGTGACGCCGTTGCGCACGGTCCTGGGCTCGGGCTGCCGCGCGATGCAGGCCGCCCCGACCGCGTGGCCGAGGCCGGCGAGTTCCTCGGCCAGATGCTCGACGGAACGCTCCGCCCCGCCGACGATGTGGGGCGGATAGAGCGAGCTAAGATGCAGGATGCGCATGCGGCCTTGATCCGCCGGCCAAGGCCGGCTCGCGGGCGAGGAGGGTGCGGTACAGGTCGAGGTAGCGGGCAGCGACGACCTCGGGCCGGATCGCGGCCCTGACCGCGGGCGCGTTCCCGAGCCCCGTCGGCAACAGGCCCGGATCGGCCACCACCCGCGCCATCGCGGCGGCGAGCGCCGCGGGGTCGCCGGGCGGAACGAGCCAGCCCGGGCAATCCCCCCCGATCTGCTCGGCGATGCCGCCGGTCGCCGTGCCGATCACCGGGACGTCCCGGGCATAGGCTTCGGCGACGGTGCGCCCGAAGGCTTCCGGCCAGACCGGGGGGACCACGAGGCAGTCGAGGGCATCGAGGAAGGCGTCGCGGGCGACGAAGCCGTCGAAGCTCACCGGCAGGCCGGCGGCCCTGCGTTCGTAGCGGTCGAGCCCGTCGGCGGCGCGCCCCGCGATGCGCAGCCGCCAGCCCGCGGCCGGCAGGCGGCGGCAGGCGTCGAGGAGCACGTCGACGCCCTTCGCAGGCTCGATCCGGCCCAGGTATCCGAAGGTGATCCCGCCGGCGGGGAGCGCGCGGGGCGCGGGCGGCGCACCCGTCTCGATCGGGTTCCAGATCACCTGCCGCAGGCCGGCCGGAACGCCGGCGAAGAATCCGGCCGCGAGATGGCGCGCCAGGATGTCCTCGCCGACGCCGACCACGGCATCGACCGGCCGCTGGCAGAAGCGGTGCAACACCGCGTACAGCCGGCACTTGGCGTGCTGCGCGGCGCAGGCCCGGCCGTGCCGCATCATCGCGCCGTTGGTGCACAGGCTCGTGAAGTCGTGGAGCGTGTGGACGATCGGCACCCCGAGCCGCCTCAGCATCGGCCACAGCCGCGGCGTCAGTTCCGACATCGAGTGAGTGTTGACGACATCCGGCCGGAAATCCCGCACCGCCGCCGCCATCGCGGCGAGCGTGCGCCCGTCCCACTGCGTCGCCAGCTTGTAGCGCAGGCGGTCGAAGCGGCCGTGCCCCGACCAGTCGAGGACGTGGAACGGCGTGCCGTGCCCGATGCGATAGACCGTCGACCCGTCGGATTCGTCGGGCGCCGCCGCCCGGCGCGACAGGCAGGCGACGCCGACCTGATGACCGAACCCCCCTTGCGTCCGCACGAGGGTTTCCACCATCAGCTCCGCCCCCCCGACCTGCTCGGGCTGGTAGAGCGAGGTGAGATGGAGAATACGCATCCGCTCACTCTTCGCGTGCGAGGGCCAGCGTAGCGGGAGGTTATTGCCAGGCGATGAAGCGCGTCCTCGTCAACATGCCGAGCCAGTTCGGCGGCAAGCCGTCCGGGGTCGCGCGGGTCGCGTTCGGCCTGATCGGCGCGCTCGCCGCGCGGCCGGGGCTGACCGTGGTGCTCCGCTCGCCGTGGTCGCGCGAGCAACTGCCCGCGGCGTTTGGCGAGGCGGTCGAGGTCGTGACGGTGCCGCGCCCGCGCATCATGGTCCTCGACGTGCTGGCCCAGCTCGTCACCGTCCCGGCCTGCTGCCGGCGGCACGCCATCGACGTGGTGCTCAACATCGATCCCTACGGGGCCGGTGCGGGCGGGAAGGCGCGGGTCGTCGTGGTGCACGACCTGTATTTCAAGACGATCCCCCATAGCACCGGGCCGCGCGAGGCCCGCACCAGCGACCTGATCGTCCGGCTGATGCTGGCGCGCAACGACGCGGTCGTCGCCGTCTCGGACGCGACGCGGCGCGACCTCGAGCATCATTATCCGGCCGCCCGCGGCCGCGTCCGGGTGATCCCCTCGGCGTCCGTCCTCGATCCGGCGATCCGCGCCGACGACGCCCGCTCGGAGGTCGCGGGGCGCTACGTGCTCGCGGTCGGAAACGCGACGCACAACAAGAACTTCGGGCTCATCGCCGAGGCGGCGGCGCGGCTGTCGGCCGAGCGGCCGGACCTCGCCGTCGTCCATGTCGGCGAGGACCCGGGCGACACGATCGCGGGCACGCTGCGGCGGCTCGGCTCGGCGCTCCGCCCGATCCGCCTGTCGCGCATCGACGATGCCCGGCTCGCCGCGCTCTACCGCGGCGCGCTGTGCCTCTGCGTCCCCTCGTTCGCGGAAGGCTTCTGCCTGCCGGTGCTGGAGGCGCAGGCGCTCGGCTGCCCGGTCGTGTGCTCGGACCGGTCCGCGACGCCGGAGGTGGCGGGCGCGGGCGCCCTGACCTTCGACCCGTCCGACCCGGCGGCCCTCGCCGCCTGCCTGCGGCGGCTCCTCGACGAGCCCGGCCTGCGCGCGGATCTGGCGGCCCGGGGGCGGCGCAACGAGGCGGGCTACACCTGGGCCGCCACGGCCAGAGCCTACGAGGCGGTGCTGGACGCGGTGCTGGCGCACGCTCCGACGCGGTGATTACCGACCTTGTACGAGCCCACGCGTCGCGGCGCCCTGCGATCGACCGGTGTCCACTTCGTCGGGAAGCACGCTAGTTAATATTCACCAAGACGATGGAATTTGCCATCTCGGACCATTCGACAGGAAGGACTACGCATCGATTTTTCGATACTGGAAGGTGTCATCTAGTAAAGTCTGCGTTGGTATCGACCTAAGAGCGTAATACACTTATAGGTTGCATGTCGATAGAAGACATCTCCTCCCCCTATGCCCGGTCGGCCGAGGTCCCCGAAGATGCGCGTCGCGATCGTTCATGACTGGCTGTACGTGGTCGGCGGCGCCGAGAAGGTCCTGAAGGAAATCCTGGCGATCTATCCCCAGGCGGACGTCTTCACGCTGTTCGATTTCCTGAGTCCGGCGGATCGCGCGCGGATCGGGCTCGGCGAGACGCGGACCAGCTTCCTCCAGAGGATGCCGTTCGTGCGGACGCGCCATCGATCCTACCTGCCGCTGATGCCGATCGCGATCGAGCAGTTCGACCTGTCGGCCTACGACCTCGTCGTCTCGAGCAGCTACGCCGTGGCCAAGGGCATCCTGACCGGCCCCGACCAGGTCCACGTCGCCTACGTCCACTCGCCGATGCGGTACGCCTGGGACCTGCAGCACACGTACCTGCGCGAGAGCGGGTACGATCACGGCGTCAAGAGCATGGTCGCCCGCATGGTCCTGCACCGGATGCGGCTGTGGGACAGCCGCACGGCGCACGGCCCGGATGCGGTCGTCGCCAATTCGCGCTTCGTCGCGCGGCGCATCCGCAAGGTCTACGGCCGCAAGGCCGAGGTCATCCACCCGCCCGTCACCCAGTCGTGCCTGAAGGGCGACAGGCCGCGGGCGCGCCACTTCCTGGTTGCGAGCCGCCTCGTCCCATACAAGAACGTCGAGAACGTCGTCGCGGCCTTCGCATCCCTCCCCGACCTGAGCCTCGTCGTCGCGGGCAGCGGCTCCGAGGAGCGGCGTCTGCGGCAGATCGCCGGGCCGAACGTGTCCTTCGCCGGACATGTCAGCGACGAGACGCTGCGGGAGCTGATGGCCACGGCGCGCGCCTTCGTCTTCGCGGCGGAGGAGGATTTCGGCATCGTCGTGGTCGAGGCGCAGGCGGAGGGCACCCCCGTGCTGGCGCTCGGCCGCGGGGGCGCCCGCGAGACGGTCGCCGACCTGGCCCCGAACCGCTCGGGGATGTTCTTCGCCGATCCCGAACCGGCCACGATCGCCGCGTGCGTGCGCGACTTCGTCGGGCAGGAGGGCACGTTCTCGCGCGCCGCCTGCCGCGCGCAGGCGGCGCAGTTCGCGCCGGAGGGCTTCCGCGCCCGGTTCGCGGCGTTCGTCGACCGGCAATTGGCCCTGCACCACGATCCCGTTCCTGGCCGGGAACGCTACAGGCCACGCCTCAAGGCCCTCGCCTGACACGAGCCTTCGCCTGACACGAGCCTTCGCCCCGGCCCTCCCCACGGAAAGGCCGGCGTTTGTCCCTCAGCGCCGCACGGCTCCGCGAACGCGGTCCGCGGCGGCGCCAAGCCCGGTGGCCGACGATGACGACGTCCTACCTCAACCCGGAACGCATCGGCCCGGCGCCGGCCGTCCGCCAGGCCGGTCCGGTCGCGATGGTCTGGCGTCGGCGCCGCCTGTTCGCCGCGGTGTTCGCGACCGTCCTGGCCCTGGCGGTGGCCGCCCTCATGGCGGTGCCGGCGCAGTACCTCGCGGTCGGCTCGGTCATCGTGGCCGAACCGGAGCCGGGCAACAACAACGCGAACGCGTCGGTCGCCTGGATTCAGAAGCTCGGCGACCCGGCCGACATCGAGAGCCAGATGCTGGTGATCCGCTCGGCCCGGATCATGCGCCTCGTCGCCTCGGGCGACGTCGTCGAGAAGGTGCTCGCCGAGTGCCGGCAGGCCGCCGCCGGCGGCCTGCTGGCCGGAATCCTGCCCGCGGACGACGGATGCGGGACCATGCGCGGCAACACCGACCTGCTGGTCGACTACCTCCAGCGCCGCTTCGTCGTCACCAGCGTCGGGCGCTCGCGCATCATCAACATCGCCTACCGGTCGCCGAACGCGGAGGTCTCGCAGGCGCTGACCAACGCGCTGATCACCGCCTTCCTCGACGACCAGCGCGGCGTGCTGGCAAACAGCCGCGAGGCGGCCACCGACTGGCTGTGGAAGGAGATCCGCCAGCTCGACGCGTCGTTGCGCGACGACGAAGCCAAGATCCAGGCCTTTCGCCGCCGCAAGGGGCTGATGTCGGGGGCCAGCGCGCCGATCACCTCCGAGCGCCTGACGGCCATCAGCCAGCAGCTCTCGGTCGCCGAGACGGCCAAGGCCGACGCCGCCGCGCGCCTGGGCGAGATCAACGCCGCCCAGGGACGTGGCTCGGCCGACGCGCCCGCGGTGCTGGCGAGCCGCACGATCGCCGACCTGAAGCAGCAGATGAACGTGGTGGGCGCGCAGATCGCCAACAGCGGCACGGTCCTCGGGCCGAACCATCCGACGCTGCAGGCGCTGCGCATCGAGCAGGCGAGCCTGAAGCAGCGCGTCGAGCGCGAGGTCGCGAGCATCGGTGCCGGCCTGAAGAAGACCTACGACGCGTCGAGCGCGCTGGCCAAGTCGCTGCGGCAGCAGATGGAGACCGTCAGGACCGAGGTCGCCGCGGCGATGGACGACGAGGCCGTGGTCGCCGGCATGGTGCGCAACGCCGAGATCAAGCGCGGCCAGTACGCCGACCTGTACAAGCGCGCCAACGAACTGGAGACCGAGCGGCGCATCCTCGTCGGCAGCACGCGGCTCGTCAGCCTCGCGGAGCTGCCGGCCTCGCCGTCGACGCCGAAGCCGGTCCCGTTCCTCGGCGCCGGCTTCGTCCTTGCCCTCGTGCTGGCGAGCGCGGCGGCCCTGCTGCGCGAACGGGGCGACCGTAGCGTGCGGGCCTCGTCCGAGGTCGCGGCGATCACCCACGCGCCGGTCTTCGCGCAGCTCCCGCACCTGCGGCGCGCGACGGCGCTGCTCGGACGGATGGGAGGCGGCGGCGACCTGCCGCTGGCCGCGGCGCTCCGCGACGCGCGGCGCGACCCGCTGATGCAGCAGGTGCTGCGCAACCTCGGCGCCCGGCTGATGCTGGCGGGCACCGACGGCCGGAGCCGCGCGATCCTCGTCACCTCGGCAGCACCCGGCGAGGGCAAGTCGTTCACCGCGCTCGCGCTCGCGCAGCTCAGCGCGGCAGGGGGACGGCGCGTCCTCGTGGTCGAGTGCGACCTGCGCCGCCCGGTCTTCGAGGGCGCCCTCGGCCTGCCCGGCGGTCCCGGCCTCGGCGGCGTGCTGCGCGGGGAGATCCTGCCGCGGGAGGCCGTGACGGCGACCGACACGCCCAACCTCGACGCGATCGCCGCCGGCGCGCCGACCTCCGAATCGACCGAGCTCCTGATGGGCGCACGGATGGCGGACCTACTGCTGTGGGCGAAGCGGTACGACCTCGTGCTGCTCGACAGCCCGCCCGCGAACATGCTGATGGACGCCCAGGTCCTGGCCCGGCAGGTCGACGGCGTCCTGTGCTGCGCCCGCTGGGGGCGTTCGCAGGTGGCCGCGACCGTGGCCACCGTGAACGGCCTGCGCGAGGCCGGGGGCGACGTGTTCGGGATCGCCATCACCATGGTACGGGCCGACGAGCACCCGTTCTACGAGACCGGGCAGGAACCGGCGCGGCGCTACCTCGGGGCCGCGTGATGCGCGATCCCCGCGTGCTGTTCGTCAACCACACCAGCACGGTGTCGGGCGGCGAGATGGTGCTGCTCGACGCGGTGAAGCCGTGGCCGGGCGCCACAGCCTTCCTGTTCGAGGACGGCCCGCTCGCGCCCGCGATGCGGGGCCTGGGTCTCGCCGTCGTCCGGGCGCGGCACGGGGCCGGGCTGTCGGCGATCCGCCGCGACGGCCCACTCCGGCGCGCCGTCCCGCTGGCCGGGCGGCTCGTCGCGACGACCCTCGACATCGCGCTTGCCGCGCGGGGCCACGACGTCGTCTACGCCAACTCGCAGAAGGCGTTCGTGCTCGCGGCCATCGCCACCGGCCTCGTCGGCCGCCCGCTGGTCTGGCACCTGCACGACATCCTCGACGGCGCCCATTTCGGCCGGGCGCAGCGCGGCCTGCAGATCCGCCTCGCGAACGCGCGGGCGGCCCGCGTCGTGGTGCCGTCCACGGCGGCGGCCGACGCCTTCGTCGCGGCGGGCGGGCGCGCCGCGCGCGTCGAGGTCGTCCCGAACGGCCTCGACCTCGGCGAGGAGCCCGGCGATCCCGCAGCCCTTCGGGCGGGGCTCGGATTGCCGGCCGGGCCGCTGGTCGGCGTGTTCAGCCGGCTCGCCCCCTGGAAGGGCCAGCACGTGGTGCTGGAGGCGCTCACCCGGCTTCCCGATGTCGGCTGCATCGTCGCCGGCACCGCCCTGTTCGGCGAGAACGCCTACGCGGCGGACCTGCGCGCGCGCGTGGCCGAGCGCGGGCTCGGCGACCGGGTGCGGTTCCTCGGGCAGCGCAACGACGTGGCGCGCCTGATGCGGGCGGTGGACGCCGTGATCCACCCGTCGATCGCCCCCGAGCCGTTCGGGCGCACGCTCGTCGAGGCGATGCTGGTCGGCGTGCCGGTGATCGCGAGCGATGCCGGCGCCGCGGCCGAGATCCTCGACCGCGGCGCGGGCGGCACCCTCGTGCCGCCGGGCGATGCGGCTGCGCTCGCCGAGGCGGTCGCGCGCGTCCTCGTGCCGTCTCCGGCGGTCGCGGCGCAGGTCGCGCACGCGCGGGCGAAGGCGCTCTCCCATTACGGCGCGGCGCGGATGCGGGCGAGCCTGTCCGATGTCATCAGGCGCGTGGCCGCCGGCGCTGCCCGGCCGGCGGTCGGGCTCGCAGGGGAGTCGGCCTGACCGCCGGCCGCCACGCACACGGTGAGACCGGCGCCTTCCCGTCCCGTCAGGGCCGCCCCTTGGCGACGCTCTCGATCAGGTCGCGCAGGATCGCGGCCAAGCGCGCCTGCGCTTCGGGCGTGCCGAGGTTGTGGTCGGTCCCGGCGATAATCGTGACCGGCGCGCCCACGTGGCGGGCGACGCGCGCGGGCGACCGGCTGAGCTGGGCGCGCAGGGCCGCCAGTCCCGGATCGCCGGCGCCGTAGACGAGGCGCAGGTGCGCCCCCCGCCGGCGCAGGGCGGCGACGCGGCGCGCGACGCTGCCGCCGACCGGGCCGGGCCTGAACAGGTCGGTCCACCGGCGCCGGGCCTGCCGCAGGCCGCGGCGCGCGAGCACCCCGGCGATCGCCCCGACGCCGATCTCGCCCTTGGCGAGCCGCCGCCAGGTGGCGCCCCGGCCGAGCATCGCGGCGTAGGTGGCCGCGCTGCCCACAGTGCTGCGGATCACAGCGTCGAGGTCGTCGTCGGGGTGCCAGTCGAAGCGGGGGAGGTTGGCCAGCAGCGCGCCCGCGACGCGGTGGTCGCGGCAGGCGGCGTGGAACGCCGCATAGGCGCCGCTGCAGGTGCCGACGAGGACGACCGGTCCGTCGCCGCGCGCCTCGATGTCGTCGAGGGCGTGGCGGATGTCGTCCAGGGTGTCGGCCGCGAAGAGCGGCGCGGTGCCGTCCGGGCGATCCGGGCTGTCGCCGATCCCGCGCAGGTCCATGCGCAGCGACGGGACGCCCGACGCGGCCAGCGCGCGGGCGGCCTGCGTCGTCTGCCGGCCCCAGCCCGAATGCGCGCTGAGGCCGGCGGCGAGGAACACGATCGTCGGCGCGCGCGGGGCGGGGCGGGCGGGCCGGCACCGCACGCCGAACAGGCCCGGCCCGAACCGGACGGGCACCTCGCGCCAGCCCGCCCCGGCGATCTTCGCCGGCGCGACCGGCGCGGGCTGCCGGGCAGGGCGGGCGAGGGCGCCCTCCGCGACGAAACCGACGACGGTCGCGAACGCTTCATCGGGCGTCGCCGCGAACAGGGGATTGCCCACGAGCGAGGCGAGGCCGGGCATCGGCCCGCGCGTCACGTCGGCGCCGAGCGCGGCGTAGCGGGCGGCGAGGTCGTTCGTGTCGGCGCCGAGCAGGAGGATGCGGGGCGCCGGCGCGACCGGGACGGTTCCGATGTCGATCGCCGACAGTTCGGCGGCGAGGCCGGGGCCGATCGGGAAGCCGCCGACGGAGAGATGGCCTGGCTCCTCTGGGGGCGTCGTGCCGTCGGACGGCGCGTCGAGCGCCCGCGCCCGCAGCTTCATCTCGCGGAGATAGCCGCGCCCGGTCCGGCAGGGGGCCAGCAGCGCGAGCCGGTCGATGCCGCCCTCCTGCGCCGCGAGCACGGCGAGCGTCGCCCCGAGCCGGAGCCCGACGAGGACGACCTCCTCGACGTGCCCCTCCTCGCGCAGGAAGCGCACCGCCCGGCGGATCGCCCCGAGCCACGCGGTAAGCGACCCGGCGCCCGCATCACCCGAATCGCCCTCGCCGGGATAGTCGAAGCGCAGGGTCGCGCAGCCGGTCGCGGCGATCCGCCCGGCAAGCTCCCGCCAGGGGCGGTGCGCGGAGAGCTGCTCGAAGCCGGTCGCCCCGCACAGGATCACGCCGCGGCGGCCGAGGCCGGGACTGAACCAGCCGAACAGGTCGCCGACGACGACCGGTTCCGCCGCGATGGGCGACAGGGCCTGGGGCAGGGCTTCATGCATCATCGCTCAGAACCTCACGCGCTCGCCGGTGTTGAGGGCGCCCACCGTCCCGCTCGGGATTCCGCCGCCGACGAAGGCGATGCGCCGCTCCGATCCGGGGGCGAGGTGGAAGCCGTCGTCGGAGGGCCGGCTTGCGCCGTCGGTCTCGATCCGGACGCAGAGGGCGTGGCGCTCGCAGGCGACCCGCAGGACGGGTGCGGACGCCCCGGGGACGATCTCCGCCGTCAGCCCGATCGGCCGGGGCTCGGGATCGCGCCCTTGCGGGAAGTGGAAGCTCTCGGCGAGGACCTGCCCCCGCGCCGCATCGATCAGGCTGGCATGGCCGAGGCCGTGCGCGGCCGGCCCGAAGCGGTAGCTGCCGGCGGCGTCGAAGAAGCGTCCGAGCACCGTCGCGCTCGACCAGACGCCCGAGCCGCGGGGCGGGACGGCGACCGCGCGCTCGGCCCGCGCCACGACGCAGCCCGCCGGATCGCTGAAGGCGAGGCGGAGCGTCGCGTGGAGCGGTTCGGCGGTCTCGTTGTGGACGTGGACGTGCAGCCCGTTCAGCCCCTCGTCCGAGAACGCCGCCTGCACCGGCCGGAACGCGCGCTTCAGCGCGTACCACGCCGCCTTCGGACGGCCGGCCGCATCGACGACGCCCCAGCCGGCGCCGGGTGCGAGGTCGCGAAACAGCCAGACGAGGCCGCCGGCGGTGGGCGAGCGCGCCCGGCGCCACTCCGAAAACACCGCCTCCATCACCTCGGCGCTCGTCGCGCGGGCGAGCGCCAGGTATCGCTCCGGCTCGTCGCGGCGCAGGCGTTCGGGATCGAGCCCGAACAGGGCTCGGCAGTAATGGTCGCGCACCGCCTCGAAGTCCCACTCCGCCCCGCGGTCGCGCGGGATCGCGGCGGCCCAAAGCGGGCCCGCCGGGTCGCGAAGGCCGGCCTCGGCCAGCGTCGCGGATTCGGGGACGTTGGCGAAGCCGAGGCATTCGGAGGCGAAGCCGACCTCGGCCCGGCGGGCATCCTCCAGCGGCCGGCGATAGGCGCCGACGCCGTAATAATGGCTCAGGCCGGCATCGGTCGAGAACGGCAGGTCGCCGCCGGAGGGCGAGTCCGGCACGACGACGAGGTCGGGGCGCCGACGCGCGACGCGTTCGGCGAGGTCTTCGCCGGCGAGGCCGCCGGTCCAGGCGTCGGGGGGCAGGCCGAGCATCGCGGCCTGCTGCGCGATCTCGCTGCCGCCGCACACCACGCAGAGCGACGTCGAGGTCTGCGTCCGGTCGAGGAAGCCGTCGACCTCGCGCAGCAGCAGGTCGCGGAAGGCGGGTTCGCCGACCGGATAGTCGAAGTTGGCGAGCATCAGGTCCTGGAAGACCAGGATGCCGAGTTCGTCGCAGAGATCGTGGAAGGCGTCCGCTTCGTAGAGCGTGATGCCGGGCACGCGCAGCATGTTCATCCCGGCCTCGCGCGCGAGCGACAGGAGCGGGCGGCAGGCCCCGGCCGAGAGCCCGACGGGGTCGGCGGGCGTCCAGCAGGCGCCGCGGCAGAACACCGGCACGCCGTTCACGGTCAGGCTCAGGCCCTCCGCGAAGGGCCGGGCGAGCGCGATCGTGCGGAAGCCGACGCGCCCCAGCGCGAGGACATGCCCGTCGATCTCGGCCTCGACCGGGTGGAGGCGGGGCTCGCCGTGGGTGTGCGGCCACCACGGGGCGGCATCGGGAACCAGGAGTTCGCCAGCGAACGATCCCGGCGCCCCGGCCTCGATCAGGGTCTCGGCCCCGCCGCAGCGCAGGGTCAGCGACCGCGCCGGCGTGTCCGCGAGCGCAAGCTTGAGCCGCAGCCGGCCGGTCGTGCCGACGCGGTCGGCGCGCAGGTCGGCGCAGAGCGTCCGCGGAACGCCGCCGCCGACCGCGGTGCGGGTCACCGGGCGGTAGGGGCCGACCGTATCGATCGCCGGGCACCAGCCTGGCATGAAGCCGAGCAGGCTCGTGCGGACGTGGCGCAGCGATCCGGGGGTCGCGAGGCGGGGCCGCCAGCGTCCGCGCCGGTTCGGGCGGGCGAGCTCGGCCCGGAGCGAACGGAAGCACATCGCGAGTTCGACGGTGCCGAAGGCTTCGACCGCGATGTCGTGGGCGACGAACATCGAGCGCGATTCGAGGATGCGTGCGCCGTCGAACCAGATCTCGGCGAGCGTCGCCAGCCCTTCGAAGCGCAGGGACTCGCGGCCGCGGCCGACGAACCGGGTGCGGTACCAGACGTCGCGGTCGTGGATCGGCGTCGGCTCGGCTTCGGACCAGAGGCCGGCGTCACGAAGCGCCGCGGCCGCGGTGCCCGGCACGCGCGCCGCGATCCAGTCGGGCCGGGCGGACGCGTCGCGGGGTGCGGCGCAGGCGCCGGGGGGCGTCAGGAGGAGCTGCCAGGGCCCCTCGACGGCGCGTGCCGGGATGCCGTCGAGGGCGTGGATGCGGGCCAACGCGTCCCCCTCAGCGCAGGGCGCGGTCGAGGGCGGAGAACACGGCCTCGTAGGTCGCCGCGGGGCGGTCGAGTCCGGCAGGCAGCGGCGCGGCGTCGCGGCGGCCGAAGGCGCGGGCGAGCTGGAACTGGAACGCCTTGACCTCGCGGGCGAGCCCCGCGGCAGCCTGCGCCGCCGGCCCGAAATCGGCCAGTCCCGCCGCGTCGAGCCACGCGAGATGACTGCCCAGCAGCTCGAAGTTGGCGCCGAGCTGGCGCGTGGTGTTGAAGGCGTAGCGGTGGAACACGCCCAGCGGCTGGCGCACCAGCCCGTCGCCGGTCCGTTCCAGCGCCGCCCTGAAGGCCAGCACCGGGTTGCTCCGCGGCGCGCGCCCGCGGTGGGCGCGGAGCAGTTCGAGAGCCGCCCCGGCGAGCGCGTCGGGCGGGAGGGCAAAGCCCGTCGCCTTCACGAACTCGGCATAGGGAAACAGCGTCGTCGGCCCGAAGAGGCCGTCGTAATCGGCACCGCGCAGGGTGAAGCGGCCGGCGTTGTGCAGGTAATCGAGGCTGCGTCGCTCGGGATCGAGGCCGAGGATCGCGACCGTGGTCTTGGCATGCTCCCGGCGGTAGGTCGTCGCGGCCGTGTCGGGCAGGTGGATCGCGTCGACCTCGACCAGCACGGGCAGCCCCCGGGCGACCTGCACCCGCGCCTGCGCCTCAAGCCCGTCGTAGACCGCGAGTTCCAGGATCTCCAGCCCGTACAGCCGGTCGAGGTCGGCGGCGTACGGCTTGGAGAACGTGAACTGGTCGCCCTCGAAGTCCTGGCGCAGGGTGAAGCCGAGCATCGCCGCCGGTTCGAGGCCGCGCGCGTGCAGCAGCTCGATCCAGAGATCGACGTAGCAGTTCGTCTCCGGCCACACGCGGTCGGGCGCGTGCAGCGGATGCGATGCGTGCGGCGGCTCCAGGCAGGCCGCGACGGCGAGGGCGGCCGACATCGACCCTAGCCCCAGAGCAGGGCGCGGACGTCCGCGGGCCACGCGGCGAGGTCGAGGCCGTGGTGGCGCAGGAGCGCCAGCGTGATCCGCTCCAGCCCGAAGCCGACGCAGGCGGTGTGGGCTGTCGCGCCGTCGGCCTGCGCGATCTCCCAGGTGCTGCCGAAATGGTCCTGATGGTAGTTGAAGCTCAGGCACGCCGTCGGCTGCACCTCGCTGTTGACCGGCACGTTGAGCTCGAACTTCAGCCCCTGCATGCGCTGGTTGTTGGCGAGCATCCGCCCGGCGCGGCCGAAGAACGGGTCGTTGGCGGCATCCACCGCCAGCGGCAGCCCGAGGTCGCGCATCATCGCCGTGCCGCGCTCGAGCCAGGATTCGCGGAACGCGAGCACCTGATCGGGGCTGCCCATGCGCACGTATTCGCGCATGCGGAACATCTGCATCCGCGTCGGCTCCACCGAGGGCTCGTGCCGGAAGCAGTAGGATTGCAGGTCGAACAGCAGCCCGTCCGCGGGGAGCGGCCCGCGCGCGGCGGCGACCGGATAGAGCGGGTAGCAGGCGGCCGGCGTCAGCACGATGTCGGTGCAGGCCTGGTCCTGCGTCCAGTCCCGGCCGGCCTCGACACAGGCCAGCAGGCGCGCATGGCCGGCCTCGTCGCCGCAGAAGCTGTGCACGGTGCCGGCGAGGTTGGGGAAGCCCTTCAGGTAGCCGCTGCGCTCGAACGCCGGACGGCTCATGCCGGGGGGGAAGCGCATCCGCTCCGCGCCGTCCTCCGCGCCGAGGCGGGAGACGAGGGCGTCGATCGCTTCCACGACGCGCTCGAAGTCGCCGCCGCGGCCGTAGAGGCCGTCGATCCCGGTGCGCACGAGGTGGCCGCTGTCGAACAGCCTGTCGAGGAAGCTGATCGGTTCCGCCTCGCCGGAGGCGGGCAGGGCGGGCATCGCCTCGGGCGAGGCGGCGGGGATCGGTCCGGAAAAGCTGTCCATCACGCGCTCAGGAGTTGGCCGCCGCCCTTCTGCACCAGCAGGAGGTTGGCGGTGTTGCCGTGGATGCGGTCGTTGCTGATCATCAGCGGCGCCGACAGCACGTCGCGCAACGCGCGGCCGAGGCTGAACGGCGTTCCGTTCTTGTAGCCGGCGATCCCGACGATCCCGAGGGCGAGCTGGACGATCGCGACGGCCATGGTCGAGGCCGTCGTCTTCACGTTGTTCAGCACCACGGCGAAGCCGATCGAGCCGAGTTCGTCGGGCGCGTCCTGCGCCTCCGCGAAGCGCCGGAGGCCGCCGTGGATCGCGCCCTTCATGGTCTGCAGCGCGCTGACCGCCTCAGCGAGCCGGAGGGCGCCGGGCGGGACCGTGCCCGGACGGCGGCGGGCCTCGGCCTGCACGAAGGTCCGCGCCCGGTCGACCGCGCCGCTCGCGATCCCGAACCAGACGCTGCTCCACAGGAGGTGGGAGGAGGCCAGCATCGACTGGGCCGCGATCTCGGCAAACGGTTTCGGCAGGATCTGGACGGTCGGCACGTCGCGGGCGGCGAGCACGAAGCCGTCGCTGCAGGTGCCGCGCATGCCGAGCGTGTCCCACCGGCTGGTGCGCTCGAGGGTGATCTGGTCGGCGAGGAGCGCGACGAGGACCTGATCGGAGGCGGCGGCGTCCGCGTGGCGGCGGCCGGTCGCGAGGATCACGTCGGCATGGGCGCCGTAGGAGATCACGGTCGCGTCCTTGCGGAAGCTGAACACGTCCCCGTGCGCCTCGACCGCGCAGAGGCTGTTGCGCAGGTCGCCGCCGATGCCGCCCTCGGTGGTCGCCGAGGCGACGAGCAATTGGGCCTGCGCCACCCGCTGCATCAGCGTGCGGTGCCACGCGCTCTCGACTCCGTGGGTGACGAGGCTCGCGACCTTGATCTGGTGCATCGCGAAGATCATGCCCGTCGCGGCGCAGGCCTGCCCCAGCGCGAAGCAGGTCTCGGCGATCCGGTTCATGTCGGCGCCCTCGCCGCCGAGCCGCTCCGGGATCTGGATTCCGAGCAGGCCCTCCGCCCGGAGCGCGGAGACCGCCTCGGACGGGAACCGCCCCTCGCGGTCGACGTCGTCGGCGTGCCGCGCCGCGACCTGCGCGACGCGGCGCGTGCGCTCGGCGGGCGTCGTCACGTCGCCGCCGGCTGCGCGAGGGAGGCCACGGTCGTCCGGATCGCGCGGATCGTCGCGAAGGACTGCCGGTTGAGCAGGTGGTCGGGAAACTCGACGCCGAACCGCTCCTCGAGCGCCAGCATCAGTTGCACCGAGCCGAACGAGCACAGTCCCTTGTCGAACAGGTCGTCGTCGTCGGCGAGCCGATCAACGGCCCCGGACAGGGCTTCGATGCCGCCGAGGGTCTCGCGAATGTCGTGGGAGGAAATCATCGCATGCAACACCATTCAAGCCATGCGACTGAAGCCAACCCAGCCTGTTGTTGTCAATTCATACCGATCCGTACAGTTAAATTAAGGATTTTCTATACCACGGTGTAAGATATTGTTGTTAAAAGACGATGCTCCGGACGGCGGTTCGATCGCGCCGACCGGGCGCGCTCCGGCGGCGCCCGATCCGAGACCTCCGGCGAATCACCACCGGATCACACCGCGCCGGAGCGGTTCGGGTGCCCCCGATGCGGTGACTGACGGGGGGAACGACGACCGCGCCCGGAGTTCCGGGCGCATGCGGCACGTCCTTCCAGCAAGCAGATCGCCAGCAAACAGATCGACACATCCGATGGCAAGCTGGCTAAAGGCCTATCGATCCGTTGCCGTCCTGCAACAGCACCCCTGGCACGCGGTCTTCGGCGAAGATTCGGCGTTGCTCGCGGGAACCGGTTCGCACACAGTGTTGCGGCACTGGGGGCATCGCCAAAGCGAGCCCATGGAGCCCGCACACACAAGAAGCGGGCCGCACAACGACGTGCGACGCGACGGCCTCGGCCGCGCGATTGCACATCCTCGGGTCTCGAAGCTTTTGGAGATGGTCATGAAGCTCTTGAAGAGCACCCTGCTCGCCTCGGCCGCCGGCTTCGCCGCCGTCGCCGGCGCACAGGCTGCCGATCTGCCGGTCAAGAAGGCCGCCCCGATCGAGTACGTCCGCGTCTGCTCCGCCTACGGGGCCGGCTTCTTCTACATCCCCGGCACCGAGACCTGCCTGCGCCTCTCGGGCCGCGCCCGCCTCGAGCTCGGCTACCAGCCGACCTATTCCCGCCAGAACGGCACCGGCTACGGCGACACCACCGGCTACCAGGGCCGCATGCGCATCAACCTCGATGCCCGCACCCAGACCGCCTACGGCACGCTGCGCGCCTTCGTCCGCTTCGACGCCGGCAGCCGCTCGGGCTACGGCGGCATGAACTCCGGCACCCAGCAGCGCATCGCCCAGGCCTACCCGGCGCTCGGCGTCGACGGCTTCGGCCGCCTGCAGCAGTTCGCGAACGTCGACAAGGCCTTCGTGCAGTTCGCGGGCTTCACCGCCGGCCGCGCCTCGTCGTTCTTCGACTTCTACGCCCACGACTTCGAGTTCATCGGCGCCACCGGCGGCTCGGACGTCTCCTCGACCAACCTCGCCGCCTACACCGCGACGATCGGCAACGGCTTCTCGGCCACGATCTCGATGGAAGACCCGAGCTTCCGCCGCTCGCCGATCTTCTCGCCGACCGTCAACCCGGCCGCGGCCGCGGTGAACTCGAACCTCGCGAACTTCGGCCTCAGCAACTCGCCGGTGCCGGTCTTCGTCGGCTACACCGGCGCCGTGCCGACCCGCTTCGCCTTCGTCGACGCGATCGAGCGCAACCGGCTCCCCGACTTCGTCGGCGCGCTCCGCTACGATGCGCCGTGGGGTTCGGCCCAGCTCACCGCCGCCGTGCACGAGCTGAACGTCGGCAACGTCTCCACGACCAGCACCGGCGCCGGCAGCAACCTCGGCATCGCCCACACCGCGTCCGAGTACGGGTACGCGGTCCAGGGCGGCGTGAAGGTCAACCTGCCGTTCATCGCTCCGGGCGACACCCTTTACCTCCAGGGCGCCTACGGCGTCGGCGCGCAGTCCTACACCGGCTACTCGAACTACTCCGGTTCCTACGCCCAGTCGGCGATCACCATCCAGGGCCAGGGCTTCAGCCAGTACTTCAGCGATGCGGTGATCAACCCGTTCACCGGTCAGATGTCGCTCTCGCAGAGCTTCACCGCGGTCGGCTCGGTGCTGCATTACTGGAGCCCCGAGCTGCGCTCGGCCTTCTTCGGCAGCTACGGCGAGCAGGCCTTCGGGGCGGGCGTCCGCGCCGGCCAGGGCGACGCCTTCACCGTCACCGGGCTGGGCGGCTCGAACGCCGTCGGCAGGCCCGGAACACGGTTCTTCACCCTCAGCCAGGCGCTGCGCGACACCTACCAGATCGTCGCCGGCGCCAGCCTGATCTGGTCGCCCGTCAAGGACCTCGATATCGGCCTCGAGGGCATGTACACCCAGATCGGCGTCCAGAACGGCCGGGTGATCAACCTCGACAAGGACCCGACCGCCTACTCGGCGGCCCGGATCGCCGCCATCAACGCCGGCGGCCCCGTCCGCACCCAGACGAGCGACGACGTGTTCCAGGTCCGTGCCCGCGTCCAGCGCGACTTCTGAGGACAAGGCGCCGGGCGGCCCTTCCACGGGCCCGCCCGGCGAGGTTTCGATACCCCGAGACGCTCATCGAGGCCCGGCTGCGAAGCCGGGCCTTTTTCATGGGCGGTCGTCACGGCAGGGGCTGCGGGCGGGCCGGGAACGCCCGCCACGGCGGGGCGGCACCGGCGACGCGCTCACCGTGACCGGCACGCCGGCCTGAACCGGTATCCCCGACCGGAGCATGATGATCCAGGGCTGCATTATTATATTTATGCAACTTTGGGTTAAGACGATGTTCACTCAGCCGGGACAGTCTCGCGACGGGCGGCCGGGTGCCGCCCGACCGGGACGCCCCACCATGCGCGCGACAGCCCAGGACTGCCTCCTGCCGGATTTCCCCGGTGGCGCCGCCGCGATCCATCCCCGCGCCACGCCGGCGGCCCGATCGCTCGGCCTCGTCGGCCGCGACGGCCTCGTCCGGCGGCTGCAGGTCCTGGTGGCCGGGGCGCGCAGGCCCGTCTGCCTCGCCGGACCGGCGGGCAGCGGCAGCACGGCGGTCGCCTCCGCGGTCGCCGACGGGCTGGCGCGCCGGACGCGCGTGCTCGGCATCCGCTGTACCCCCACCACCACCTTCGCGCGTCTCACCCAGAGCCTGGCCGAGGGCCTCGGCAGCGATCGCCCATCCGGGAGGACGGCGATCGTGATGGCCGATGTCGGCGCGGTCGCCGAGCCCGGTTTCCTCCGGGCGCTCGCGCATCTGGGGGCCGGGGTGCCGACGGTGGGCTGGCTGATCGCGGGCGTGCCGCAGGGCGTCCCCGGGGCGCAGGCCGTTCCGGCGCCGCTGCTCTCCGCATCGGAGACCGCCTTCGCCGTCGATGCGGCGGTCGCCCGCCACGGGGCGGCCATCTCGAAGGTCGCCCGGGCCGCTGCCGCGACGCTGGCCCGCGGCCTGCCGGGGCTCGCCGACCGCCTCGTGGCGGAAGCCTGGACGGCGGCGGTCGCGGCCGGCGACGACGCCATCGGCCTGCCGCACCTGCGCACCGCCGCGCGCAGCCTCGGCCAGCGCGACGTAGGCGAGCGCGGCGGCGAGCCCGAGCCCGGCGGCGAGGCCGAGGATCAGCGCGCGGTTCGGCCCGCTCGGCAGCCGCGGCGGCACGGCGCGGGCGACGAGCGCCGAGGAGGTCACCGGCTGCGAATCGAGCCCGGTGCCGGTCTTCAGCTCGTCGATGCGGCGCCGGGTCTGGGTGATCTCGTCGGTGAGGAAGCCCTTCTGCTGCCCGAGCCGGCCGAAGGCGAGCGCCGCGTCGCTCTGGCCGATCGCCGCCTGCCGCCGGGACGCCTCAGGGCGTCTGCGGCAAACGTCGGGTCGGTCCAGGTGAAGGCCGTGAGGATCACGTCCGTCTCCTTGACGAACACGACCTTGAACGACGCGAGATAGGCCTCGTAGAGCTTCTCGTCGGGGTCGAGGTGGCGCAGCAGGCCGACCGCCTCGAACGGCACCCGCACCGTGTCGAGCAGTCAGGTCTTGACGTCCTTGGCGGCGCGGACGAGCTGCCGCCCCTGGTAGACCAGCCACGCGCCCCATTCCGCGGGCGGCGGCCCGAGGTCGCCGGCCGGCGTGATGCGTTTGAGCGCCTCGAACTCGCCGCGCACGATGCTCGGGTCGCGCAGGATCTCGACCTCGTTGTTCACGTTCTGCGCGCGCTCGGAGAACATGTAGTTC
>NZ_CAXTHR010000050.1:0-25706 GCF_964244095.1 uncultured Methylobacterium sp. | reverse complement strand
ATCGACGATACGAGGTTCTCGACGTGAATACCGGTACCGTGAAGTGGTTCAACGAAA
Source organism: uncultured Methylobacterium sp. (assembly GCF_964244095.1). Lineage (GTDB taxonomy): Bacteria > Pseudomonadota > Alphaproteobacteria > Rhizobiales > Beijerinckiaceae > Methylobacterium. Next base: position 25,649 of record NZ_CAXTHR010000050.1, on the reverse strand, counting down.
CCAAGGGCTACGGCTTCATCCAGCCTGACGACGGCGGCAAGGATGTGTTCGTTCACATCTCGGCGGTGGAGCGCGCCGGCATGCCCAACCTCGTCGAGGGCCAGAAGCTCTCCTACGAGATCCTGACGGACAAGCGCAGCGGCAAGGACGCTGCAGCCAACCTCCAGGCCGCCTGAGACTTCGGTCTCTCCATGCGGCCGCGACGCGGCCGAACCCATCCGACGTGTCCGTCCCTCGGGCCCGGGCGCGCCGGACGGCAGGGTCTTCGGAGATCTGCGCCTCAAGATCTTCGGCATCGTGCGGATCGCGCACGCCGACAACCAGAAACAGAGCCGGGCCCGCGACGTGCGGAACCAACCCGGTCCCCATGAAAGACCACCAGACACACCATGTTGTTCGAGTACACCCGACGCCACAGCGTCCGCTCGCCCGTCACGGACGCGGCGACCTTCAAGGTGGGATGCATCAGGCAGAGCGCGACGTCGGACGCCCCGACCCTCGACCTGAGCCATCTCATCGACCGTTCCTACAACTACCACTCGCCCCGGGAACTGCGCTGGCACCTCGCCGAGCGCCTCGGGCTCGCGCCGGCCACCCTGGCGCTTCGCGAGTCCGCCCGCGCCTGAAGGCGTCGAGCCGGTCCCGTCGCGACGGGACCGGCTCCTCCTGCCCGGCACAGGACAGGCCCTAAGCAGGCTTTCGTGGCTTCGCCAAGGAAAGCCTGCTTTGATCTCCTTGGTGCCGCATCATTGGGTGCCGCATCATTGTCCTCGCGCGAACCGGCGGCCACTTCGCGCAATGATGCTTAGAGCGTTTTCCAGCGAGGTGGATACCGGCTCGCGTGAAGAAAATGCGCCCGCACAGAGACTTAGAGCATTTTCTGTGATCCGGGGATCATGGAAAATGCCCTAGAGCCGTTCCCGATCACGTTGGATCGGGAACGGCTCTAGGGCTCTGATTTCACGCGCACTCTTACGACGAACCGGTGTCCACTTCGTCGGATTGCGCTCTAGCCGCCGCGGCTCCAGGCCGAGACGACCGCGTCGCGCAAGGCGTGCCCCACCGCGACGAGTTCGCCGTGCACCGGGTCCGGCCGGTTGTAGACGGTGGCCACGCCGCGCAGGTCGCAGACCGACCCGCCCGCCTCGCGCAGGATGAGGTCGGCGGCGGCGAGATCCCAGTCGCGCGCATCCGACGAGACCAGCCCGACATCGATCGACCCGTCCGCGACGCGCGCGACCCGCAGCGCCAGCGACGGCACGCGCGCGACGCGGGTGAAGGCGGCCTCGGCTCCCGCCCGCGAGACACCGCGCTCGAGCCGGTCGAACATCGGCTTCGGGCCGGTGACGCGGGCGGTCGCGAGGTCCCGACCCGGCGCGGTTCCGATGATCCGCCCGTTGCAGGTCGCGCCCCGGCCGCGGACGGCCTCGTAATCCTGCCCGAGCGCGGGCGCGTGCACGAAGCCGACCACCGGCTCCCCGGCCTTGAGCAGGGCCACCGCGATCGACCAGTCGGGATGCCCCGACAGGAAGGCGCGGGTGCCGTCGATCGGGTCGACGATCCACACGAGGTCGTGCCCGAGGCGGACGGGATCGTCGGCGGTCTCCTCGGAGAGCCAGGCGGCCGCCGGCACGATCTGGCCGAGGCGGACCTTCAGGAAGGTGTCGACGGCCACATCCGCCTCCGTCACCGGCGAACCGCCGGCCTTCGACCAGATCCGCGCCGCGGTGTGACCGCCCGCGCGGAAGGAGGGTAGGGCGAGCGAGGCCGCCTCCCGGAGCGCGTCGCGCAGGTCCGGCATCAGGTCGAGCACGAAATCCGCTTGGATCGGGTCGGGCATGGCGGTCCGTGTCCGGCATCGGGCGAGGGGATCGCGCTCGGGATCGGACCCGCCCGACGCGCCGAGCGGACCGTTGCCGATGGCGAAGGGGGCGGTCGCTCCGTTGTAGGCGGTGGCCCGGAGCGCCACAAGGATCGCGAGGCCGCACTGCGATACGCCCGGATTTCGATGGTCGGCGCAAGGAAGCATTGAGCATTCCGGACGGGAGGTCCCCGTCCACGATCGCTTAACGCTCACTTTTAAGCCACCGTGGGGAGGTTAGACCCCATTCTGCTTGCCATGACGGACGGCCCAGGCAGGTCGCCACTTGCAAAAGGACGGCGGGCGGATGAACACTTTCGAGACCATGGATCGGAACCGCACCGGACATCCCGGCGCCGACGGCGCCGCCGCGCCGGGCTTCGCCTTCACCGCCTCGACGCTGCCGGTGATCGGCGCGGGGGCGCCCGCCGCGAAGCCCGCCGGCATCGCGCTCGCCTTCGCGACGGACGAGGCCGAGGGCTGCGGCGAGGATCGGTTCGCGCTGCTCCTGGTCGATGCCGACGGCGGCGTGCTCTCCCGCCTCGGTCCGTTCTGCGAGGAGGAGGTCGTCGCGGTCTGGCGCGACCTTTCGGCCCGCACCGGCCTGCCGCGGATGATCGTGCGCGAGGACGGTGCGCTCGCGACGGTGGCAGCTCAGGTCGGCCGGCTGATGCTCGGCAAGACCCGCATCCGCCGCCACGGCTCGCTCGGCGACCGCCGCCCGCGCTTCCTCGTGCGCCGCAAGACCGGCCGCCTGCCGGTGCGCCCGCAGATCCACCGCGGCGAGAACGAGATCATCGCCCGCTCGTGAGCCTCCCGCCCTATCCGGGCCAGCCCTGGTTGACGGTGTCGGCGGCAAGCCCCGCGAACAGGATCAGCCCGGCCCCGCGATTCGAGCGGAACAGGGCGAGCGCCCCGCGCCCGTCGCGCCCCCGGAGGCGCAGCACCTGCCGTCCGAGATGGGCGGCGAACGCCGCGATCCCGAGATAGCCGAGCAGGCCGGCCCCGGCGCCGTAGGCGGCAGCAGCGATCAGCGCCACCGACGCGCCGTAGCACGAGCCCACCGCGAGCCTGACCCGGTCGCCGAACAGGCGGGCCGAGGAGCGGATGCCGGCGATCTCGTCGTCCTCGATGTCCTGCACCGCGTAGATCGTGTCGTAGCCGATCACCCAGGCGATCGCGCCGGCGTAGAGCAGCAGGGCCGGGGCTCCGAGCCGGTCGAGGAGCGCCGCCCAGCCCATCAGCGCGCCCCAGGCGAAGGCGAGCCCGAGCACGAGCTGCGGCATCGGCATCACCCGCTTCATGAACGGGTAGATCGCCACCGGCACCAGCGAGCAGATCCCGACGCGGATCGCGAAGGCGTCGAACTGCACGAGCACGAGGAAGCCGAGGAAGGCCTGCGCTGCGAGGAAGGCGGCCGCCGCCCGCGGGCCGACCTGACCCGACGGGAGCGGGCGCGAGCGCGTGCGCGCGACCTGCGCGTCGAGGTCGCGGTCGGCGATGTCGTTGTAGGTCGATCCGGCCCCGCGCATCGCCACCGCGCCGACCAGGAACAGCAGCAGGTGGCGCGGATCGGGCCAGGGCAGGCCGGCATGGGTCGCCGCGAGCGCCGCCGACCACCAACACGGCAGCAGCAGCAGCCACCAGCCGATCGGCCGGTCGATGCGCGCGAGCCGCAGGTAGGGCCGCACCGGCCGGGGGGCGATCCGGTCGACCCAATGGCCGGCGACCGCGTCGGCGACGCGGGCTTCAGCGACCTCGCCGGCGCTCACGAGCGGCGTCGGGATGGGCTGGACGCGCGGCGCATGTGCCTCAGAGCGCGCCCTGCGGCAGCTTGAACTGGCCGGTCAGGCCGGGGCCGCCGAGGAGGCCGCCGCCGCCGCCGTTCTGCGCCTGGGTGCGGGCCTGCGCCTCCATCTTGGTGGCCTGTGCGGCGATGCCGCAGATCTTGGTGCGGATGCCCGCCACCTTGGTGTGGTCGGCCTTGAAGCCTTCCGCGAACGCATCGGGGATCGAGCACCACTCCTTGTTGGCGGTGATCCACTTGATGCCCTCGACGCCGTTGGCCTGGAGCCTGCCGAACAGGGCGCAGGCCTCCTGCGGCGTCATCTTCTTCTTCGTGTTCGAGGCGGAGTTCGCCTTGGCGACGAGGTCCTTGCGCGCCTGGAGGGTGGTCTGGATCGCGCTGCACTCGGCGGCCTGCGCGAAGGCGGCGGTGCTGGAGACGAGGCTGCCCGCCAGCAGCACGGCCGCCCATCCGAAGGTCCTGTAGGTCATGGTCTCGCCTCCCTAAGATCCGCCCGGTCGCATGGCCGCGACGTCACCGCGCGGCGGCGACGGACGCTTCCCAGGCCGGGTGCCGGCCGCGCCGCGGATCGGCCGGCCCGGACTGCCCGGTCCCCGCTTCGCCATAGGAATGTGGCGTCAATCGAGCCGCAAACGGGCCGCCGCGGACATGCGTCGGCCGCGCTCCGAAAACCCGCGCGCGTTGCCTTCGCGCAACAGGTTTCGCGCGATGACGCGACGTTGACAGTGGCGCGCCCACGCGCGACGGAGCGCCGATGGCGGCCTACGACTTCACCGCGCCCCGTCTGCACGTCGCGGGCGACCTCTTCGCGGGCGCGGCGCTTCCCCTCGACCGGGCGCAGGCGAACTACCTGCTCAACGTGCTGCGCCGGCAGCCCGACGATCCGGTGCTGCTGTTCAACGGGCGCGACGGCGAGTGGCGGGCGGGCCTCGTCCCCTCGGGCCGCAAGAGCGCGCATCTCGTGGTGGACGCGCGGACGCGGCCGCAGACCGGGCGGCCCGACCTGCACTACCTGTTCGCGCCCCTGAAGAGCGCCCGGCTCGACTACCTCGCGCAGAAGGCGGTGGAGATGGGCGCCGGCACGATCCGTCCGGTGCTGACGCGCCGCACGCAGGGCGAGCGGCTCAACACCGAACGGCTCCGGGCCAACATGATCGAGGCGGCCGAGCAGTGCGGCATCCTCGCGGTGCCCGAGCTGATGGTTGCCGCACGCCTGGATGCGGCGCTCGTCGACCTCGCCCCGGAGCGGCTGCTGGTGTTCTGCGACGAGGACGCCGCGATCGCCGACCCGGTGGCGGCTTTGCGCGCCGCTGCCGATCCCGGGCGGCCGGTGCCGCTCGCGGTGCTGGTCGGGCCGGAGGGCGGCTTCGCACCCGAGGAGCGGACGACGATCATGGAGCGCCCCAACACCGTGGCGCTCTCGCTCGGCCCCCGCATCCTGCGGGCCGACACCGCGATGGTCGCGGTGCTCGCGCTCGTCCAGGCGGTGCTCGGCGACGCCCGCTGAGGGCTTTGTCACGTGCGCCCGCGCACATCGGGGTTCGCGCCGGACGGCCTCGCCCGGGGAACGACGCCGCCCGGAGCGGCGGCGTCGCCGGCCCGCGTTGTCGGGCCCCGCGCCCTGGATTAAGGACACGGCTTCCCGGCGACGGGGCTCGACCGCATCGCTCCCGCGAGACGGCCGGCGCGCTTCCCAGGTCCGCACCTGTTTTCACGGCGAGGCAGCGCATGGCGCGCGATACGTCCGACACGACCCCGCTCACCACCCGCGCCGAGCTGATCGACTGGTTCGCGGCGGGCGAAAAGCCCCGCGACGCCTTCGCGATCGGCACCGAGCACGAGAAGATCCCGTTCTACACAGAGAGCCGCGCGCCGGTCCCCTACGACGGCGCGCGCGGCATCCGCGCGCTGCTCGACGGCGTCGCCCGCGAGACCGGCTGGGAGCCGATCATCGACGACGGCAACGTCATCGGCCTGTCGGCGGCCGAGGGCGGCGCGATCTCGATCGAGCCGGGCGGGCAGTTCGAGCTCTCCGGGGCGCCGCTCGCCGACGTGCACGGCACCGCCCGCGAGCTCGACGCGCACCTTTCCGTGACGAAGCGCGTGGCGGACGCGCTCGGCATCGGCTTCCTCGACCTCGGCATGAGCCCGAAATGGACGCGGGCCGAGACCCCGGTGATGCCCAAGAGCCGCTACAGGATCATGGCGGGCTACATGCCCAAGGTCGGCGCGCTCGGCCTCGACATGATGCTGCGCACCGCCACCGTGCAGGTGAACGTCGACTTCTCCTCGGAGCCCGACATGGTGCGCAAGCTCCGCGCCGCGCTGGCCCTGCAGCCGGTGGCGACCGCGCTGTTTGCCAACTCGCCCTTCACCGACGGACGGCCGAACGGCTTCCTCTCGCGCCGCTCGGAGATCTGGCGCGACACCGATCCCGACCGCACCGGCATGCTGCCGCGGGCGTTCGAGCCGGGCTTCGGCTACGAGGGCTACGTCGACTGGCTGCTCGACATGCCGATGTACTTCGTCAAGCGCGGGGACACCTACCACGACGTCTCCGGCGCCGCGTTCCGCGACCTGATGGCGGGCCGGCTCGCGCAGATGCCGGGCGAGTACGCAACCGTCTCCGACTGGGCCAACCACGCCTCGACCGCCTTCCCGGAGGTCCGTCTCAAGCGGTTCCTCGAGATGCGCGGCGCCGACGTAGGGAATGCCGGCATGATCGCGGCGCAGGCCGCGTTCTGGGTCGGGCTGCTCTACGACGACACCGCGCTGGACGCGGCCCTCGACCTCGTCTCGGGCTGGAGCGCCACCGACCGGGAGGCGCTGCGCGCCACCGTCCCGCGCCTCGGCCTCGCCACCCCGGTGCCGGGGCGCAACCTCGGGGCGGTCGCGGCCGAGGCGCTGGCGATCGCCCGCGCCGGGCTGACGGCGCGCGCCCGCCGCGACGCCTCGGGCCGGGACGAGACCATCCATCTCCAGCCGCTGGAGGCGATCGTCGCGGCCGGCCGTTCGCAGGCCGAGGAGCGGCTCGCCGCCTACGCGGACGCGTGGCACCGCTCGATCGACCCGGCCTTCACGCACTGCACGTTCCGATGACCCCGACGCTTGATCCAAGCGTGCCCGCCGTTCGCCCTCCCGCCGCCGGGGTCCTTCCATGCCGGATGCGCCAGCGATCGAACTCGATCTGGCGGGCCTCAAGTGCCCGCTGCCCGTCCTGCGCACGCGCAAGGCGCTCCGCACGCTGCCGGCCGGCGGCCTGCTGCGGGTGACCTGCACCGATCCGCTCGCAGGCCTCGACATCCCGAACCTCGTGCGCGAGGAGGGCGACACCCTCGAAGCCGTCGATCGGGTCGGCACCGTGACGCGCTTCGCGATCCGGCGGGCCCCTTAAAGCGGATTGCACGATCGTCGGATCATGGACGTCGCTCCAAACTTCTTACGGGGTCGTTGTCTTCACGCGAGCCGGCATCCGCCTCGCTGGAAAACGCTCCCGCGCCTGCCCCGGAGACTCCGCGAAGCCGCCTCATTCCTGAACCATCGCCTGCGTAGAGCCCGTCGCGACGGCCGCTCGCAGGGAAGATCCACAGGCATGGTACCCATCATCCGCGGGACACGCCTCGTCCACGACGGCTGGGCCCGGTTCCTCGTCGCGGAAGTGACGATGCCGGACGGCACCCGGATCACGCGGGAGATCGAGGATCACGGCCGGGCGGTCTCGGTGCTTCCCTACGATCCGGCCCGCCGCGTCGCCCTCCTCGTCTCGCAGTTCCGAGCGCCGGTCTTCTTCGCCGAGGGTCCGCCGGACATGGTCGAGACGCCGGCCGGCATCCTCGACGAGGGCGACCCGGAGGACGGCGCGCGCCGGGAGGCCTACGAGGAGACCGGCGTCGCGCTCGGGCCCCTGGAGCGGGTCGTCAGCGCCTGGAGCGCGCCCGGCATCTCGACGGAGCGGATGGACCTGTTCCTGGCGGCCTTCGCCGCGGCCGACCGCTCCGGACCGGGCGGCGGGCTCGCCGAGGAGAACGAGGCGATCACGGTGCACGAGGTCCCCCTCGACGACCTCGCCGCACGCAGCGATCGCGGCGAGATCACCGACATGAAGACGCTGCTGCTCGTCTTCGCCCTGCGCCTGCGCCACCCGGACCTCTTCACCCCGTCCTGACCGACCCTCACGGGGCGCGCTCGCCCGCCGCCAGCTCGCGCCGGAGAAGGCCGAGGAAGCGCCACGAGCGCACGAAGTAGCGGTGGAACAGCCGGCGCGGCGCGCGGGCGAACCGGAACGCCCATTCGAGGCCCGCGCGCTGCAGGAGCACCGGCGCCCGGGGAGCGAGGCCCGCCGCGACGCTCACCGCATCGCCCACCGCCAGGACGAGCGGCGCGCCGAGGGCGGCGCCGTGACGGTGGACCCAGATCTCCGAGCGCGGGGCGCCGACGCCCATCACCAGCAGGCTCGTCCGGTGGGCGCGGATGCGGGCGGCGAGCGCCTGCCCGTAGGCGGCGTCGTCGTCGAACCCGAAGGGCGGAACGCAGGTGGCGACCGAGCCCGGATCGAAGCCGGACCGGACGAGGCGATCCCGGATCGCGTCCGCGACCGGCTCCACCGAGCACACCAGGAAGACGCGCCGGCCGGCCGGAGGCGGCGCGAACAGGGCGTCGGCGAGGAGGTCGTGACCGGTGACGCGTGCGGCCGGATGGCCGCGCAGCCGCGCGAGCCAGACCAGCGGCGTTCCGTCGAGGGTGCGCGCGGCAGCCCCCGCATAGGCCGCGCGGAAGGCGGCGTTCTCGGAGAGCAGCACGATGTGGTCGATGTTGGCCGTCACGACGAGGCGCGGCCCGGTCGCGGGCTCCGCCGCCGCGACGGCGAGGATGCCGGCCGCGGGGCCGGCGGCGAAGACCTGACCGAACATCCGCACGCTCCAGGCGGAGCCGGCCGCGACGGACCCGTCCGATCGAGCGGGGACCGGCGGCTCGCGGACCGGGCCCTCGGCCTCCGCCGGCGAAGGCGCATGCGGGTCGCCGGGCCGCAGGGTCCGTGCGCGCGGTGCCGCGTCCACGGCCGGATCCCTGCGCGACGGCGCGGCGCCGTCCGGGATGCAGAGGTCGCGCGGCTCAAGCATCGGCCGCCCGGAGGCTGCGGGCCGCGGCGATGTGCCCGTCGCGCCGGCCGTTCCGGCGGTCGCGGGAGGCCCCGAGCGACAGCGCGATCGCAGCCCCGAGGGCGATGCCGGCCAAGAGCGCGATCGGCAGCACCAGCTTCGGGGAGGGCGGCCAGGTGCGCAGGCGCGCGGGGATCGCCGCCGAGATGATCCGGACGTTGACGCTGTTCAGCCGCTCCTGCTCGCTCGCCTCGCGCGAGCGGCGCAGGTAGACCTCGTAGACGCCGCGGCGCGATTCGAGCGTGCGCTCCAGTTCGCGCAGGCCGACATTGGCGCGGTCGCTGGTGACGGTCTCGGATTTGGCCCGGTCGAGGCTCTTGCGGATCGCCGCCTCGCTCGCGACCGCGCGGTCGTAATCCTTCTGCGTGGTCTCGATGATGCGTTCCTTCTCGCGCTGGATCAGGCGCTGGAGGTCGCGCTGCTGCGCGTATTGCTCGGCCATCGCGGGATGGCGCTCGCCGAGCCGGGTCGCGAGCTCGGCGGTGTTGCGCGAGAGCGTCGCGTATTGCTGGCGCAGCGCCTGCATCTCCAGCGATTGCAGCATCTCCGGCAGCGCCGTGCTGGCCTCGCCCGCCTTCATCTTGCGGGCTTGGTCGAGGCGCGAGCGCGACTCCGCCGTCTTGATCTGAGAGGTGACGAGTTGCTGGTTCAGGTCGCCGAGCTGCTGGTCAGTGAGCAGCCGGCCGCTCGCGGCCACGAGGTTGTTGTCCTCGCGGTACTTCACGACCTTGCCCTCGGCGAGTTCCACGTCGCGGCGCAGGCTCGACAGCCGGCCGTTCAGCGCGTCGGAGGCGCGGCGCGCGGCCTCGGTGCGGGCGGCGGCCTCTTCCGCGAAGTAGGCGTCGCCGATGGCGTTGGCGATCCGCGCAGCCTTCTCGGAATCGCGCGACTGCACCAGCACGTCGATCACGAAGGTCCGCTCGGCCCGGCGCACGGTGAGCTTGGTTTGAAGCGTGTCGATCGCGACGTTGACCGGGTCGCGCCCGCCCGCGGGCGGCAGCATCCCGAGCGCCGTGCGCAGCCAGACGATCGTCGGGTTGTCGGAATCGGGCTTGGCGAACTCGTCGTCGCGGTCGAGGGCGAGCGCCTCGACGGTGCGCCGCAGGACGTTGTCGGACTGGATCACCTTGGTCTGGCTCTCGGCCAGCGACACGCCGCTGTCGGCCTGGGGCGTGCGGGCGCTGACGTCGTTGTCGACGACGCGCAGGTCCGAGGGATCGATCAGGATCTGGATGCCGGAGGTGTAGACCGGGGTCAGCAGGCCGAGCACCGCCACGGCGGCGGCGACCATGAACAGGCCGCCGAGCACGATGAAGCTCGCGCCCCGCCAGAGGCGCCGGAGGACGGTGCGCGGATCGGTCCGGTCCGAGAGTCCCGGCGGCAGCGCCACCTCCACCGGTTCGCCGCGGACGGGTGTCGAGAAATCGAACATCGGCCTGTTTCCCTCACCTGTCCGCCGGTTCGCCGGCTCCGTCCCGATCCGGGGCGGTCCCGTCTCGTCCCGGACCGGGGGCGCCGTGCCTCGACGGTGTTCGATCGTGTTTCCGCAATCACCGTACCAAAGAATTAAGACCTTCGAGCCGGCCACGTCTTTCGCATCGGAGCGGAAGACGGCGCCAGTCCATCCACCGACGGAGAGTATGTTTAACGGGCTCCCGGCGCGGCGCTCAATACGCAGTCCGCCTCACCACCCTGGCGAATGCACACATCTCTCGACGCAATCGGATGAGGCGCGGCCCCCTCGCCCCGCTTGCGGGGAAGGCCCGGCTGCACCCCGTCGTGCAGCCGGGGAGCGGAGGCGAAGCCGAAGCGGCGATGAGGGGGCGCGGTCGGATGAGGCGCCTCCGGTGTCGCTCCCTCACCCTCGGCTGCCGCCTTGGCCCACGACGACGACGACGGGGTCGCCGCGGCCCTCTCCGCGCAAGCGGCGCGGGGGGATGCGCGGCCACCGACGCGGCAAGCGCCGGGATCTATGTGAATCCGGTCGCTCACCACCCGGGGGCACGGGGGCCGGCCGCGACGACGAGGCCGTCGGGTCCGTAGGCCGAGGGGCCGTCTTCGAGGTAGGCGCGGAAGCATTCGGCGTCGCGCGTGGCGAGCCCGTTCCAGCGGGCGACGTTGGCCCGCGAACGGGCCGCCGCCTGCCCGAGCCGTCCGGTCCGAGCCCACGCCGCGAGGTCCGCCGCCGCGGCGGCGGGGTCGCCGGGATCGATGAGGAGGCCGGATTCGCCGAGCACCTCGCGGAACACGGGACCGTCCGGCGCGACGACCGGCAGGCCGCCGTGCTGGATCTCCAGCAGCGGCAGGCCGAGCCCCTCCGCTTTCGAGGTCGAGAGCAGCAGGTGCGCGCGGGCCGCGAGATCGCGGAGCGCCGCGTCGTCGACGTAGCCGTGGCAGGTCAGGAACGGCGGTGGGTCGTCGAGGAAGGCATGCCGGCCCCAGCCGACCCGGCCGACGATGTGGAGTTCGGCCGGCACGCCGGCCCGGACCAGCGCCGCCGCGAGTTCGATCGCGGCGGCGTAGTCCTTGCGCGGCTCGATCGTACCGATGGCGAGCATCCGCAGCGGCTCGCCGGGCCGGTAGGCGGCGGGAGCGGGCAGGCCGGAAAGACCGAACACGTCCCGCACCGCGGGACGCAGCAGCGCGACCATCGCGTCGGCGGCGCAGAACCGGCGCAGGGCCTCCCCCGTGGTGCGCGAGATCACGAGGAACCGCCGGCCCCAGCGCAGCGCGCAGCGGAAGCTCGGCACCATGTAGAGCCGGCTCTTCCAATTGAGGTCCTGCGGCCGCTCGAGCAGGAACGTGTCGTAGACGCAGACGATGCACCGCTCGGCGAACGGCGCCAGCAGCGGGCCCGGCGGGAAGCCGGCCATGACGAACTGCGCCTTCCGATCGATCGCCGCGCGCCAGGGCAGGCCGACCTGCTGCGCGAGGATCATCCGCGCAATCCCGCGGCTGCGCACGGCCCGGACCGCACCGCTCCCGAGCATCTCGGGCGTGAACTGGTCGCGGGCGACCCGCTCGATGCCGGTGACGTGGCCGCGGATATGGGTCTGGTCGACGTAGATCCGGAAGCCGGTCACCGCAGCCTCCGCACGCGGGACGCGAGGTAGAGCCCGCGCCGCATCCACGGCGGTAGCCTGCGGCCGAGCAGGCGCTGCTTGGCGCGGCGAAGACTTCGGACGAACGGGCCGGCCGGCGCCTCGACGATGCCGGTCGCGGCCGGGCAGGGCGCGGCGGCGAAGGGGAAATGGCCGAGCGTTGCGGGGTCGAGGCGCAGGCGCCCCGGGCCGTCCGGCATCAGGCCGCGATCCCGGAAGATCCGGTCGAGGGACATCGCGGCGGCGGCCGGGCTGAAACGGCCTTCGAGGACGATCCGCGCGAAGGCGCCGAGGCGCGCGAGGGCGGCACGGTCGGCGACGAGGGCTTCGAGGGCCTCGGCCAGGGCGCCGGGCTCGGCCGGGACGAGCCGGCCGGAGACGCCGTCGATCACCGAACTGGTGAGGCCGGCGATGCGGTAGGCCAGCGTCGGCGTGCCGCAGAGGCCCGCCTCGATCGGGGTCTGGCCGAGGGTCTCCAGCCGGCTCGCGGTGACGTGGAGGTCGCAGGCGCCGTACCATGCGGCGAGGCCGGCCTCGTCGGCGATCAGGCCCGGCGCGAACAGGTTCGGCAGCGCGAGCCGGGCGGGGTGGTCGAGGCGGCCGATCGCGACGAAGCCGATGCCGGGGCGGGCCACGCGGCGCAGGGCGTCGACGAGATCGCCGACGTTCTTGTCGGGGCCGTCGAGCACCACCGCCGAGACGAGGATCAGCAGATCGTCGGCCGGCAGCCCAAGGTCGCGCCGCAGCGCCCCGCGCCCGCCCGGCCGGAACACGCCCGTGGGAAAGGCGAGGGCGAGCGGGGCGATCGGCGTGCCGGCGGGCGCCAGCGCCGCGGCCCGCGCCGCGGTCCAGGCGGAGTTCGCGAGCAGGAGCGGGCCGCCGGGGCGGCCGAGCACCGCGCGCTTGCCGGCCCGGGCGCCGGCGATGCGTCCGCGCGCGAGCTGCGGGTACTCGTCCGGGGTCGGGCAGGCGGCGTCGCAGCCCGGGCCTTCGATGCGCGGGCAGCCGCGCGGGTGGGCGCAGCGCCCGGTCAGCGCAAACAGGTCGTGGAGCACGAGCGCCACCGGAAGCCGCGCGGAGAGCCGCCCGACGAGGTCGAGGCTGCGCGTCGCCCCGTGCAGGTTGCCCGCGAGCACGAGGTCGTGGCCGCCGCCAAGGATCGCGGCCTCCGCGACGGGGAACGCATCGGTCCATTCCGCGGCCGCCGGCGGCGATTCGTCCGAGAGCCGCAGGTCCGCGACGCGGTGACCGGCAAGCCTCAGGGCAGCGCCGAGACGGCGATGGGCGATGCCGGCGCCGCCGGCATGCCCGGTGCCGGTGAGCGAGGCCACCGAGAGGGTCCGCCCGGGCGTCTCATCGCGCCCGGGCGCGTGCTGAAGCAGCACCGGACGCCCGATCCGCGAGACCCCGGCCGGCGTCTCGGCGAGCGCCGCCCAGGCGCGGGCGGGCCCGCGCGGATCGGCGGGATCGAACCCGCCGACCCCGGCGAGCGCGGCCCGCTGCCAGAGGATCTCGCCGCCGGTGAAGGGAACGGCCGCCTCCGGCTCGACGCCTTGGGCCGCCGGCAGGTCGAGGCCGCTCACCGCCGCATCGAACAGGACGCGCAGGCCCGCGACCGCCCCGGCGCGGCTCAGGACCGCATCGAGGCAGAGCGCGGCGAGCGCGCCGGGCGCCAGCAGGTCGCCCGCCCGCAGGACCAGCACGGCATCGACCGATCCGTCGGCGAGGATCGCGGCCAGGGCGGCCGCGCCGGGCGGCACCACGTCGTGCCGGCAGTCCGGAAAATCCTGCCGCGCGACCGAACGGATGCCGGCGGCGAGCCGCGGCTCGCCGCCGGAGGCGACGGTCAGGACGCGCAGGCGCGGCCAGGGCCGGCCGTCCGGCAGGCGATCCGGTCGCGCGGGCGCCGGTACGGGCCGGCCGAAGGGCCAGCCCGCGACGCCGTGGGCGCTCGCTCGATCCGGATCGGGGGGGGCTTGGGTCAAGACGATGACGGGCGGCTTCGCGCGACGCGTCGCGGGGCGGCCACCGTGGCGGGAAGAGATGAAGATCGCCTTAGATGGCGATCGCCTGCCGGCCCCGCTCAGGCCGCGACGCAGAGGCCGGCCGCGCCCGCCTCCACCCGCCCGACGATCGCGGCGGCCGGATGACCGGCCGCGCGCGAGGATGGCCTCGGCGCAGGTCGATGCGCCGCCCTTCAGGATCTCGGCCGCGACCGCGGCCGCGATCCTGCCGACCGGCATGCCGAGGATGGCCAGCGCCGGGGTCGACCTGCCGTCCATGGCTTAGATGTCGGAGATCGCGTTGGTGGCCGCGATCGGGCCGAAGTCGCGCGGGTCGTCAGCCATCGGCGTGAAGAAGTCGGTGGCGGCGCTGACGCAGGTGCCGTCGTCGGGCGCCTAGACGGCGGCGGCGCCCGCGGTCTGGGCGCCCGACGAGCGGCCGCTCGAACGGGCCGGCGGCGGGCTGGTCGGCGAGCAGCAAGCGCAGGATCGCCGGATCGAGCCTGCAGCCGCAGCCATGGGCGGGGCTGGTGAGGCGGACGGGACGATCATCCATCGTGATGCGCCGCGCTTCGAGGCCGAAAGGGGTTCTGCGGCCGGTCGAGCGTAGCGGATCGGGGACGGCGTGCGTCCCGCGGGCCGGGACGGGACATCGCGCCGCCGCCGACCCATATCCCGGCGCGACGTTCACGAGGAAGTCCGATGTCCGAGAACCCCGACCGCCGCTTCGTCCCGCTCGCGATCGCGGTGCTCACCGTCTCGGACACGCGCCGGCCGGACGACGACCGCTCCGGCGACACGCTGGTGCAGCGTCTCACCGAGGCCGGCCATCGGCTGGCCGCCCGCGGCATCGTGGCCGACGAGGTCGCCGCGATCCGGGGCCGGGTCGAGGCATGGACGCGCGATCCCGGCATCGACGTGGTCCTCACCACCGGCGGCACCGGCTTCACCGGCCGCGACGTGACGCCCGAGGCGCTGGAGCCGTTGTTCGAGAAGCGCATGGACGGCTTCTCGGCGGTGTTCCACCGGATCTCCTACGACAAGATCGGCACCTCGACGCTGCAGTCGCGCGCCACCGCGGGGGTGGCCAACGCCACCTACGTGTTCGTGCTGCCGGGCTCGCCCGGCGCCTGCCGCGACGCCTGGGACGGCATCCTGGCGAGCCAGCTCGACTACCGGCACCGGCCCTGCAACTTCGTCGAGATCATGCCGCGCCTCGACGAGCACCTGCGGCGGGGGGCCTCGGTCACCGTGTGAGGCTCAGGCCCGGTCGATCCGGGCGCCGAGCCGGCGCGGCCTCAGGCGCGGCGCGAAGGTGCCGCCGGCGCTCAGGCGCTCGCGGCGCACGAGGTCGCCGGCCCGCGCGGCCCGCGCCCCGACCACCGCCTCGGCGCGGGCGGCGATCCGCGCCACGAGGCCGGCATGGGGCCGGCGCAGGCGGCCGAGCGACGCGTCGGCGCGTGCGGTGCCCACGAAGCGGTCGAGGGTGCGGATCCAGCCGTCGCCGGGCACGTCGCCGGCCTCCAGGCACAGGACCCAGTCGCGACGCGCCGCCGCCGCGCCCACGGCCCAGGGGTCGTCCCCGCGCGACGGGACGACGAGGACCGCGCCGGTGGCGTCGGCGATGGTCCCGACGGCGCCGCTCGCTGAACCCGCGACGATCACCGCATCCGCCACGAGCCCGGCCGCGACGCCGCCCACGAGGGCGCCGAGGGAATCGGCGAGACGGTCGATCGCATCGGCGTCGCCGGGGTCGGCAACGAAGACCAGGGCTGAGATCATGGCCGCGCATACCGTATTTTCGCCGCCGGAGAAGGGTGCGCTGCAACAGACAGGGCGGGGCGTTGCCGACCGGTCACAACGGAGGGGGTTCTGCCTAAAATCGAGGCGTGTGGCGCCTTTCATGTTCATGATATGTTCCATGTGAAAACCCTCACGCCGGCGAGCAGGGCACACGATGCCGAAATCCCGCACGCGGCACGACGGCGACTCGGCGCCGCGCCGGCTCGGCGCGAGCACGGCGCAGCCGGGTTCGGCGCGCGGGCGCGGCGCGACCGCCAACCCCGACGGGCGCTTCGAGGCGATCGCCCGCGAGATCCTCGACGACGGCTGGCCGACCGGCGAGCCGGCGCCCGTGCGGCGCACGGAGGTGACCCTGGAGCGGGCCCGCACGATCATCACCCGCAACGCCTCGCCCGACATCCCGTTCGACCGCTCGATCAACCCCTATCGCGGCTGCGAGCACGGCTGCATCTACTGCTTCGCCCGGCCGAACCACGCCTATGCGGGCTTGTCGCCAGGGCTCGACTTCGAGACGAAGCTGTTTGCCAAGCCGGACGCGGCGCGCCTGCTGGAGCGCGAGCTGTCGGCACCGGGCTACGCGCCGCGGACCATCGCGCTCGGCACCGCGACCGATCCCTACCAGCCGATCGAGCGCGAGCACCGGATCACCCGCGCGGTCCTGGCGGTGCTGGCGCGCTTCCGCCATCCGGTCGGGATCGTGACGAAGTCGAACCTCGTCACCCGCGACCTCGACATCCTGGGCGGCATGGCGGCCCAGAACCTCGTCAAGGTCGCGGTCTCGGTCACCACCCTCGACCCGGTGCTGGCCCGCCGGATGGAGCCGCGTGCGCCGCATCCGCAGAAGCGCCTTGAGGCGATCCGGGCGCTCAGCGCGGCCGGCGTGCCGGTGATGGTGATCGTCGCGCCGATCATCCCGGCGCTCAACGACCACGAGATCGAGGCGATCCTCGCCGAGGCGCGCGCCTGCGGGGCGGGGGAGGCGAACCACGTGCTGCTGCGCCTGCCGCACGAACTGAAGGACCTCGTCGCCGACTGGTTCGCGGCGCATTATCCCGGGCGGCGGCGCCACGTCCTCTCGCTGGTCGCGCAGGCCCGCGGCGGGCGTGCGTACGACGCCGCCTTCGGCACGCGGATGACGGGAACGGGCGCCTATGCCGAGCTGATCGCGACGCGGATGCGGCTGGCCAAGGCGCGCCTCGGCTATGCGCGCGAACGGGTGACGCTTGATGCCTCGGCCTTCGCCAGGCCGGGCGAACAGTTCTCTCTGCTGTGATCCGCTCTACCCGGCCGCCGGATAGCGCCGCGTGAAACTCGTGCGGTGGTGCGGGCTGCGGCCTCGGGCGGCGAGCCCCGCGAGATGCGCGGCGGTGCCGTAGCCGACGTTGCGCTCCCAGCCGTAGGCCGGGTGGCGGAGCGCCAGCACCCGCATCAGGCGGTCGCGGAACGTCTTGGCGACGATCGAGGCGGCGGCGATCTGCGGCACCGACCGGTCGCCGCCGACCACCGCGCGGCAGGGCCGGGACAGCCCCGGCACGGGGTCGCGCCCGTCGACCAGCACGGGCGCGTCGAGGCGAAGCGTCAGCACCGCCCGGCGCATGGCGTCGAGCGTCGCGACGCGGACGTTGACCCGGTCGATCAGCGCGCGCGAGCCAGCCGCCAGAGCGACGCGGCCATGCGCGCGGATCAGCGGGGTCAGCGCCTCGCGCAGCGGTTCCTTCACGCGCTTGCTGTCGTCGAGGCGGGCGAGGAGGTCGGGCGGGATCGCCGCCGGATCGAACCACACCGCCGCGACCACCACCGGGCCGCACAGCGCGCCGCGCCCGACCTCGTCACAGCCGATCACGGCGGGATACTCGGCGGCGCGGGCCGGATCGAAGGGGGGCACGGGGCGGATCGCATCGGGTTCACGGGGCGGGCCAACCCTTCGCATCCCGGCGCCGCCGCGTCACCCCGTCAGCCGGGGCAGGCGGCGTCCACCGCCGGAGCGCGGATGATGGAAGCACCGGCATGCGCGCTGGCGATGTTGCCGAAGAACTGCCGGGCGCTCTCGGCCCAGGTCCGGCGCAGCGCCTCGGCCCGGCACCGCGCACGCGGGACCGCCAAGGCCGCGAGCGCCGCGGCGCGGAGATCCGCATCGAGGATGCCGGCGCCGGTGCCGGCGATGACGTCGAGGGGACCGGTGACGGGATAGGCCGCCACCGGCAGGCCGCAGGCCAGGGCCTCCAGCAGCACGATGCCGAAGGTGTCGGTGAGGCTCGGGAAGACGAAGGCGTCGCTGCCGGCATAGAGCGCGGCCAGTTCCGCCCCTGTCCGGGTGCCGAGGAACCGCGCGTGCGGGTGCGCCGCCGCGAGGCGCCCCCGGTCCGGCCCGTCGCCGACCACGACCTTGGTGCCGGGCAGGTCGAGGCCGAGGAAGGCGGCGACGTTCTTCTCCACCGCCACCCGCCCGACGAACAGGAAGATCGGCCGCGGCAGGCCGGCGAACGCCGCGGGCGCGGGCGCGCCGGGATCGGCCGGGCGGAACAGGTCGGTGTCCACGCCCCGCGTCCAGCGCATCAGGCCGCGGAAGCCGCGGGCCGCGAGTTCGCGCTCGAGCGAGGGCGTGCTGACCATCGTGCCGGCGGCGGCGTTGTGGAAGCGCCGCAGCCACGCGTAGCTCCACGCCTGCGGCACGGGCGCGCGGGCGGCAAGGTATTCGGGAAACCGGGTGTGGTAGCTCGTCGTGAAGGGGCGCCCCTGTGCGAGGCAGCGGCGGCGCACCGCGTGGCCGATGGTGCCCTCGGTGGCCACGTGCACGTGGGTCGGGCTCAGCCGGTCCCAGATCCGGGACAGGCGCGCCGGCGTGCACAGGGCGAGGCGGATCTCGGCATAGCCCGGCATCGGCAGCGAGCGGAAATCCCGCGGCGTCAGGAACACCGGGTCGAAGCCGTGACCGGCCGCCGCCGCCGCCATGTGCTCCAGCGAGCGCACCACGCCGTTGACCTGCGGCGCCCACGCATCGGTCGCCACGAGCAGCCTCACGCGACCGCCCGCCGCCCGGGGGTCGTCAGGGTGTCGTGACCGGCCTCCCCGGCGGCGCGGGCCCGCAGCACGCTCGGATAGTGCAGCACCTCCATCCGCCCGTCGTAATGCTCGACGAGCGCGGTGCAGGACTCGACCCAGTCGCCGGTGTTGAGGTAGCGCAGGCCGTCGATGCGGCGGTCGGCGGCGTGGTGGATGTGGCCGCAGATCACGCCGTCCGCGCCCTGGCGCCGCGCCTCCTCGGACAGGAACCGCTCGAACGCCCCGATGAAGTTGACCGCGTTCTTGACCTTCAGCTTCGCCCAGGCCGAGAGCGACCAGTACGACAGGCCCAGCCGGCGGCGGACCTTGTTCAGGCCGGTGTTGACGAACAGCGCGAGGGTGTAGGCCCCGTCTCCGAGATGGGCGAGCCAGGGCGCGTGGCGCACCACCATGTCGAACTGGTCGCCGTGGATCACGAGGTAGCGCCGGCCGTCCGCGGCCTCGTGGATGCGGCTCTCGGCGATCGCGATGCCGCCGAAGGTGGTGCCGATGTAGTCGCGCAGGAACTCGTCGTGGTTGCCCGGCACGTAGGTGAGCGAGGCGCCCTTGCGCACCTTGCGCAGGAGCTTCTGCACCACGTCGTTGTGCCCTTGCGGCCAGTACCAGCCCGCGCGAAGCTGCCAGCCGTCGACGATGTCGCCGACGAGGTAGATCGCGTCGGCGTCGTAATCCTTGAGGAAGTCGAGCAGCAGCCCGGCCTGGCATCCCCGGGTGCCGAGATGCAGGTCGGACAGGAACAGGGTGCGGACCCGGGTCGTCGCTTCCGTGTCGTCGGCCACGAGCATCTCCCGGCGGCGGTCCCGGCCTGGAGCCAGAGCGGAAACGCGTCTCAGTTTGATGACGGCCGCTGCGGCATCGATGCTGCGATGGCGCATGAGGCGTTCGCGCCCGCGTGGCGGCGCGCCGCAATTTTTTTTCGCCGCAGGGGAAGTTTTTCCAGTTTCGCTTCCGCGGCTTAGGTGTTCATAATAGAGGCAGGCGATCTCCGATCATGGAGCCGGCGCAGGAAACGGCCAGGCGGTCGCTGTCCGGGGCGGAACCACGGGAGGTAAGGTGGCGATGGTCGTCGGAACGCCGGCCCGCATCGCGCGACGTGCGTGATCGCGGCTTGCATGATCGCGACTTGCATGCAGACCGCGGCCGACGCATGGAAGACGAGGCTTTTCGGAGGCGACCGGCATGCGGTCCATACCGCAAGCGGTGCGAGACCACGCCGCCGCCCCGTATCGCCCGGTGATGCGGACGACCGACGAAGGCCTGCGCGCGGCAGCCGGGCCGCCGTCGCGACACCGGACCGCCCACGGACCACGACACGCCCCCTGCGCCGCCCGCGACGCATCATCCCAGACGCCGTCCGCCCAGGCCGGCCAACGACTCAGGTAATCGGAGGACACACCCCATGGCGGCAACCCGGCGCCCCGGACGCAACCATCTCTTCATTCCCGGCCCGACCAACATCCCGGACCGCGTGCTCCGGGCGATGCACGTGCCCTCCGAGGACCACCGCTCTCCGGACTTCCCGGCGCTGGTCAAGCCGCTGTTCACGGATGCCAAGATGGTGTTCGGCTCCGAGGCCGGGACGATCATCTTCTATCCGTCCTCGGGCACCGGCATCTGGGAATCGGCGCTGGCGAACACGCTGTGCCGCGGCGACAAGGTGGTGACCGCCCGCTTCGGCCAGTTCAGCCACCTCTGGGTCGACATGGCCCAGCGCCTCGGCCTCGACGTGATCGTCCAGGACGAGGCGTGGGGCACCGGCGCGAGCCCGGAGCGGATCGGCGAGGCGTTGCGCGCCGACAAGGATCACGCGATCAAGGCCGTGATGGTGGTCCACAACGAGACCGCCACCGGCGTCACCAGCGACATCGGCGCGGTGCGCAGGGCGATGGACGCGGCCGGCCACCCGGCGCTGCTGTTCGTGGACGGCATCTCGTCGATCGGCTCGCTGCCCTTCGAGATGGACGCGTGGAAGGTCGACTGCGCCATCGCCGGCTCGCAGAAGGGCTTCATGCTGCCGGCCGGCCTCGGCGTGCTCTGCGTCAGCCACAAGGCGCTCAAGGTCTCGGAGGGCGCCGGCGGCGGCAACGACCGCCTCGGGCACGTCTACTTCGCCTGGGCCGACCAGTTGAAGCAGAATCCGACCGGCTACTTCCCCTACACCCCGCCGCTGCCGCTGCTCTACGGCCTGCGCGAGGCCCTCGACTGCATCAAGGAGGAAGGGCTCGCCAACGTCTACCGCCGCCATCACGTGCTCGCCGAGGCGACCCGTCAGGCGGTGGCGGCCTGGGGCCTGAAGACCTGCGCCAAGGAGCCCAAGTGGAACTCCGACACGGTGACCGCGATCCTGGCGCCGGAGGGCGTCGACGCCGCCAAGATCATCAAGCACGCCTACGACCGCTACAACCTCTCCCTCGGCGCAGGCCTCTCCCAAGTCGCCGGTAAGGTCTTCCGCATCGGCCACCTCGGCGACCTGAACGAGCTGTCGCTGCTCGGCGCGATCGCAGGCACCGAGATGGCGATGCTCGACAACGGCGTGCACGTCACCCCCGGCTCGGGCGTGGCCGCGGCCTCGAGCTACCTGCGCGAGCACCCGCTCGCCAAGGGCTGACGGACATCACGGCGCGGGGGGGAGCTGGCCCGCGCGGCCGACCCCCCCGTATCCCGTATCCGCGCGCACCGATCGGACAGGCCGGGCGGACGCCACCGTCGGGCACCGAGGCCAAGGGGTCCTGATGACCAAGAAGATCGTGTTCCTCGACCGCGAGTCCCTCGACGCCACCGTGCGGCCGTTCGGCTTCCCGCACGACTACACGGAATACGCCTCGACCTGGACGCCGGAGGACGTCGTCGCCCGGCTGGAAGGCGCCGAGATCGCGCTGCTCAACAAGGTGCCGATGCGCGCCGACACGCTGAAACAGCTCCCCGACCTGAAGCTGATCGCGGTGGCCGCCACCGGCACGGACGTGATCGACAAGGAACAGGCGAAGGCGCAAGGGGTCACCGTCGTCAACATCCGCAACTACGCCTTCAACACCGTGCCCGAGCACGTCATCGGGCTGATGTTCGCCCTGCGGCGCGCGATCGTGCCCTACGCCAACTCCGTGCGCCGGGGCGATTGGGCGAAGTCGACGCAGTTCTGCTACTTCGACTATCCGATCCACGACATCGCCGGCTCGACGCTCGGCATCGTCGGCTACGGGGCGTTGGGCAAGTCGATCGGCAAGCGCGCGGAGGCGCTCGGGATGAAGGTCATCGCCTACGACGTCTTCCCGCAGGACGGCCTCGTGGACCTCGACACGATCCTCACCGAATCCGACGTGATCACCCTGCACGCGCCGCTGACGCCGGAGACCCGGAACATGATCGGCCGGGCACAGCTCGCGAAGATGAAGCCGCACGCGCTCCTCATCAACACCGCCCGCGGCGGGCTCGTCGACGAAGAGGCGCTGGCCGAGGCGCTCAAGGCCGGCACCATCGGCGGCGCCGGCTTCGACGTGGTGGTGCAGGAGCCGCCGAAAGCGGGCAACGTGCTGTGCGACCTCGACCTGCCGAACCTCATCGTCACGCCGCACGTGGCGTGGGCGAGCAAGCAGGCGATGCAGATCCTCGCCGACCAGCTCGTGGACAACGTCGAGGCGTTCGTCGCCGGCAAGCCGCAGAACGTCGTCTAGGTTCGCGGCCCGGGGCCGCCGCCCCGCGCGCGGCGGCGGCCGGAGCCCGTTCGCCGGGCGACGGCCGCGACATCGAACCCCCGCACATCGAAACCCCGCCCAACGCCGGCCGCGCCGAGCCGCGGCGCGAAAGGACCGACGATGAAGAAGCTGCTGTTCCAGTTCGACACCGATGCGGTGCCGAGCGTGTTCGACACCGTGGTCGGCTACGACGGCGGCGCCGACCGCATCACCGGCTACGGCGGCGTCACGCCCGAGACCGTCGGCGCGCTCGTCGACGGCACGATCTACACCCGCGGCGGATCGGAGAAGAAGTCGACGGCGATCTTCGTCGGCGGCAGCGGCATGACCGAGGGCGAGGCCCTGTTCAAGGCGGTCCGGAAGCGCTTCTTCGGGCCGTTCCGCGTCTCGTGCATGCTCGATTCGAACGGCGCGAACACCACCGCCGCCGCGGGCGTCGCGCTGGTCGCCAAGGCCGCGGGATCGCTCCAGGGCAAGAAGGCCGTGATCCTGGCCGGCACCGGCCCGGTCGGCATGCGCTCGGCGGCGCTCCTGGCGGGCGAGGGCGCCGAGGTGACGATCGCCGGCCGCGCCCTCGACCGGACGCAGGCGGCGGCCGACGCGATCAACGCGCGGTTCAAGGTTCGCGTCCTCGCAGCGGCGACCCCCGACGAGGCCTCCCGCGTCGCGCTGGTGAAGGGCACGAACCTCGTGTTCACGGCCGGCGCCATCGGCGTCGAGCTGCTGCCCGAGGCCGCCTGGGCCGACGAGGCCTCGATCCAGTTCGTGGCCGATTACAACGCCCAGCCGCCCACCGGCATCGGCGGCATCGAGGCGATGGACAAGGCGCGTGCGCGCCACGGCAAGGCGTCGTTCGGCGCGCTCGGCATCGGCGGGCTCAAGCTGAAGCTCCATCGCGCCTGCGTCGGCAAGCTCTTCGACAACACCGAGCAGGTGTTCGACGCCGAGGAGATCTACGCGCTCGCCAGGAAGATGGCCTGATCGGAGGGGATGCGGGACATGGCCGAGCACGACACGATCCGTACCTTCCTCGACGGGCTGGCCAGCGCCGCCCCGACCCCCGGAGGCGGCGGGGCCGCCGCGATCTCCGGCGCCATGGGCGCGGCGCTGGTCTCGATGGTGTGCAACCTCACCATCGGCAAGAAGAAGTACGTCGCGGTCGAGGCCGAGCTGAAGGACCTGCTCGCGCAGTCCGAGGCCCTGCGGGCGCAGCTCACCGGCATGATCAGTGAGGACGTGGCGGCCTTCGACGCGGTGATGGGCGCCTACGGCCTTCCCAAAGGCACCGACGACGAGAAGGCGGTGCGGGCGGAAACGATCCAGGCGGCGCTCAAGGTGGCGACCGACGTGCCGCTCGCCTGCTGCCGCGCCTGCCGCGGGGTGATCGATCTCGCCGAAATCGTCGCCGACAAGGGCAACCTCAACGTCATCTCGGATGCGGGCGTGGCCGTGCTCTCGGCCCATGCGGGCCTGCGCAGCGCCGCGCTCAACGTCTACGTCAACGCCAAGGGCCTGGACGACCGCGCCTTCGCCGAGGCGCGGCTCGGCGAACTCGAAGGCCTGCTGGGTGATGCCGGCCCGCTCAACGAGGCGGTCTACGAGGTGGTGAAGGCCAAGGTGAGTTGAGCCGGCGCGAAAACGTATCTCCGGCCGGACACGGCCGGGGACAGTGAATTCGGGCACGGCGCAAGGTCGTGAGCCGGCGCAGCCAAGTTATGCTGCGACGCACCATTGAATACGAAAAGCATTCCTTGGTCGATCAAGCCGAACTCAACGGGAATGCAAAAAAATTTGACGCGACACCGACGTCACACAAAGTAAAATATGGGCGTAGAACCGCGTCGAACGACGACACGGAGGAGGCGCC
Source organism: uncultured Methylobacterium sp. (assembly GCF_964244095.1). Lineage (GTDB taxonomy): Bacteria > Pseudomonadota > Alphaproteobacteria > Rhizobiales > Beijerinckiaceae > Methylobacterium. Next base: position 1,293 of record NZ_CAXTHR010000050.1, on the reverse strand, counting down.
CGATGGACGTGCACGAGTATCAGGCCAAGGAGCTGCTCGCGAGCTTCGGCGTGGCCGTTCCCAAGGGCGCCGTCGCCTTCAGCGCCGACCAGGCGGTCTACGCGGCGACTGAACTCGGCGGCTCGTTCTGGGCGGTGAAGGCGCAGATCCATGCCGGCGCCCGGGGCAAGGCCGGCGGGATCAGGCTGTGCCGGACCTACAACGAGGTCCGCGACGCGGCCAAGGACCTGCTCGGCAAGCGCCTCGTCACCCTCCAGACCGGCCCGGAGGGCAAGCCGGTGCAGCGCGTCTACGTCGAGACCGCCGACCCGTTCGAGCGCGAGCTCTACCTCGGCTACGTGCTCGACCGGAAGGCCGAGCGCGTGCGCGTCATCGCCTCGCAGCGCGGCGGCATGGACATCGAGGAGATCGCGGCCAACGAGCCCGAGGCGCTGATCCAGGTGGTGGTCGAGCCGGCCGTCGGCCTGCAGCAGTTCCAGGCGCGCGAGATCGCGTTCCAGCTCGGGCTCAACATCAAGCAGGTGTCGGCTGCGGTGAAAACGATCATGAACGCCTACCGGGCGTTCCGCGACTGCGACGGCACCATGCTGGAGATCAACCCGCTCGTCGTCACCCGCGACGACCGCGTGCTGGCGCTCGACGCCAAGATGAGCTTCGACGACAACGCGATGTTCCGCCGGCGCAACATCGCCGACATGCACGACCCCTCGCAGGGCGACCCGCGCGAGGCCCAGGCCGCCGAGCACAACCTCAGCTACATCGGGCTCGACGGCGAGATCGGCTGCATCGTCAACGGCGCCGGGCTCGCCATGGCGACCATGGACATGATCAAGCACGCGGGCGGCGAGCCGGCGAACTTCCTCGACGTCGGCGGCGGCGCCTCGCCCGATCGCGTCGCGACCGCGTTCCGGCTGGTGCTGTCGGACCGCAACGTCAAGGCGATCCTCGTCAATATCTTCGCCGGCATCAACCGCTGCGACTGGGTTGCGGAGGGCGTGGTGCAGGCGGCGCGCGAGGTGCGGATCGAGGTGCCGCTGATCGTGCGGCTCGCCGGCACGAACGTCGAGGCCGGGCAGAAGATCCTGGCCGAGAGCGGCCTCGACCTCATCACCGCCGAGACGCTGTCGGAGGCCGCGCGCAAGGCGGTCGAGGCGTGCAACGCCGCCAGGCACTGAAGCGCTCGCCACAGCGGAAGCCTCTCGGACAGCGGAAAGCCCTTGCGACAGCGAAGGATCAGACCATGAGCATCCTCATCGACGAGACCACCCCGATCCTCGTCCAGGGCATCACCGG